>NZ_DASXJD010000048.1:0-55420 GCF_036497585.1 Actinomycetospora sp. | reverse complement strand
CGTCCTCGGCGGGTGCGCCGCGATCGAGAAGGCCGCGGCCGACGCCGGCGTGTCCGTGGAGGTCCCGTTCACCCCGGGCCGCACCGACGCCTCGCAGGAGTGGACCGACGTCGACTCGTTCACCCACCTCGAGCCGTCGGCCGACGGCTTCCGCAACTACCTCGGCAAGGGCCACCAGCTCCCCGCCGAGTACCTGCTGGTCGACCGGGCCAACCTGCTCGACCTGTCGGCACCGCAGATGACGGTCCTCGTCGGCGGCCTGCGCGTCCTCGGCGCGAACACCGGCGGCACGACCCACGGTGTGCTGACCACCCGCCCGGGGCAGCTGACGAACGACTTCTTCACCAACCTCCTGGACATGGACACCACCTGGTCGAAGGTGGCCGAGGAGGAGGGTCTCTACGAGGCGCGCGGCGCCGACGGCGAGGTCCGCTGGACCGGGACCCGCAACGACCTGGTGTTCGGCTCGAACTCCGAGCTGCGCGCCGTGGCCGAGATCTACGCGGAGAACGGCTCCGAGGAGAAGTTCGTCCGGGACTTCGTCAAGGCCTGGGACAAGGTCATGAACCTCGACCGGTACGACCTGGTGCGCTGACGCCCTCGTGAGCACTTTCCGGGGCTATAGCCCCGGAAAGTGCTCACATGCCGAAGGCACCTGCGTCGCCTCGGCGGACCGTCCCGCCGCGGACGACCTCGGCGTACGCGCCGGCGCAGGGCAGCACACCGAACCCCGGTACCTCGACGCGGTTCCCGGTCAGCAACGGCCGGAGTGCGCCGGGGTTCCGGGGCAGGTCGCCGTGCTCGAGCGTCGGCACCGAGCACCGCGGGGTGGGCAGCGTCAGGCGCAGCACCACCTCGCCGATGGTGAGCTCCCGGCCCAGCCACCCGTTCTCGGCGAACGGCTGGACGTCGGTGCCGGAGGTGTCGATCACGAGGTTCGGGCGGTAGCGCAGCGCCTCGACGCCGAGGCGGTCCAGCGTCGCCGTCGTGATCAGGTGGACCGGGGAGTGGTCGACGAACGTGTCGCCCGCCGTCCCCTGCGAGATCTCCAGCGTCGGCGCCTCGACCTCGGCCTCGACGCCCTGCGCGAGGACCTCCTCGGGGTCGGGCCGCTCCACCGACGACGCCGGCGGGCGCTGGTCGCGCATTTCGACGGGGCGCCCGAGGTCGGCGGTGAGGGTCTCGACGAGGCGCGGGTCGTCGGCGTCGAGGGTCTCGCCGGCCGGCGTCGTCACCAGCACGCGATCGTCGTGGGCCGCCGCCGTGTACTGCAGCAGCCGCCGCCACAGCCGCGGGTGCTTGGCAGTGCACACGTAGCCCGTCGCCGGGTCGGTGAGGGCCCGCCAGCGGTCGCGCTCCAGCCCGGTCTCGCCGACCACCGCCTCGTCCAGGTGCTGGCCGAGCATGGACTTCACGGGGTAGCGCGTCAGCGTCGACACCTGCACGGGACCCAACATAGGTGCGCTCCGCGCCCGTGAGCACGTCCCCGTCCCGCGGGCGCCGAGTGGACCTCCACGGCTGCCCGGCCAGCCCTGACGGTCCACTCGGCAGGCATTACCTATCGGCGCGGAGTCAGCACCGGCTTGAGGTCGACGACGGGCGTGCCGTCGAACGCCTCGAGGGCGTCGACGTGGACCCGGGTGCCGTCGACGACGAGCACGCGGACCGTGTGCAGCCCGAGCGGGTTCGGCCGCGCCGGCGAGCGGGTGCTGAACACCCCGGTGGGCGGGCGCGCGGGGTCGTCGCGGGGGTGCACGACCTGGACGTCCCGGTCGGCCTCGTGCAGCCAGGTGACGACCACGAGCTCGTCACCGGGGGCGAGGTCGGCGCAGGCGTCGGCGAGCCCGGGGTCGAGAACCAGCCACGCGTCCGGGGCGCCCTCGTCGGCCTGCTTCGGGGCGTCGTCGCCGGCCCGCAGCCGCGACTCCACGTGGCCGAGCGCCCGCAGCTCGAACGTCGCCCGCGGCTGCCCCGGCATGACGTCAACCTAGCCGTCGTGGCGGCCGCGTCACGCCCCGTACGCCGCGGCGATCTCCTGCGAGCTGGGCCATCGCATCTCGACCATCGGCACGTCAACCCGCGACGATGCGCTCGACGACGGACGCGAGCGAGCGCTGCAGCTCGACGGCCGCGGTGCCGCCGCACGGAGCGACGACGGAGGCGAACCCCGGGTGATCCGTCCCGACGTCCAGGAGCGTCGCCGCGGGCGGTCCGGCGTCGAAGTCGTCGGCGACGACGAGCACGTCGAGCGCGCACACCGCGCCGTCGGTCAGCTCGAGCCCGTCGGCCCGCACGCGCGCCAGGTCGGTGAGTTCGACGAGGGACACCTGGTCGCGGTCGAACACCTCGAGGTAGCCGTCGTCCAGCACGGCGCGGCGAGGCTCGCCGGTGGGGATCAGCCGGGGGTCGCGCGTGCGTGCCCGCATCGCCGCCCGGTCGGGCACCGGCCGCACCACCTCGCCCGGGAGGTCGGCGAACCGGGCCTTGTAGTCCTCCCGCTCCCGCCAGCCGTAAGCCGGGTTCACCCGCCGCACGACGTCGACCGCCCCAGTGCTCACCACGACCAGCTCCGCCACCCGGTCGGCGATCCACGGGACCAGCTGGACCGTCGCGGGCGTCGTCCCGACGATCCCGACCCGCCGACCCGTCAGGTCCTGCCCGTTCTCCGGCCACGCGGCGGTGCGCACGACGAGCCCGCCGAACGCGCGGACGTCGACGTCCGGTTCGACCGGCACCCGTCCGGTGCACGCCACCAGGTGCCGGGCCCTGACGGTCTCGTCGCGGTCGGTCCGCACCGTCCACCCGCCGTCGTCGGGCCGGGCGGAGACGACCCGCGTCCCGAGCCGGATGTCCCGGCGCAGGTCCAGGCGATCGACGACGAAGCGCAGCCAGCGCTGCACCTCGTAGCCCGCCGGGTGGCGCTCGCTCCAGCCCCAGTCGCGGTAGAGCGACTCGGAGAAGAAGTACTGGTAGAGGTGGCACTCGGTGTCCAGGTGGGAGCCGGGGTAGGCGTGCCACCACCACGTCCCCCCGACGTTGCCCGCCTCGTCGTAGGCGCGCACGCGCAGCCCCCGCTCGCGCAGCAGGTGCAGCGCCGCGAGCCCCGAGAACCCCGCGCCGACGACGACGACGTCGACGGCCTCGCTCACGCGGCCGACACCGCCACCTCGAGGCGCGCGAGCCCGCGCAGCCCGTTGTTGAACATCGGCGCCGCGTCCACGATCTCGAACCGCTCCACCCGGTCGGCCAGCCGGTCGAACAACGTCGACATCTCGAGCCGGGCCAGGTGCATGCCCACGCAGACGTGCTCGCCGCGACCGAACGCGAGGTGGTCCGACGGGCGGCGGGCGACGTCGAAGCGGTCCGGGTCGGGGTACTTGCGCTCGTCACGGTTGGCCGAGCCGTAGAGGAGCGCCACCCGGCTCCCCGCCGGGAGCGGCACCCCGTCGATCTCGTGGTCCTCGGTCAGGACGCGGGTGAACTGCGGGACCGAGGTCTCCACGCGCAGCACCTCGTTGATCGCGTGCGGGATGAGCGAGCGGTCGGCGCGCACCAGGTCCCACTGCTCGGGGTTCCGGGCGAAGAGCGCGACGGCGGCGGTGATGCCCAGGATCGTGGTGTCCAGGCTCGGGGTGACGTAGTCCAGCATCATCACCGGGCACTTCTCGCGCGGCATCTCCCCGCGGTCGGCGGCCTCGTAGAGGTGCGCGGCCCACCCGTCGGGGTCGATGTTGCCGGGGACCGCCTCGTTGTTCGCGAACCCGAGGAACTCCTCGACGGCCGGCATCGCGGCGTGGAAGCGCTCGTTCGCCGGGCCCTGGACGTCCCAGATGGCCGCGGCCCACTCCAGCATTTTCTGCCGGTGGCCCTCCCCGAGGCCGACGAGCTGGGAGACCACGGTCATCGGCAGGTGCTCGGCGAGCTCGGTGGCGGCGTCGAAGCGCCCCTTCTCCACCAGCGCGGTGACGATCCGGTCGGCCTCCCGCTCGATCGTCGGGGCGATCTCGCGCATCCGGTCGGGGCGCAGCGGGCGGCCCAGCACGGAGCGCATCATCGTGTGGTCCGGCGGGTCGCTGCACAGCGTGATGCCCTCGAGCTGGGCGTTCATGGTCTCGTCGACGAACACGCTCCTGGCCGACGAGAACGTCTTCCAGTCCATGAGGGCGGCGCGCACGTCGGCGTAGCGCGGCAGCGCGTAGTGGCCGTGGCGGCGCATCTCGACGACGGGGCCGAGGTCGCGCAGCGCGCGGTAGATCGGGTACGGGTCGACGCGGGCGTCGTCGGCGAAGAGGTCGACGTCGCTGACCGGGATGTCCGGCACGGGGCCTCCGGAGGTGGTGGGGATCGTCATCCTGCGCCGCCGGGCCGCCGGGTGGAACGGCCTTCCCACCCAGCGGACGGCGCCTGGTTCATCCCTCCCGTGGCCTCACCCTCCGGACCCGACGAGGCGTCCCGCGAGGACCCGGCCGGCACCTCTCGCATCCCGGAGAGCCGCACGATGGCCCGCGACGGCCGTCGAGCTCGCGCTCCAGCTCCTCGAAGGCCCGCGGTAGGCGCGGCCACGGGCCCGGCTTCCTCACGACGGTCCCGCCGTGGTGTCCTCCCCGCGCGTTGCGGAGAGGAGCTTGGCGGTGTCGAGGAAGTGCCGGATCGCGACGATCTTGCCGTCGCCGTCGAACGTCCACAGGTGCAGCTGCTCGTCGCGGTAGCGCCCGCCCGAGGGCATCGTGTACTCGAGCGCGACGCGGGCCACTGCGCGGTCGCCGTCGACGATGACGTCGCGGACCTCGAGCTGGTGAAAGGTGTTGGCGCCCATCGCCTCGAAGAAGCCGCCGAGGGAGTCCCGGCCGCGGAACGGGCGGTAGAACGCCGGGCCGCCGGCGCGCTGGGCGAAGTTGTCCTCCCAGTCGGACTCCCAGCGCACGTCGTCGGCGATGAGGCCCAGGAGGGTCTCGATGTCGCCCGAGCCGAAGGCCCGGTAGACGGTCGCGACGGTGGTGGCGTTGTCGGTGGTGGTGCTGGTCATGGCTCCGCGCTCCTCGGGTGGCGGGTCCCGGGTCCGGGACCGTGCGACGACGACGGTGCCGTGACCGGGTAGCGGGGCGGGTCACCACGGAGTCACCGCGCGAAGTGACCGGTGCCCCGGAGGGGTGAACCGTGGGAGGCTCGTCGGGCCGGTGAGGTAGCCGGCTGCGACCGGGGGGCGGCGCATGGAGTTCCGGGTGCTCGGGCCGCTCGAGGCCGTGGACGACCAGGGCAGGCCGGCGGAGCTCGGGGGCACGCGCGAACGAGCGCTGCTCGCGGTGCTGCTGCTGGCGCCCGACGCCGTCGTGCCCGCCGCCCGGCTCGCCGGCGAGCTGTGGGGCGAGCGGATGCCCGAGGGCTGGGCGCACGGGCTGAGGGTGCACGTGTCGCGGCTGCGCCGGGCGCTGCGCGCGGCGGGCGGGGACGGCCTGCTGGTCACGCGCGCCCCGGGCTACCTGCTCGCGCTCGCCCCCGACACCGTCGACGCCCGCCGCTTCTGCGGGCTGGTGGCGCAGGGGCGGGCGGTACTCGCGAGCGATCCGGACACCGCGGCCCGCACGCTGCGCACCGCGCTCGGCCTGTGGCGGGGCCCGCTGCTGGGTGACGCGCTCGACTCGCCCCTGATCCGTGCCGAGGCGTCGCGGCTCGAGCAGGACCGGCTCGGGGCCCTCGAGGAGCGCCTCGAGGCCGATCTCGCCTGCGGGCGCCACGGCGAGCTCCTCGGCGAGCTCGACGGGCTGGTCCGTGCGCATCCGCTGCGCGAGCGGCTGCGGGGCCAGCTGATGACCGCGCTCTACCGCGCGGGCCGGCAGGCCGACGCGTTGCGCGCCTACGACGACCTGCGCCACCACCTCGCCGAGGAGCTCGGCATCGACCCCAGTGCGGCCCTGGTCCGGCTGCACGCCGCCGTGCTGCGCCAGGACCCGGCGCTCGAGGGCCGGCCCGCCGCGCCTGCGCGGCCGGCACCCGTCGTCGGGACCCGGTCGGTGACCCCGGCGGCCGCCGGGCCCGCGCTGCTCGCCGAGCGCGGCGGGGTGTTCGTCGGGCGCGGCGGGGAGCTCGGGCGCCTGGAGGCGGTGTGGGACGCCGCGGGCGCGCTCGGCGCCCGGCTCGTCCTCCTCGCGGGCGAGCCGGGGGTGGGCAAGACGCGGCTCGCGGCGGAGCTCGCGGACCGGGCGGCGCGGGACGGCCCGGTGGTCGCCGGGCGATGCGACGAGGACCTCGGCGTGCCCTACCAGCCGTTCGTGGAGGCGCTGCGCGACCACGTCGCGCGCAGCGCCCCGAGGACCCTGCGCGACGGGCTCGGGCGGTGGCCGGGCGAGCTGGTCCGCCTGGTCCCGGAGATCGCGGAGCTGGCGGACGGCCTCGACCCGCCGCTGCGCGCCGACCCGGAGACCGAGCGGCACCGGCTGTTCGAGGCGGTCGCGTCCTGGCTCGCCGCGGTCGGCGCCGGGGGACGGGTGCTCCTCCTGCTCGACGACCTGCACTGGGCGCCGCGGCCGACCCTGCAGCTGCTGCGCCACGTCACCCGCTCCCCGCTGACCGCGGCCCTCGTCGTCGTCGCCACCTACCGCGACACCGAGACCGGCCGTGGGCACCCACTCACCGCGCTGCTCGCCGACCTGCGCCGCCAGCCCGGCGTCGAGCGGATGCACCTCGACGGGCTGGGGGAGTCGGCGGTCGCGGAGCTGCTGCACGGCGCCGCCCCCGACTCCCCGGTCGACCCGGCGCTGGCGCGCGCGATCCACGCCGAGACCGAGGGGGTGCCGTTCTTCGTGCTCGAGGTGATGCGCCACCTCGCCGAGACCGGCACCCTGCACGGCCCCCACGCGCGCCTGCACCTCGAGGAGACGGGGCTGCCCGAGGGCGTGCGCGAGGTGATGGGGCGCCGGCTCACCCGGCTCGCCGACGGGACGGTCGAGGTGCTGCGGATCGCGGCCGTGGCCGGGGCGGAGTTCGACCCGGCCGTCGTGCGCGCGGCCGGCGGCCTCGACGAGGACGCCGTGCTCGACGCCCTGGAGGAGGCCGGCGCGGCGCGGCTCCTCGTCGAGGTCGCCGGCCCGGTGCCCCGGTACCGGTTCGCGCACGCGCTGGTCCGCGCGACGGTGCTCGACGAGCTCACTGCCGCGCGCCGGGCGGCGTGGCACCGGCGGATCGCCGCGGCGCTCGAGGAGCTCGGACCGGCCGCCGACCACCTGCCTGCGCTGGCCTCGCACTGGCTGCGGGCCGGGGGCGGCGCCGCCGAGCGGGCGAAGGCCCGCACCTACGCCGTCGCCGCGGGCGAACGGGCCGCCGCCCAGCTCGCCCACGACGAGGCCGCCACCTGGCTGCGGCAGGCCGTGGAGCTCCTCGAGCCCGACGACGACGCCGGGCGCGTCCGCCTGCTCATCGCCCTCGGCGAGGCCCAGCGCCGCGCCGGCGACGTCGCCCACCGCCAGACCCTGCTCGCCGCCGCCGGGCACGCCCGCAGGCGCGGCGACGTCGAGGGGCTCGCGCGGGCGGCGATCGTGAACAGCCCCGGCAGCAAGCCCTCGGTCTTCGGCATCACCGACCGCGAACGGGTCGCGGTGCTCGAGGCCGCGGTGGACGCCGTCGGGACCGCCGACTCGCCCACCCGGGCGCGTCTGCTCGCGGTGCTGGCGCTCGAGTTGTTCCACACCGGCGACCGGGCGCGGCGGCTCGCGCTCTCGGACGCCTCGCTCGCCATCGCCCGTCGGCTCGGCGAGCCCGGGGTGCTCGCCGACGTCCTCGTCGCGCGGCCGTTCGCGATCGGCGGCCCCGACACGCTCGCCGCCCGGCTGGCCGAGACCGGCGAGCTCGTCGACCTCGCCCGCCGGCTCGGGGATCCGGTGGCGGTGCACCGCGCGTGGTGGACCCGGTTCCGGGTGGCGGTGGAGGTCGGCGACGTCGCCCTGGCGGACCGGTGCCTGACGGCCGAGACCAAGCTGCTCGCCGAGGTGGGCCAGCCCACGCTGGAGTGGATGACGGGTCTGCAGCGGGTCGCGCGGGCCCTGCGGTGCGGCGACCCGGACGCCGAGGGGCTGCTGGAGCGGGTCGCCGCGGCGGGGCGGGCCACCGGGCAGCCGGACGCGCGGCTCTACCACGCGATCCAGCTCTTCCAGCTCTGCCGCGACCAGGGCCGGGTCGCCGACGCCGAGGAGGTCGTCCGCCAGGTGGTCGCCGGCTCCCCGGAGCTGCCCTCCATCCACGCCGCGCTCGCGGTGCTGTGCGCCGAGAGCGGGCGTCCCGACGAGGCCGCGGCGCTCGTGGACCGCCTCGCCCCGCCCGACCTCGGGGACCTGGCCGTGGAGGCCAGCACGATGGTGACCTGGGTGCTCTGCGCGGACGTCGTGGTGGCGCTGGGCGACCGGGAGCGGGCCGCACAGCTCGTGCGCGTGCTGGCGCCCTACCCGGAGCAGATCGCGGTCTGGGCGGTCGGGCTCGGCGTCGGGTCGGTGGCGTCCCGGCTCGGACGGCTCGCGGCGCTGCTCGGGGACGCCGCAGGGGCTCACCGGTACCGGGCGCGGGCCCTGGAGATCGAGGAGCGCGCGGCGGCCCCGACGTGGCTCGCGCGCACCCGGGCGGGCTGATCGCGACGGGTGGTGCCCCGCGCGTGGTCGCCTAGGCTTCGGCGTCGGCGGAGTCCGCGCAGGGAGAGGGTCTGGTGAACGAATCGCTCGGGGTGCTCCTCGCGGTCCTCGTCGGCTCCCTCGCGGTGACCGTGCTGTCGCGCAAGCTGCGCGTCTCGCCGCCCCTGGCGCTCGTCGTCGTCTTCCTCGCCGTCTCGTTCGTCCCCGGCATGCCCGAGGTTCGCCTCGACCCGGACCTCGTGCTGCCGCTCGTCCTCGCCCCGCTGCTCTACTCGGCGGGCCTCCAGAGCTCGCCACGTCGGCTGCGCGAGAACCTTCGGCCGATCGGGCTGCTCGCCGTCGGTCTGGTGCTGTTCACCGCCTTCGCGGTCGGCTTCGTGGCGTCGTGGCTGCTGCCCGGCCTGCCGCTGGCCAGCGGCCTGGTCCTCGGCGCGATCGTCGCCCCGCCCGACGCCGTGGCCGCCGCCTCGATCGGGCGGCGTCTCGGCCTGCAGCGGCGCGTGATGGCGATCCTCGAGGGCGAGAGCCTGCTCAACGACGCCTCGGCGCTCACGCTCCTGCGGATCTTCCTCGCCGCCGCGGGGGTCGGGGCGGTGACGCCCAGCGTGCTGGTCGGGCTGGGCGAGTTCGTCCTGACCGCGGCGGGCGGCGTCGCGGTCGGCGCGGTGATCGGCTGGCTCGTGCACCGCGTCCGGCTCCGGCTGAACGACGCGGTGATGGAGAGCGCGCTCGGGCTGCTCATCCCCTTCGCGACGTACGTGCTCGCCGAGGACTTCACCGGCCCGATCCACGCGTCGGGCGTCCTCGCCGTCGTGGTCGCAGGCCTCTACCTCGGGCACAAGTCGAGCGAGAGCGGGTTCGCCTCCCGGCTCCAGGACCAGGCGGTGTGGGCAGGTCTCGACACCGTCCTCGAGGCGTTCGTGTTCGCGCTCATCGGGCTCCAGCTCGCCCCGGTGGTCAACGAGCTGCGCGCCGGACTCGGCAGCGTCCTGGTGGCCGCGGTCGCCGTGGTGCTCGCGACCGTGCTCGCCCGCATCGTCTGGGTCTTCCCCATGACGTACGTGTTCCGGCTCGTGCCGCGGATCCGGGCCCACGAACCGCGCCGGCCGCCCTGGCGGGTGCCGGCGGTCATCTCGTGGTCGGGGATGCGGGGCGTGGTCACGCTCGCCGCGGCGTTCGCGGTGCCCGACGAGGTCCCCGGCCGTGACGTGATCATCTTCCTGGCCTTCGCGGTGACGGTGGGAACGCTGCTCCTGCACGGGCTGACGCTGCCGTGGCTCATCCGGCGGCTGCGGGTCTACGACACCGGGGCGCAGAGCGACGCGCTCGCCGAGGCCGCCGCGAAGCAGGCCGCCGCCGAGGCGGCGATCACCCGGCTCGACGAGGTCGCCGAGGACAGCATCCCCGAACACATCACCAGCCAGCTCCGCTCCTGGGCCGAGCAGCGGGCGAACGGCGCGTGGGAGCGGCTCGGTCGACCCATCGAGGAGGTGGGGGAGGCGCCGACGGTGACGTTCTCCCGCCTGCGCCGCCAGATGCTCGCCGCCGAGCGGGAGACGTTCGTGCGGTTCCGGGACCAGGGCCGGCTCGAGGACGACGTGTTCGTGGAGATGCTCCGCGAGATCGACCACGAGGAAGCGATGCTGGACCGGTAGGTGCGCTACCCCCCGCCGGCCACGGACACCTCCCGGGCGCGCACGCGGCCCTCGTAGCGCGCGGCGATCTCGCCGAGCACGCCGATGAGCATGCCCCAGGAGGCGACGACGAAGAGCCACGTCCCGGTCCGCGTCCACTCCGGACTGAGGAACATCAGGCTCCCGACGACGAACGCGAGATTGCCGACCGCGCCCACCCCCAGGTGGATCCACGGGACGGCGTGGGCCGTTCGCCGGATGTAGCGGATGTACCAGAGAAGGAACACAGGCCGACGAAGGACCAGGGGAGGGTTCCCCGGCCAGGGCCGATCGGCCGTCGTGGACGACACCTTCGTCCCGGGCCGCAGGACCTTCGGGTGGTGGGCGGGGTCCATGTCGTGCCGCGACCATCATCGGCGACCGAGCACGGCACCCGCCCGGAGGAGGACGAACCATGGACGAGGACACGATCGAGGTCGGCCCGATCGACTTCCTGGTCATCGAGTTCCCCGTCGGGGGCGGCACCGGGGAGGGCCTGCCGCTGCTGCTCGACCTCGTCGACCAGGGGATCGTGCGCATCCTCGACCTGCTCGTCGTCCGCCGGGAGCAGGACGGCTCGATCACCGCGCTCGACGTCGGCGACGTCGACGGCGACGGCATCCCCGACCTGACCGTCTTCCGGGGCGCCGCGTCCGGCCTGCTCGGGTCGGACGACGAGCAGTCGGTGGGCGCGGTGCTCGAGCCCGGCGCCGTCGGCGTGGCCCTCGTCTACGAGAACCTCTGGGCCGCGCCGCTCGCCTCGGCGCTGCGCCGGGGCGGCGCCCGCCTCGTGGCCGGTGGCCGCGTGCCCGTCGACGAGCTGGTCGCCGCCCTCGAGGGCGTCGAGGCCCCGGCCTGAGTCCCTGATCGACCCCCGCACCTCCGACCCCGTTCCGACCATCGAGGGAGACGTTCATGCCCGGCCTCCTGCGCGGCATCGCCCGCACCGCCGTCGTCGCCGGCACGGCCACCGCCGTGTCCAACCGGGTCAGCCGCCGCCAGCGGGGGCGGTGGGCGGCCCAGGAGCAGGCGCAGGAACCCGAGTACGCCCCGCCACCTCCCCAGCAGGCGGCCGGCGACGACATCGTCGGGCAGCTCAAGGAGCTGGCCGAGCTGCGCTCCCAGGGCGTGCTGACCGACGAGGAGTTCTCCCGGCAGAAGGCCCGGATCCTCGCCTGACCGCGGGCCGGGGCCAGGAGGATGACTGCAACGGCGGACGGGCCCGCCGACCCGGCCCGCGTGCTCGCCGGGCGCGGCTACCACGTGCTCCTGCTCGCCGCGGCCGCGCTCGGCGCGCCGGTCGCGCTCGTCGCGTTCGGCTTCCTCGCGCTGGTCACGGTGCTCGAGGACGCCGTCTGGGAGACCCTGCCCCACGCGCTCGGCCAGCAGGAGCCGAGCGCGTGGTACGCCGTCCTCGTCGTCGGGGTGGCCGGCCTGCTGGTCGGTCTGGTCGTGGCGCGGCTGCCCGGTCGCGGCGGCCACATCCCGGTGGAAGGCCTCGGCGGCGGGCCCCCGCGGATCGTCGACCTCCCGGGCTTGCTGCTGGCCGCCCTCGCGAGCCTCGCCCTGGGGACGGTGGTCGGGCCCGAGGCGCCGCTGACGGCGCTCGGCGGCGGCCTCGTCGTGCTCGCCGTGCGCCGGACCCCGCTGGGGCGGTCCCCGTCCGGCACGACGGTGCTCGCCGCGGCGGGCTCCGCGGCCGCCCTCGGGCCGGTGTTCGGCAACCCGCTCATCGCCGCGATCCTCATGCTCGAGATCGTCGGCCTCAGCGGGTCGGGCGTGCTGCTCGTCCTGCTGCCGTGCCTGCTCTCCGCCGGGATCGGGGGGCTGCTGTTCACCGGGCTCGGGAGCTGGACCGGGATCGCCGTGCCCTCGCTGACGATCCCCGGGCTGCCGGCCGCGGCCGTCTCGTGGCCCGCCCTGCTGTGGACCGTGCCGATCGCCGTCCTGGCGGCGCTGGCCGCCCAGCTCCCCCGGCGCCTCGGCCGGCGGAGCGCGGCCCTGACCGCCCGGAGCACGATCCTCGCGACGACGGTGGCGGGGCTGGTCGTCGGGGGCTGCGGCGCCGCGTACCACCTGCTCACCGGGCGGTCGGTGCTCGAGGTCCTGCAATCGGGGGAGAAGGCGCTGGTCGCCCTGGTCGGGGCGCCCCACGCGTGGCCGATCGTCGCGCTGGTGCTGCTGCTCGCGGCCAAGGGGCTGGCCTACGGGGTGTCGCTGGGCGCGTTCCGCGGTGGGCCCACGTTCCCGGCGGTGTTCCTCGGCGCCGCCCTCGGGGTGCTCGTCTCACCGCTGCCCGGACTCGGGACCACGGCGGGCATCGCGATCGGCATGACGGCGGCCACCACCGCGGTGCTGCGGCTCCCGGTCACCTCGGTGATCCTCGTCGTCCTGCTCCTCGGGGCCGGCGGGACCGACCAGGTGCCGGTGATCATGGTCGCCGCGGCGATCGCGATGGTCACGGCGGTCGTGCTCGACGGACGCCGTCCCGACCCCGGCAAGGACTCCGCCGACCACCCCGCCGAGGACCCCGCCGACCACCCTGCCGATCACCCTGCCGAGGACCCCGCCGACCACCCCGCCGAGGGCACCGCTGCCGGTCCGGACGACCGGCCGTCGTGACCGGGGCGCACCCCGTCCGCCTCACGGCTCGCTGAGGGTCACCGTGGCGCCGGCCACCCGGCCGTCGTCGTCGTGACGGCTCGAGACCAGGACGTCGAAGCGCCGGGGGCGGTCCGGGGACGGGCACGGCACGAGGATGCGGACCGGCGCCGGGAGGTTCCCGTGGACGGCCTCCCGGATCGCCCGGGCGACGTCGGCACTGGGGCGGTCACCGGCCTCGTCGCAGAAGGCGAGATAGGAACGACCGACTCCGGCGCGCCCCGGATCGCCCCCGTTGGCGACGCAGAACTCGTCCCAGGCCCGGTTGGTCCATACGATGACCCCGGCCCGGTCGACCAGCGCGACCTCGACCCTCTCGGTGGCCGCCGCCGACGCCGCGGGACCCGAGGGGTCGGCGCGGCCGAGCACGACCTGGCGGGCACCCCGGACCGCCTCGTCGAGCTCGTCGGCCAGCCCGAGCAGGACCTCCCGCCGCTCGCACGTCGCGGTCGAGGCGAGGGCCGTCAGCCGGAGGATGACCTCCATGACGCGGTCCAGGGAGCGGACCCGCAGCTCGTGGGCGAGCTCCTCGCACGCCGCGGCCCGCATCGCGCGCAGCAGACCCCGGGCCTCGCCGGCCGAGACGGACCCGAAGTCGCGGTGCCCGATCACCGGCCTGTCCCGGCCGCGTCCGCCGGCCCCCCTGTCGTGCGGCGGACGCGGCCGGGCAGGGAGAGGAGAGGGGAGCGCACGCTCCCCGCCTCCTCGGGCGGCGCGCTGCCCTCGCCCAGGAGGGCAGCCGCGAGGTCGGGACGGGAGAGCGCGCGCGGTGCTGCTGCGGGTGCGGTCGCTGCGGGGTGTTCCCCCGGAGGTCCTGCCACTGCTGCTCCCGACGAGTGCGTACTCAGCCACCTGGGCTGAGCGGCGCCGGGGTCAGGGGCCTCCGCTGGGTGATCCGACCTCGGACGGTAGCGACACCGGCGCGCTACGACAACCGTCGGACGTGATCGACCTGTGCGCCGAGGCGGGGGACACTCTTGCCCGGCGTGCTCCAATGGGTCCCGGGACCGTCGTCGGCTCCTGAGCAGCCAGGGGTCGTGCGGCCCGCCGCCACGACGACGGTGATCGCGGCGATGCCCTCGGCATCCGTTCCGAGGAGGCCTGATGGGCCCCGACACCTCCTGCCCGCTCAACGGGCGCGACGCCCTGGAGCCGGTCGACCCGCCGTCCGCCGGCGAGGTCCCGCACCACCGCTGCGTGCACCAGGCCGCCGGCATGGTCACCGTGCAGGCCGAGGTGGGCCCGGCCGAGGCCATGTCCCGGCTCCGGGCGGCGGCCTACGCCACCGGTCGCAGCCTGGAGGACCTGGCCGCCGCTGTGGTGGCCCGCGACATCTGGTTCGATCGGCGCGAGAGGGGGTGAGCAGGAGCATGTCGAGCACCACCGAGGAGGATCCGGACACCGCGGCGCGAAGCCGGGAGGCGGCGCTGCTCGGAGCGCTGGTCGACCTGACCGCGACCCTCGTCGCCGACTACGACGTGATCACCGTCCTCGAGGACCTGACCGGCTACTGCGTCGACCTGCTGGCCGTCGACGCGGCCGGGCTCGTGCTGGCCGACGACCGCGGCGGGCTCCAGGTGATGTCCTCCTCCACCGATCACGCGCAGGAGCTGGAGCTCTTTCAGCTGCGCTCTCAGGAGGGCCCGTGCGTGGAGGCCTACCGCTCGTGCGCCTGTGTCGACGCCGGTGACCTCGCCCGGCACGGCCACCGGTGGCCCCGCTTCGCCGCCCGGGCCCGGGAGCTCGGCATCCACGGGGTGCACGCCCTCCCGCTGCGCTGCCGGACGAGCGCCCTCGGGGCCCTGAACCTGTTCGCCACCACCCGCCGGGAGCTCCCGGTGGCCGATCTGCAGGCCGCGCAGGCGCTCGCCGACGTGGCGACCACCGTGCTCCTGCAGCAGCGCACGCTCGACGAGGCCAACCGCGTCACCGAGCAGCTGCAGACCGCCCTGGACAACCGGGTGATCATCGAGCAGGCGAAGGGTGCGCTGAGCGAGCGCGGCGGGATCAGCGCGGACGAGGCCTTCACCCGCCTGCGCCGGTACGCACGCGCCCGGAGCCTCAAGGTCACCGACGTCGCCCACGCGGTCATGTCCGACACCGTCGAGGCCGCCGTCCTGCTCGCCTCCTGACCGGCCCCGGGACGAGATCGCGATGCCGCCCGAGGCCGTCGCCCGGGCCGTCGTGTTCGCGCTGGAGCAGCCGGCCGGGGTCGACGTCGGTGAGATCGTCGTCCGGCCGACCGCCCAGGGCTGACCGGCGGTCAGGACTTCCCGGCCAGCAGGTGCTCGGCGAACCAGTCCCGCGCCGCGGCGGAACTGATCTCGAAGCCCGTCCCGGTGTAGGCGTCGAAGTGGCCGCCCGGCACGGTCACGAGCTTCTTCGGGTGGGCGGCCTGCTCGAACGCGGCCGTCGCGAGCTCGCCCGCGACGAGGCGGTCGTTCGGCGCGACCACCATCTGGAGCGGGGTCGGCGCGATCAGCGGGAGGAAGCGTCCGGGCTCGTAGCCCTGGAGCAGCTCCACCGACCGGAGCGTGACCTGGTTCTCCCACGCGGGCGCCCGGTCTCGCTGGGTCCGCGTGAAGAACTCGAAGGAGTCCGGCGTCGGTAGTGCGGCGGCCGCGACCGGGTCCGTGGCGAGCACCGCACCGAGCAGGTCGGGTCGCGGTTGCAGCTGCATCACGGTTGGTACGGAGATCCGCACCCCGGCCTTGTTCTCACGATGCGTCACGCTTACGGTAAGCCGAACGGGCTAAGAACCTGCTCCCTCGGTCAGATGCTGACGGAGCGTCGATCTTCCTCCCGTCATCTCCACTTCCCAGGGCGGCGCACCCGCCGGCCGTCGGCGCGCGCCGACACCCCACAGAGAGGGACGACATGACCCACGACGAGCTGATGGCCGAGGCGTGCCGACTCGCGAAGGAGTCGGTGGACAACGGCTGGGGCGGGCCCTTCGGGGCCGTCCTCGCGAAGGACGGTGAGATCGTCGCGCGCGGCCAGAACCGGGTGCTGCTCACCGGCGACGTCACCGCCCACGCGGAGATCGAGACCCTGCGCAAGGCGGCCGCCGTCCTCAACCCCGAGGCGCCGTCGATCGCGGCGAGCCACCGCAACGCCTCGACGCTGACTCTCGTGCCGCGTCCCGGGGGTTCGGTCGACCCCGTCCCGGAGCGCGCCCGGATGTTCATGGGCCACGAGATCTACATCAGCGGCGCGCCCTGCCCGATGTGCATGAGCGCCATCTACTGGGCCCGGCTCGACGCCGTCTACTTCGCCAACGACCTCGACGCCACCAAGAGCATCGGCTTCGACGACGCGTTCCAGTACGAGGACTTCACCCGCCCCCTGCACGCCCGCCGCATCAAGATCGAGCAGTTCCGGCCCGACCTCGGCGCGGAGGCCTACTCGGCGTGGTCGTCGAAGGCCGATCGCCACCCCTACTGACCCCGTCGCTTCGCGGAGACAGGTGCAGCACATGGGCGAGACGAGGGTGGAGCCGGCGGTCCGGGGCGGCCCGGCCACCGTCGTGATCGGGCAGCGCGTCAAGCCCGGCCGCGACGCGCAGTACCGGCGCTGGCAGGACGGCCTCACGGCCGCGGCGGCGACGTTCCCCGGTTACCTCGGGACCGAGGAGTCCCCGGCCGACCGGCACGGCGACGCGACGGTCGTCTACCGGTTCGACGCCGTCGAGCACCTCCGGCGCTGGCTGGACAGCCCGCTGCGCCGGCAGCTCGTCGAGCAGGGCATGTCCCTGTTCGACGAGCTGCCGACCCAGCAGGTGCTCGTGGGGGACGGGGACGCGTCGCGGCCGGCGACGGTGGTCGTCTCGCACGCCGTCGACCCCCGCGAGGAGTCGGCGTTCCTGGCCTGGCAGGACCGGATGACCCTCGCCGAGGGCCGGTGGCCCGGGTTCCTCGGGTCGGAACTGTTCCGGCCGGTCCCCGGCGTGCAGGAGGAGTGGACCGCGGTCTACCGGTTCGCCTCCGCGGCGAACCTCGAGGGGTGGCTCACGTCCGACGAGCGCCGCGACCTGCTCGCCGAGGGCGAGCGGTTCCGGGACTTCCGGCTCCGGACGATCACGAACGCGTTCGGCAGCTGGATCCCCACCGGCGACCGGGCCGGCGGCACCGCCGGGCCGCCGTCGTGGAAGACCGCCCTCTCGGTGCTCGTCGGCCTCTATCCGACGGTCGTGCTGCTCACCCTCGCGATCAGCGCCCTCTGGCCGAGCGGGCCGCTGTGGGCGAGCCTGCTCGTCGGCAACATCGCGTCGGTGGCGCTGCTGACGTGGGTCGTCATGCCGGTGGTGACGCGCGCGCTCGGACCGTGGCTGAGTCCGCGGCCCGACGCCGCCCAGCTCCGCACCGACATCGTCGGGACCGTCGCCTCGCTGGCGTTCCTCACCGTCGCGGCCGTCGTGTTCTGGCTCGTCACCGTCCAGCTCTGGAGCCTGCCGTGAGCGTGCTCGACGACCTCGCTTCCACCTCGGGCGTCCCGGTGCTGGCTCCCGGCACCGCCGGGTACGACGACGCCCTGGGCCGGGTCTTCTTCCCGGCCGCCGCCCGGCGGCGGCCCCTCGGCGTCATCGCACCCCGGAGCGCCGCCGAGGTCGCCGCGGTGCTGAAGGCCGCGACGGCCACGGGCACCCGTGTGACGGTGCGCGGTGGGGGACTGAGCTCGAACTGCGTCGCCGACGACGCCGTCGTGCTGGACCTCTCGACCCACCTCGGTGGGGCGGGTCCCGACGGCGAGCGGGTCGTCGCCGGCGGCGGGGCGAGGGTCTCGACGATGCTCGACGCGCTCGCCTCGGCGGGCCGCGCGGTCCCGGTCGGGATCGTCGGCCACGCCGGCCTCGGGCTCGTGACCCGCGGCGGCGTCGGCTACCTGACGCGGTCCCTCGGCCTCACGCTCGACCACCTCGTCGAGGTCGAGATCGTGCTCCCGACCGGGGACGTGGTGCGCCTCTCCGACGCGAGCACCGGCGACGCCGCCGACCTGTGGTGGGCCGTCCGGGGCGCGGCGCCCGTCGTCGGGGTCGTGACCGCCGCGGTGCTGCGCACCCACGAGGTCGGCCCGGTGTGGGTCGACCGCGCGGTGGTGAGGACGGACGCGCTCGCCGCCTACTTCCGGGTCGCGCCCGAGCTGCCGCGCGACACCTCGATGGGAGCGGTCCTCGGCTGGACCGACCTCTCGCCCGACGACCCGGTGCTGCTGCTCTACACCGCGTGCGCGAGCGGGGACGCAGCCGCGGTCGCGCGGGCCCGGGCCGCGACCGACGCCGTCGTGGCCGGCGCCGGGTCCCCGCCGCGGTACCGGTCGGAGACGACGGGCCGCTACCTGAGCGGGCTCCCGGAGTTCTCGCTCCCGGGGGCCGGCGGCGCGGAGCCCGCGCCGATCCGGCTGCCGGAACGGGGGGACGGGCCGCGCGGATCGTTCTTCGGGAAGTCGGTGTTCACCGGCCCGACCCTCGACGCCGCCCTCGCCGACGCACTCACCGCGCGGATCCGGAAGGCACCGACGCGGGCGTGCCGCATCGACTTCCAGCACACCGGCGGTGCCCTCGCCGACGTCGATGACGCCGCCACCGCGTTCCACGGCCGTCGCGGGGAGTGGAACATCCCCCTCAACGCCATCTGGACCGACCCCGCGGACGACGAGTCCTGTCTCGCCTGGGCCCACGACACCGTCGAGGCACTGCGCGCGCACACCCTCGGCACGTACAGCGTCGAGCTGCGCCCGGGCTTCCCCGAGACCGATGCCGAGATCGCGGCGGCCTACGGGGACGGCCTGGCGCGGCTGCGCAGGATCCGTCGGCGCAGCGATCCCGAGGGGGTGCTCGGCGTCCTGCCCGTGTAGAGGCGCCCGCGGGCTCGTCGTTCTCGCCGGGCAACCGGGTCGCGGCCACCAGCACGATCGGTGCGCTCGCCGAGCGGGCGACCGCCGCGGAGACCCTCACGTTCCCGATGCCCGACGCCGTCGACCTCGACGCGGCCGCGTGCCTGCCGATGAACTACCTGACGATGTCGTTCGGCCTGGTCACCCGGGGCGGGCTGCAGTAGGGCGAGACGGTGCTGGTGCACGGCGCCGCCGGCGGCATCGGCACCGCGACGATCCAGCTGGCCGCCGCGCTCGGCGCCCGGGTGATCGCGGTGGCGTCGACCCCGGACAAGCAGGACCTCGCCCGCCGCGCCGGCGCCCACGAGACCGTCCCGGCGGAGGGCTTCAAGGACGCCGTCGCGGAGCTCACCGGCGGGAAGGGCGTCGACGTCGTCGTGGATCCGGTGGGCGGCGACCGCTTCACCGACTCGCTGCGCAGCCTCGCGCCGCTCGGGCGGCTGCTCGTCGTCGGCTTCACCGCGGGCGAGATCCCGACGGTGAAGGTGAACCGGCTGCTGCTCAACAACATCGACGTCCGCGGCGTCGGGTGGGGCGCCTACGCGCTCCCGCGGCCCGGGTACGCGCGTGCGGAGTGGGACCGGCTGTGGCCGATGCTGGAGTCCGGAGCGCTGGCGCCCCCGATCAGCGCGCGGCGTCCGCTGGAGGAGGCCGGCGCCGCGGTCGCGCTGCTCGAGGACCGGGAGGTGCTCGGTCGGGTCGTCGTGACGCCGCGCTGACGCGGACGCCGGGCCCCTCAGGCGCCCAGGCGCAGCGCGGTCACCCGATCCCGGTCGAGCGTGACCGCGACCTGGCCGGGGCGCACCGCGCCGTCGTCGTGGTGCCCCCGCACCCGCCACGTGGTGGTCGCGCCCGCGACGTGGCGGGCGGTGGCGTCGATCGCCACGTCGCCGGCCAGCAGGTCGGCGACCGCCGCGACGGAACCGTCGGCAGCGTCGTCGAACGGGTGCTCCAGGCGCACCGCGGCACCGTCGAGCAGCGACCGCAGCGCCTCGGCGTCCTTCGCCGCCCACGACCGCTCGAGGGCGAGGCCGAGGACGAAGCGGTCCGCCTGGTGCACCCCGTCGCGCTGCAGCCGCTCGAGGAACGCGGGCTCGGGTTGAGCTTGGACGCGGCGCCGAGGAAGTCGGTGGCGGTGGTGCGGTGAACGCGGAGTGGCTCCCGCCGCCCTGACACGCGATGGCGACGCGTCGGCCGGCTGCGGAGGGATCACGCGTCATCGTCGGCCAGGCGCCGCCCGGCCGGTAGACCCGGGTCGGCGTCAGCGTCGTCGCCACCAGGGCAGGGCCGCGCGCCGTCGGGGACCCGTCGGCGCGGTCGGGCACGCCCGCGCGCGGTGGGCCCACTCCGGCATCCGCGCGCCGAGTACCGCCTCCACGTCGTCCGCGGGCCCGCGGAGCAGGCGTTCGGTGAGGGTCGGCTCACCGCCGAGGAGCCGCGCCAGGTGACGCGCCGGGACCTCGGAGCGCACGACGGGGACGCCGTAGCGGCGGCTCAGCACCGCACGCTGCTCGGCCGGGATCACCGGGGCGGTGACGAGGAAGCGCGGGTAGCCGTGCGAGGCGCGCCACCCGCGGGTGCCCTCGACGACCTGGCCCCAGAGCGCGACCGCGCCGAGCACCTCGTGGTCGGACGGGCCCCACTCCAGCACCCCCGGATCGGCGACCGCGTACAGCCCGCAGCCGCAGCGCTCGCCCGGCGGGGTGTGGTCGCGGGACCCGCACGAGGCGACGAGCGGGCGCCGCGCGGGCCACGCCGACCCGGCCAGCGGCGCGATCAGCTCGGCGCGCCGCTGCGCCCGCCGTCCGATGCGCCACGTCCGCCAGCCGAGGACGGCGTCCGGGACGTCGGGAACGGTCCCGACGTCGGGGGCGCCCGCGCTGCTGGGCGACCGGGGTGGGAGCGGGAGGGTCACGAACGGAGGTCGGCCGGGACGTCCGGGGTCGGGACGGCCTCGCGGCCCGGCGTCTCCGGCTCCGCGTCGGCTGACGGCT
Organism: Actinomycetospora sp.; assembly: GCF_036497585.1. Taxonomy (GTDB): domain Bacteria; phylum Actinomycetota; class Actinomycetes; order Mycobacteriales; family Pseudonocardiaceae; genus Actinomycetospora. The sequence continues at coordinate 34,585 of NZ_DASXJD010000048.1, read as the reverse complement.
CGGTCGGCGCCCGCGCCGGGACGGGCGAGCTCACCGGCTCCGCGGTGAAACGACGGCGGACGGGTCCGATCTCCATGATGTACACGCTGCCACCCGGGAGAGCGCGGGACCAGCCGTCGTGCGCCGGTTCTCAGCTCACCGAGTCGGTCGCGGAGTCGAGGAGGATCGCGGTGCGCACCGGGATGCCCTCGATCTCGCGGGGCAGGAGCCGGACGTCGGGGTCGGCGGTGGCGACGACCAGGCCGTCGACGGCGGGGTGCTCGGCGTAGCGGCGCAGCCGCTCGGTCAGCGAGGTGCTCACGCCGTACGGCGCCAGGACGACCCCGACCGACGCCTCGACGCGCGGGAACGGCTCGGCGACGAGCAACGACAGCTGCTCGCCGCCGTCGAGGGCGAAGTTCGTGAGCGTGACCAGCCCGGCGCCCGCCAGGAGGAGGGCGAGCATGCTCAGGACGGAGGCGGAGTCGAGGTGGGTGAAGGCCGTCCCCTCGATGAGTTCGACGACCCGCTGCGCCAGCGGTTCCACGTGCACGTGTCCCACCGCCGTTCCCGCGCCCCACGTGTGCCCGCCCCGCGCCGGCACCTATCGACCGATTATCGCGCGTAGATGACCGCAGGGCGATCCCCTCGTCGTCCGAACCTGCTACCGGCACACCGCCGGTTCAGGCGGCGGGGGAGTGGTCCGTCGCGCGGGACGCGAGCACCTTGCCGTCGGTGAAGCGGACGCCGTCGGCGCACCGCGCCTCGACCGCGCCGCCGCCGAACTGCTCGGCGTAGAGCTGCGCGTACAGCCCGTCGCGGGCGAGGAGCTCGTCGTGCGTGCCCTGCTCGACGAGCCGGCCGTCGTCCAGCGCGAAGATGACGTCGGCCGACAGGATCGTCGAGAGCCGGTGCGCGATGGCGATGGTGGTCCGCCCCGACATCACCCGCTCCAGAGCCTGCTGGACCAGCCGTTCGCTCGTGGTGTCCAGCGCGGAGGTGGCCTCGTCGAGCACCAGGATCCGGGGATCGGAGAGGATCACGCGGGCGATCGCGACCCGCTGCTTCTCGCCGCCGGACAACCGGTACCCGCGCTCCCCGACGACGGTGTCGTAACCGTCGGCGAGGCCCTCGAGGTGCTCGGCGATGTTCGCGGCGCGGGCGGCGGCGCGCAGCTGCTCGTCGGTGGCGTCCGGCGCGGCATAGCGCAGGTTCTCGGCGACGGTGGCGTGGAACAGGTAGCTCTCCTGGGTCACCATCCCGACCAGGACGGGGAGGGAGGCGAGGGTGAGCTCCCGGACGTCGGTCCCGTCGAGGCACACCGCCCCCGCGTCGACGTCGTAGAGCCGCGGGACCAGCGACGACAACGTCGTCTTGCCCGCCCCGCTCGGCCCGACGATCGCGGCGAGCTGACCGGGTGCGATCCGTAGCGACAGGTCCTCGAGCGCCCACGGGCCCGGCTCGTCGTCGTCGGTGGGATAGCGGAACCACACGCCGCGGAACTCGACCTCGCCGCGCGCGTCCGCCTTCGCGAGCGGGCGGGCGCCGGGGGAGTCCCGGAGCGCCGGGACGAGGTCGAGGTACTCGAAGATGCGGCCGAACAACGCCAGCGACGTCTGGACGTCCAGCGAGACCCGCAGCAGGTTGACGATCGGGAACAGCAGCCGCGTCTGCAGCGTCGTGAACGCCACGAGCGTGCCCGCCGAGATGGCGGTGTCGCCGCGCGCAAAGAGCACCCCGGCCACCAGGTAGACCACCGCCGGGATCAGCGCGAAGAAGCCGGTGACGACGGCGAAGAACGACTGGCCGCTCATCGTCTGCCGGATCTGCAGCGTCGTCTGCCGGTCGTTCTCGGAGCGGTAGCGGGCGATCTCCTGCTCCTGGCGCCCGAACACCTTGGCCAGCAGGACCCCCGAGACCGACAACGTCTCCTGGGTGATCGCGCTCATGTCGGACAGTGACGACTGCGTGCTCGCCGCGATCTTCCGGCGGACCCGGCCGACGCGGATCTGCAGCACGAGGAACACCGGCAGCAGCACGAACGCGACCAGCGAGAGCTGCCACGACAGCGCGAGCATCGCGACCACCGAGGCGACGACGGTGACGACGTTCCCGAGGATCGACGACGCGGTGTCGGTCACCACCGACTGCACCCCGCCCACGTCGTTGTCCAGCCGGGACTGGATCGACCCGGTCCGGGTGGACGTGAAGAACCCGAGGTGCATCCGCTGCAGGTGGGTGAAGAGCCGGTCGCGCAGCGACTGCATGACGCGGTTGCCGAGCACTGTCGTCAGGTAGGTCTGGCCGATCCCGATGACGGCCGACAGCGCGGCGATCCCGATCATCAGTCCGACCAGCACCGACAGCAGCCCCAGCCGGGGCCCGCCGCGGACGAAGAGCGCGTCGTCGAAGACCCGTTGGGTGAGGAACGGGGTGACGACGCCGAGCGCGGACGTCGTGAAGATGGCGAGCGCGATCAGCGTCAGGCGTCCGCGGTAGGGGGCGAACAGGGCGAGCGCGCGGCGTCCCGTGGTGTCCTTCGCCGCCGGGGTGGTCGTCGGGGTGGTGCCGTTGCGGCGATCAGCCATGCGCCCGTCCTCTCGTGCGGGCCCACTGTGCTGGTGACCGGTGTCCCGCGTCCAACCGACCGAGGCCCTGCGGCTACCGGTCGGCGAGGAGGGCCGTGGCCACCTCACCGCCGAGGGCGACGTTGCCGCGGTAGACCGCGACGTTGACCTCGAGGCTGCGCCCGGCCGTCGAGCGGCGGATGCGCTCGAGGAGGTACGGCGTCGTCGCCTGCCCGGTGATGCCGTCGGCCCCGGCGTCGTCGAGGGCGTCGTCGAGGACCCGGCGGTGCTCGTCGACGTCGAGCTGGGCCTCCTCGGCGACGGGGTTGGCCAGCAGCACCGCGCTGCGCAGTCCGAGCGCGTCGCGGGCTCGCGCGACTGCGGCCGCCTCGGCCGGGGTCTCGACACGGGCGGGCACCCCGAAGCCGGAGTCGCGGACGTAGAAGCCGGGGAAGGCGTCCGTGCGGTAGCCGAGCACGGTGACGTTGAGGGTCTCGAGGCGTTCGAGGGTCGCGCCGACGTCGAGGATGGACTTCACCCCGGCGGAGACGACGAGGATCGGGATGCCGGCGAGCGCGACGAGGTCGGCGGACTCGTCGAACGTGCTCGACGCACCGCGGTGCACCCCGCCCAGCCCGCCGGTGGCGAACACCGCGATTCCGGCGCGGGCGGCGAGCAGGGCGGTGGCGGCGACGGTCGTTCCGCCGTGGGCGCCGCGGGCGAGTGCCACCGGGAGGTCGCGGACGCTGACCTTGGTGACGCCGTCGTCGGTGGCGAGGCGTTCCAGCTGGCCCGGGTCCAGGCCGACGACCGGCCGGCCGTCGACCACGCCGATCGTGGCCGGCACGAGGCCGGCGTCACGCAGGAGCGTCTCCGCGTCGTGCGCCACCTCGAGGTTGCGGGGGCGCGGCAGGCCGTGGGTGAGGATCGTCGACTCGAGGGCGACGACGGGCCGACGCTCGGCGACCGCCGCGCGGACCTCGTCCGAGACGGTGACGGGCTCCACGCACTCCTCCGATCGTCGCCGGCGCCTCCATCCCTAGTGATAGATCACGAGCAGCGCGATCACCAGCCCGGCGACCACATCACCGCGCCGTCGACCTCGGCGGCTGGGGCACGCTCGGGCGGATCGGCATTGGCCTCGGGGGGCGAGGCGCTGAGCGAATTCGTGTCGTCGTTGGCGGGCCGGGAATCGGCGGTCGCCTCGTCGCAGAATTCCCGCGCTACGTTCGCCTCGCGCGGAGGAGAGTTCGATTTCTCGTACACCGTGCGTCCGGGGGACACCCTTTCGTCGATTGCCACCGGACACGGCACCACGGCCACCGCAGTCGCCGTCGACAACGGCCTCTCGGGCCCCGACCACATCACGCCCGGGGAGCACCTGTCCCTGCGCTGACCGTCGCGTCACCCGTCGAACCGGACCACCTGACGAGCGTTTCGGCGGGGGACGGTCACGGGGTTGTCCCAGGTCGAGTCGTGGACGTCGCCCACCGGGTGGACGTCGGTGACGACCAGGTACGACTCCTCGGCGGCGAAGATCGCCTGCACCGTCGCCGGGTCGGAGACCCGACGGGTGGGCGCCGACGCCCGGCGGACGGTGCGGCCCGCCGTCCTCGCCGTCATCTCCCCGGACAGGCGTTCGCCGACCACGGCGCTCCACTCCTCGGCGCCCTGGACGAACCGGATCCACCGCACCCGCTCCGACGGGGCCGCCACCGTGGCCCCGACCGTCGCCGCGAGATCGGCGTAGCGGGACTCGGCCCCGTCGGGATCGACACCCGGCACGAAGAACCCCGTCACCCCGGCGGCCCGGCCAGGATCTGGGGGCGGGGCCAGGGGCCGGGACAGGAGACGTCGTCGTGCCGCGCCTGCTCGGTCCGTTCCGCCAGCCAGGCCGGCCCCACGACCTCGTGCGACGACCACGTCGTCGCCCCCCACGTGAGACCGGCGCGCTCGGTCGTCGCCGCGACGAGGCCGTCGCGGTGGGCGCAGAACAGGGACGACTCCGCGAGGTCCCTCAGCTGCTCGACGTCCAGCGGGATCTGCCGGCCACGGATCGGGGACCGCAGGACGGCGCCGACGTAGGCGTGGACGTGCGGGCGCAGGCCGTTCACGCCGGGAACCCGCTCCTCGACGATGTGCGTGATGCGCAGGCGGGCGGCGGGATCGACCTCGGCGCCGACGAGGGCGCCGACCCCGGCCTGGATGCCACGGACCGTCTCGCGGGTCTGCTCGATGTGCAGCTTGCGCAGCACCGCGAGCTCGGCCGCGTGGCCCGTCGACTCGAGCATCGTCATGTAGACGGCAAGGGACAGCGGCATCGGTACCACGACGTCGAGGGCGTCGTCCGGCGGGAAGCCGGTGACCAGGTCGAACAGGGGAGCGGGGTCGACACGCGGACCGGACACCGACGTCATCGTCACCACCCCCGAGCGCCCCGCGCACCGCCGAGCGTAGGGCGCCGTCATCCACCCCGCCGGACGATCACGGCATGGAGGTGCGCGGCGAGGGCGGGGTCGGAGACGGTGACCCTCGCCACAGTCAGGGGTACAGTGGGTGTTCACCCATTCGAGTGAGGGGCGCTTCCATGAACATCGGCGAACCAGTCCGCACCCTCGTCGTCGAACCCATCGTCAGTCCCGTGCCCGACGGCGATCTCCCGGGCCACCTCGCCGAGCTGGAGCCGGCCCCGACGATGCCGATGCCCGGTGCCGCGGCCACGATCACCGTCGGCGATCCCGAGGCGTGACCCTCGCTCCCGATCTCCCCACCCCGATCGTCGGGTGGCGGGCCTGGAACGTGGTCGACCGGGGGCTGGGGCCTGAGCTCGTCTCACCGGTCCGCCCGTTGCGGTGGCGACACCGTGTCGCGACCACGGCGACCTGCGCCGCCGGCTGCGAGCAATGCCCGTCTCCGGAATGTCAGTGCGGCCTCTACGCCATGGTGCGGTTCGATGCTCTCCCCGTCGGGTTCCGGAGTGGGGCGGTCGTCGTCGGCTGCTGCGCGCTCTGGGGACGCACCGTCGAGCACAGCGCTGGTTTCCGGGGGCAGCACGCCTACCCGCTCGTCCTCGTCGTCACGTCCGGCCTCGGGCTGGAATCCACGCCCCGGATGCGGCGCCTCCGACGCCAGCTCAGACTGCCGACGCTCGAGGGCGCTCTGATCCAGCCGCAGAACGCTGATGGTGTGGAGGCGCTCTCCCGCGACCTGGGGCGCCTCTACGGGGTGCCGGTGCACCCGGTGGCGAACCTGCCCGACACCTGGTCGTGCGGCTGGGCGCGGGCGAGCGATCCCGAGGCCGACGCGGTGCGGGCCGAGGCGGTCGACGGGCTCGCCGCCCGCCGGCTCGGTGACCGGGCGGCCCATGATCGCCTCACCCGGTGCCTGCAGGACATGCTCGACTCGGGTGGGTGAGCGCGGGGACGCGGCCTACCCTCGTCGCGTGGCGACCTTCGGTGGCATCTTCCGCTCGCCCCGCATCGAGGGCGTCGAGGAGTCCGACGACGACGGCGAGCGGGGCAGGGTCGTGGGCCTGGATCTCGAGACCGGCGTCGTCCGGGTCCGGGTCGCCCGCACCGAGGACGCCGAGGAGCCGCGGCGCCCGGACCCGCCGGCGGAGTGACCCGGCGTCGGTAGGACCCCTCGGCAGCGAAGATCGCCCCGGTGGCTAGAGGAGCTCGGCGAGGAGCGCCGCGGCCCGCGCCGCACCGTCGGCCTCGACCGGTCGATAGGCGATCGGGCGATCGATCTCGGTGGCCATGGCCTCGGCCAACCGTTCGGCATCGGTGGTCGCGTAGTCCATCCGGCGCCCGGCCCCGTACTGGGCGAGCCGATGGGGCACGTGCACCTGCTGCTCGAAGTGGTGACCGAGCGGGAAGTACAGGAAGGGGCGGCGCAGGGCGGTCAGCTCCATCGTCGTGGTGAGGCCGCCCTGGACGACCGCGAGATCGCAGGCGGCGAGATGCCGATGGAGGTCCGGGACGTGGCCGCGGACCTCGACCCCCGCGGGCGCGGGCACCGATCCGGGGTCGATCCGGGGACCGGTCACCACGACCATGCGCAGCCCGGGAATCCGCTCGGCGGCCCGCGGATACGCCTCCAGCGCCCGCCCGAGGAGATCACGGCCGACCCCCGAACCGCCGACCGTGACCACACACACCCGCTCCCCGGGGCGGTGACCCAGCTCGGCCCGTATCGCCTCGCGGTCCGCGGACGGGTCGAACCCGGTGACGTAGCCGGTACACGCGTACCGTTCCGCGGCCCATTCCCGGACCGTCGGCAGTCCGGGACCGAGCGAGGAGTCCACGAGGTCCTCCGGGTTGCCGACGAAGATCGAGCGGTCCCGGAGCCGGGGGAGATGGCGCATCCGCCCGACCCGCTCGGCGTTGACGTCGGCGGTCAGCGCTGTCTCCGCCAGGCCGCCGTCGGGCAGCGGGAGCATGCCGATGAAATCCGTCAGCCACGCGTACGCGGTCGTCTTGAGCTCCGGGTTGTCGAACAGGAAGTGGTCGACGTCCCATCCCTCGTCCGCGATCCACAGATCGTACGGATCGTCGGAGACCAGGTCGTGGAAGACCATGAAGTTCGCGGCCATGATCTCGTCCATCCGCCGCAGCGACTGGAACGCGTGCAGATCGTGCTCACCGGCCTCGGACTCGAAGTGTCCGCTCTCGCTGGCCAACCACCGGGATGCCGGGTGCACGCGTTCCCCGGCGTCCGCGAGGACGCGCGTCACCGGATCCTGGGTCAACCACTCGATCTCGAGATCGCCGCCGCAGCGGTCACGGAGTTCGGTCGCGATCGCGAGATCGCGGCGCACGTGCCCGAGGCCGATCGGGGAGGCCACGAAGAGCGCCCGTTTCCGACGTCGCCGGGGCGGTGTCCAGGTGCGGTGCCGCGGGCGCGGCGTGAGCGATTCGACGAACTCGCGGATCAGGAGGTTGCTGCCCACCGGGTCGCGCATGGTGGGGGCGTGGCCCCCGCCGCGGATGGTGACCAGCGCGCCGCCGGTCCAGCGCGCCAGGTCGACGCCGGTCTCGTAGGGCACGATCGCGTCCTGGTCGCCGTGCACGACGAGGACGGGACACCGCACCTGCCGGCCGATGGCTTCGGCGTCGGCCGCGTCCGGGGCGTCCACGGCGGGCGCGGTCAGCAGCAGCGTCTCGGCGTCGGTCTCCAGCCCCCAGCCGACGCCGTCCTCCCACTGCTTGCTGGAGTGGGGTTCGGTGAAGACGCCGGACATGAAGAACTCGACGAATCCGCGGTAGTCACCGCTGATGTAGTGCCGGTTGAACTTCTCCGAGCCCTCGTACGACGCCTTGGGCTGATCGAAGTCGGCCGGTAACCGCCAGGGGAGGGCGGTGCCGATCGCGATCACTCCCGCGGCCCGATCCGGATGCCAGGCGGCGAGCTGGAGCGCGTGACGCCCGCCCAGCGACAGCCCGACCGGGACCGCGCGATCGACCCCGACCTCGTCCATCACGTCGATCACGTCCTGCACGTACTCGTGGTCGGCGTAGGCCTCCGGGACCGGTGGCCGGTCGGCCCGGCCGTTGCCCCGGCCCTCGACGACGACGATGCGGAAGTGGCGTGCGAGGTAGGGAATCTGCGCCTTCCACTGGCGGGCGTGCACGATCGCCCACGAGGTCAGGAATACGACGGTCGGCTCCGCGGCGGTGAGCTGGTCGTCGTACACCTCATAGCCGACCCGGACCCCGTCGCGCACGATCTCGCCGATCTTGTCGGGTTCCCGAGCGCGCATCGTCACCCCCCGTACTCGGAGTGCGCCCATTGTCTCGCTCGGGTGGTGGTGTCGATACCGGCATTCGTGCGCAGATTCGTTCGGACAGTGACCGGAGTGTCCCGCAGCGGTAGATTTCCACCCTGGGGCGGGTGATCGTCGAATTCGGGGGGCCACGTGGGAGACACCGCCGATCCGGTGCGGCACCGCGGGACCCTGCCGGTCGTGCCGGGCGCGCTCATCGGCCGCGACGAGGAGATCGCCGCCCTCGAGCGGCTGCTGACATGCCCCGACGTCCCGATGGTCACGCTCTCCGGCCCGCCCGGTGTCGGCAAGACCCGGCTCGCGATCGCGGCGGGGCACGCCCTCGGCGCACGCTTCGCGGACGGCGTCGTCTTCGTCGACCTCGTGTCGGTCCGGGACAGCGAGCTGGTCCTCGCGGAGATCGCCGCGATGTGCGGGTCGCCGGACCCGGGGACCGCGACGCCGCCCGACCGCCTGGCCGAGCGACTGCGCGGCAGGGAGGTGCTGCTGGTCCTCGACAACTTCGAGCACGTCCTCGACGCCGCCCCGGGCCTGACCGCGCTGGTAGCCGCCTCGACCCGGATCCGTCTGGTGGTAACCAGCAGGGAGCGACTGCACCTGTCCGCCGAGCTCGAGGTGCCGGTGCAGCCGCTGTCGCTGCCCTGCGACGACTCCCAGGAGCTCGAGCGGTTCGTCGGGACGCCCTCGGTCGCGATGCTGGTCGACCAGGTGCGCCGCTTCCAGCCCGACTTCGAGGTGACCCCCGCCAACCGGGCCGCCGTCGCCGAGATCTGTGTCCGGCTGGACGGCCTGCCCCTCGCGCTCGAGCTCGCCGCCGCCCGGTTGAAGTTGTTCAGCCCGACAGAGCTGACCTTCCGGTTGCGGCACCGGATGGGGTTGCTGACCAGCGATACCAGGGACCGGCCCGACCGGCACCGCACGATGCGGGCGGCGCTGACCTGGAGCCACAACCTCATGACGCCCGACGAACGGGCGCTCTTCCGCCGGCTGTCGGTCTTCGTCGGCGGGGCCACGCTCGACGCCGTACAGGACGTGTGCGCCGTCGACGACCCGCTCGGGACCGCGATGTCGCTGGTGGAGAAGAGCCTCGTGCGGCGCCGGCTCGGTCACGACGAGGCCGCGGAGCTCGTCATGCTGGAGAGCCTGCGTGAGTACGCGGCCGAGCAGCTCGCCGAGCACGGGGAGGTCGACGGGACCCGCACCCGGCACGCCCGGTACTTCGCAGAGTTCGGGACACGGACCGAGGAGCTCATCGGCACCGACGAGGAGTCCTGGTGGGTGGACGCGGTGGGCGCCCACCAGGCGAACGTGCGGGCGGCGCTGGCCCACGCCACCGGGTCCGGCGACGTCTGCCTGGTCCTGCCGCTCGCCTCCGCCCTGGGCTGGTACGCCTACACGCGGGGCCGGCTCGGCGACGTCCGCGTGACCGTGGACCGGGCTCTCGCCGTCGTGGACGCGAGCGGGGCCCGGGCGCCGGACGAGGCGCTGTCGGGGACCCTCCTCATCGGGGCCGTCATCGCGACGGGTCGCGGCGACCTGGACCGCGCGGAGAGCCTGCTCGCCCGCGCGATGGCGATCAACGATCGGGTCGGCGCGCCGCGGCGTGCGGCGATCGGCAGCGCCTTCCGTGGTCACCTGGCCCGCGCCCGTGGACGGTTCGACGAGGCGGTGGCCCATCACGAGCGGGCCGGCCGGCTGCACGAGGACATCGGCGCCACCCCCGGTGTCGCGTGGTCCCGGTACGACCTCGGGCTCCTGGCCCGGGGACGGGGCCGTCTCGACGAGGCGGCCGAGCACCTGCGCACGAGCCTCGCGCGGTTCCGGGAGATGGACCACGGGTGGGCGATCGGCTGTTGTGCCGGGGTCCTGGCCGCCGTGGAGCTGCGGCGACGCCGCCCGGACGTCGCCGCGACACTGCTCGCCGAGGCGTTGGAGCGCTGCGCCCGCGTCGACGACGACCGCGGGATCGCCCAGTGCCTCGAGGGCGCGGCCGCCGTGGCCGCGGCCCGGGCCGACCCCCGCACGGCGGCCCGACTGCTCGGCGCCGGCGCCGCGTTGCGGGAGCGGGTCGCGGCGCCGATCGCGGACGAGGACCGGGACGATCGCGACGACGTCCTCGCGCGGGTCCGTCGCGAGCTCGGCCCCGACACGGCCGACCTCGCCCGGTGCGCCGGCCGCGACATGCCCACGGCGTCCGCGCTCGCGATCGCACGGGAGACCGTGCGGCGGACGCCTCCGCCGCCGGCCGCGCCCTCCCCGGTGCTCGGCGTGCTCACCCGGCGCGAGCGCGAGGTGGCGCTGCTCGTCGCGCGGGGGCGCACCAACCGCCAGATCGGTCGGGAGCTGGGCATCACGGAGAAGACCGCCGAGGTCCACGTGCACCACATCATCCGCAAGCTCGACGCGAGCAGCCGCGCGGAGGTCGCCGCCGTCGTCGCCGGCGGTCGGGAGCGGCCTCTGTCCGGGACCCGCTGAGGAGGGGCCCGCAGCGGGCCCTACATGGTTCCCCCGATATCGCCCGCCCTCCTCGGCGCCGTACACCGGACGCCTGGCCTCCCGTGATGGTCACGGAGGCCGGGGGAGTCGAAGGGGAGAACGACGATGACCGCGACCGTGATGACCTCGACCTACACCGTCGAGGGCCGACTGCTCGAGATCTGTACCTGCAACGCGATCTGCCCGTGCTGGGTCGGGGAGGACCCGGACGGGGACGACTGCCAGGGCGTGATCGCCTGGTACATCGACCACGGCGTCGTGCAGGACGTCGACGTGTCGGACCGGGCGGTGGCGGTCGTCTGCCACATCCCCGGCAACGCGCTGGCCGGCAACTGGACCGCCGTCGTCTACGTGGACGACCGGTGCACCGACGAGCAGCAGCAGGCGATCCTGAACGTGTTCACCGGCCAGCTCGGCGGTGCCGTCGCCGACCTCGCGGCGCTGATCGGCGAGGTGGTGGCGGTGGAGCGCGCGCCGTTCACCTTCAGCGTCACCGAGGGGGCCGGCACGCTGCGGATCGGCGACGCCGTCGAGGCGGTGCTCGCGCCGTTCCAGGGCGCCACCGGCAGGACCACGACGCTCTCCGAGACCGTCTTCAGCACGATCCCGGGCTCGCCGGCCTACCCCGGCAAGGCCAGCGTCTACCGCCGCGCCGGCCGGCTGCTCGGGCGACCGGACGTGGACATCTCCGGCAAGAACGCGGTCCAGGGCGCGTTCCGCTTCTCGGGCTGATCCCGGTGTCCACGACCACCGGCGCGCCGCTGCGCGTACCCCGGCGCCACGATCCGGCGCTGACGATCTGGACGGTCGCCGGGCTGTGCTGGGTCGGCACCGTCGTGCTCGCCCTCACCGGCGGCCACGAGCTCGCCCACCACGACGCCGTGCTCGAGGAATCGACACTCGCCTGGCCGCTGCGGATCACGGCGTTCCTCGCCGTCTGGCTGGTCATGGTGGCGGCGATGATGCTGCCGACCGTCATGCCGTTGGTGCGGTTGTTCGGGCCGGTGAGCGCCCGGGCGCCCCGCCCCCGCGCGGCCCGCGCCGGGTTCTACCTGGGCTACCTGACGGTGTGGACCGCGTTCGGGCCGGTCGCCCTGTTCGGCGACGCCGGGATCCACCGGCTGGTCGACACGTGGCCCTGGCTCGACGAACGATCCGGGCTGGTGCTGGCGGCGACGCTCGCGCTCGCCGGGGCGTTCCAGTTCAGCCCGCTGAAGAACCGGTGCCTGAGCGTCTGCCGCGACCCGGCGTCGTTCCTCTGGCAGCACTACCGACGGGGTGCCGGCGGCGGTTGGCGCCTGGGCCTCGGGCACGGCCTGTACTGCCTGGGCTGCTGCTGGGCCCTGATGCTGGTGATGTTCGCTGTCGGCGTCAGCAGCCTGGCGTGGATGCTCGCGCTCACCGGCGTGATGCTCGTCGAGAAGACCACCCGGTTCGGAGCCCGGCTCGTGGCCCCGGTGGGTGTCGCGCTGCTCGCGGGTGCCGCGGTGGTGGCCGTGCCGGCGTTGCTCTGATCCTGCTGACCCGACCCCGGAGGACGGAACCGTGGACATCGTGATCCTCGCCCACGAGGAGACAGCCCAGGCGTACGACCCGGCGCTGGCGGCCCTGGCGGTCGCCGTCGTGGTCCTCCTGGTGCTCCTGCTGGCGGGCGCCCTCGCACGCCGCCGGCGACGGACGGGTGGTCGCTGGACGCCGTGACGCCCGCCCAGGATGCTCGCGGGCGTGACCAACACCCCGGGCCCGCGGCTCGTCGGCCGCGACGACGAGCTGCGGGCCCTGGTGGAGCGGCTGGACGGGGTCCAGCTCGGCGGCGTGGCGCTCGGCCTGGTCGGCGAGCCCGGTGTCGGGAAGAGCGCGCTCCTGGCGGGCCTCGCCGAGCACGCGCGGGAGTCCGGGTTCCGCGTGCTCACCGCGCGGGGCGCCCGGTCCGAGTCGCACCTGCCCTTCGCCGCCCTCCACCAGCTCCTGCGTCCGCTGCTCCCGCGTGCGGACCGGCTGCCCGACCGTCAGCGGGAGGCCCTGCTCGCGTGCTTCGCGATGACCGACGCGCGCGTGGACAACCCGTTCTTCATCGCGCTGGCCGTCCTCGAGCTCCTCGCCGACGCGGCGGCCGAGGCGCCGGTGCTGGTCGGCCTCGACGACCTCCACCGGATGGACCGGCCCACGGTCGAGGTGCTCGTCTTCGTCGCGCGGCGGATCGGTGGGGAGCGGATCGCGCTCGTGTGTGCGGCGCGCCCCGGGATACTGCCGGTCGACGACGACGAGACCGTCACCTGGATCGGGGTCGAGGGACTGGACGGGCCCGCGTCGGCGGCGTTGCTCGACGAGCACGCTCCCCACCTGGCCCCGCCGCTGCGCGCCCGCATCCTGCGCCACGCCGAGGGCAACCCCCTCGGGCTGCTCGAGCTGGCCGTGGCCGCGGGGTCCGGCGGGCACGGCTGGGCGGATCCCGACGACGACCTGCCGATGACCACGCGTCTGGAACGCGCGTACGCGGCGCGGGCCGACGAGCTCGACGCGGCCGCGCGGGCGATCGTGGACGTGGCCGCGCTGGACGACGGCGACGACATCGGCGACGTGCTGGCGGCCGCGGAGATCCTCCAACCCGCCGCCGGACAGCTCGCCGCGGCGGCGCCGGCCGTGGACCTCGGGCTGCTCACCATGGTCGGCGAGACCTACCGGATTCCTCACCCGCTGGTGGCGTCGACGCTGCGCCACGCCCTGTCGCCGGCGGCCCGCCGGGACGCCCACGCGGCGCTGGCCCGCGTCCTGGCCGCCGATCCGGACCGTGCCGTGTGGCACCGGGCGTCCGCGGCGCCGGGACCGGACGAGCAGGTCGCCGCCGAGCTCGAGCGGGCGGCCACCGGGGCGCACCGTCGTGGCGCGGTGTCGACGGCGCTCGCGTGGCTGGAGCGGGCGGCCGCGCTCAGCCCCGACCCCCAGACCCGTGCCGCCCGGCTGATCGGCGCCGCGGAGCTCGGCTACGAGCTGGGACGCTTCGCGCAGGTGGAGCAGATCGCCGGGCAGGTCTCGGGGATGGACCTCCCGCCGCGCGAGCGGTCCCGGCTGACCTGGCTCGAGGGGGCCTTCCACGACGGCTCGACGAGCGAGCCGGCGGAGATCCGGCACCTGGTCGAGCTGGCGCGCCGCGCCGCGGTCGACGACGACGCCGACCTCGCGATGCAGCTGCTGGTCGGTGCGGCCCGCCGGGTGTGGTGGCGCGACCCCGGGGAGAGCGTGCGGGAGGACATCGTCGGGGCCGCCCGCGAGGTCCCGCTGCCGGGCGGCGATCCCCGGGTCCTGGCCGTGCTCGGGCTCTCGGAGTCCCTGACGCTCGCGCCGACGATCGTGGCCGAGCTGGAGCGATGGCCCGCGGACGCGGGCGGCCGACCGGATCTCGCCGGGCTGCTCGGCATCGCCGCGTTCTGCGTCGGGGACTTCGCCCGCGCCGAGGTGTTCCTCTCGACGGCCATCACCGCGCTCCGCGCCCAGGGCCGGCTGAGCCTGCTGGCCGAGGCCCTCGCGATCCGGTCCTGGGCCGAGATCAACCTCGGGGTCTTCGACGCGTCGAGGTCGGCCGACGAGGCCCGGCGCCTCGGCGACGAGACCGGGCAGGCGGTGTGGGCCGCCACCGCGCGCGTCGCGGTGACGGTCATCGAGGCCCTCGGCGGCCGGTGGGACGTCCGTCACCCGCTCCTGGCCGAGGCCGAGGACACCGCGGTGCGCACCCCCAACGCGAGCTCGTCCCTGCTCGCCGCCGCCCAGCTCGCCCGCGGGGTCGCCGCGCTCGGCGCCGAACGTCCCGAACCGGCCTTCGGCGAGCTGCACCGGGTCTTCGTCCCCACCGATCCCGCGTGCCAGCGGGTGCAGCAGCTCTGGACGATCAGCTACCTCGCCGACGCCGCGGTCCACGCGGACCGCCGCGAGGAGGCGCTGTCCCTGCTCGACGGGGTGGAGCGTTCCGCGGGCCCGGACCCCGCGCTCGGACCGACGATCGCGCTGCAGTACTCGCGGGCCGTCCTGGCCGATCACGACTCGGCCGACGAGCTCTTCCGGACCGCCCTCGACGGCGCTGCCGGGCCCTACCCGTGGCACCGCGCCCGGCTGCAGCTGGCCCACGGGTCGTGGTTGCGCCGCCAGCGGCGCACCGCCGAGTCCCGCGCGCCCCTGCGGGCCGCCCGGAGCACGTTCGACGCCGCCGGCGCCCACACCTGGGCTCTCCGGGCCGACCGCGAGCTGCGGGCCACGGGCGAGCGGGGGTGGCGCCCGGCGCGGAACCTGCGCGACCAGCTCTCCCCGCAGGAGACGCAGATCGCGGAGCTCGCGGCGCAGGGGCTCTCCAACCGCGAGATCGGCCAGCGGCTCTTCCTGTCCCACCGCACGATCGGCTCGCACCTGTACCGGATCTTCCCCAAGCTCGGGGTGACCAGCCGCGGGCAGCTGACGACCGTGCTCCTCGGCGACGACGGACACGCCCCGCCCGCGCCGTGACAGTCATCCGACGCTAGCGCCGCACCGGTGCGCCGTCGGCGCTGCGTCGTCGTGACCGAAGCCGCTGCGCCCCGTCGTCGTCATCCTCGGACTGAAGTGGCGGGCCGGCGAGGAGCCCCGGCCGCCGGAAGCGAAGGAGACGACCGTGGGCACACCCGTGCTCTTCATCCATGGCCTCTGGCTGCACGCCTCGTCCTGGGACCCGTGGATCGAGAGGTTCCGCGAGGCGGGCTACGAGCCGCAGGCCCCGGGCTGGCCCGGCGACGGCGACACGGTGGAGGACTCCCGCCGCGACCCGGACGCGATCGCGGACCACGGCATCGACGACGTCGTCGCGCACTTCGCCGGGATCGTCGACACGCTCCCCTCCGCCCCGATCCTCGTCGGGCACTCCTTCGGCGGCCTGATCGCCCAGAGACTGCTGGGGCAGGACCGCGCCCGCGCCGCGATCGCGATCGACGCCGCCCAGATCAAGGGGGTGCTCCCGGTCCCGCTCTCGGCGCTCAAGGCGACCCTGCCGGTGTTCCGCAACCCGGCCAACCGGCACCGCTCGGTCTCGCTCACACCTGAGCAGTTCCGGTACGCGTTCGCCAACACGGTGCTGCAGGAGGAGTCGGACCGGCTCCACGAGCGCTGGACGATCCCGGCGCCGGGGCGCCCCCTGTTCGAGGCGGCGTCGGCGAACTTCGATCCCCATTCCCCGGCGAAGGTCGACACCGCCAACGAGAACCGCGGGCCGCTGTTGCTGATCGCCAGCGGGAAGGACCACACGGTGCCGGAGTCCGTGACGCGCTCGACCCTCAAGCAGTACCGCCACTCCAGCGCCGTCACCGACATCGAGACCTTCCCCGACCGGGGTCACTCGCTGGTCGTCGACTCCGGCTGGCCGGAGATCGCGGACCTCTGCCTGGGCTGGCTGAAGGAACACGACCTGTGAAGCTCGACCTCGCCGGCCGCACCGCCGTCGTCACCGGAGCCAGCCGGGGCATCGGGCTCGAGGTGACGCGAGCACTCCTGCGCGAAGGGGTCGCGGTCGCCGCCGGCGCACGGAACGGCTCCCCGGAGCTGAGCGCGCTCGCCGACGAGGACGAGGTGCTCGTCGTCCTCGACGACCTCACCACCGCCGACGGCAGCCGGACGCTCGTCGACCAGGCGGTGGAGCGCTTCGGCGGCATCGACCTGCTGGTCAACAACGTCGGCGGCGTCCGTCCCCGCACCCACGGGTTCGTCGAGGTCACCGACACCGACTGGCAGTGGGCGCTCGAGGTGAACCTGCTCTCGGCGGTGCGCGCGACGCGGGCGGCCGTGCCCCACCTCGTCCGCCGCGCCCCCTCCGCGATCGTCACCGTCTGCTCGGTGAACGCCGCGCTCCCGGACCCCGGCGTGATCGACTACAGCGCCGCCAAGGCCGCCCTGCGCAGCTTCTGCAAGTCCCTCTCGAAGGAGCTGGGCCCGCAGGGGGTCCGGGTCAACACCGTCAGCCCCGGCCCCGTCGAGACCGCGCTCTGGCTCGGGCCCGGCGGGGTGGCCGAGACCGTCGGGCAGGCGCAGGGCGCAGACCCGGACGCCGTGAAGGCGGCCGCGGTGGCCGGCACCCCGACCGGCCGCTTCACGCACCCGTCGGAGGTCGCCCAGCTCGTCGTGCTCCTCGCCTCCGAGACCGCCGGGAACGTGACGGGCGCGGACGTCGTGATCGACGGGGGCATGGTCAGCACCGTGTAGACCGCTAGCGCTGCGCCCCGGATCTCGGCAGGTCGTGGAGCACCATCCCCAACAGGGTCATGGCGAGGGCGGTCAGGCCGAGGGCCATGCCCACCGGGCCGAGCAACGCGCCCGCCGTGACGAGCGCGAGGACGACGAGGACCGCGGCCGACACGGCGGCGACGCGGGACCACCGTCGTCCGGGGCGGGTGCGCGACGACGTCGCCGCGAGGCGACGGCCTCGCAGGAGTCCAACATCAAGCTGCACGACGTGGCTGGTCGAGGACACCCGCGCGAAGCAGGACGGGCCGGTGCCGGGTGACGCGTCCGGCGGCGCTGCTGCGTCCGGATGACGACGGCGACACCGACGCGGGAACGAACCTGGTCGGGAACGCCTCGGGACGGGTAACTCTGGCGCCGGTCGCGACGACAGGGTGACGACCTCGTTCGTCCTCCACACCTCGGGGGGTGGCGCCGACGGCCGGGCCCCGCGCCCGGTCCCCGACAGAGTCGAGGTGGGGGGATGGCGACCGTTCTCGACGTCACGACGACCGGGCTCCGGGTGCGGTTCACGGGATCGGACCGGCTCGCTGCGTGCTGTGCAGGGCTGGACGTTCCCTTCGAGCGGATCGTCGGGTCCCGGGTGATGACCCGCGACGACGCCGTCGCCTCGAGCCCCCGCCTGCCCTGCCCCGGCTCCTGGTGGCCCGGGACGCTGCGCGCGGGCTCCTGGGGAGTCGGGGAGCGCCGGCAGCTCTGGAGCGTCCGCCGGGGCGCCTACGTCGTGGTCGTCTACCTCTCGGGCCGCCCGTTCCACCGGGTCGTCGTGGACGTGGCGGACCCGTACCAGTCCCATCGCCGCCTCGAGGCAGCGCTCCTGCACAGCAAGAAGACCAGTCCCCGCCGGGCGCTCCGAGACCGGCTGCCGCCCCGACTCGACGACGGGGTCGACCCCACCGGTCGTCGGTGACGCCGTCGTCACCCGGGTCGGGATCAGGCGGCGTCGAGCCCGCCGACCCTCCGGCCTCCTGCCACCGACGGGGCCTCGTCGACGGTCTCGGGGCGCGGCCCGCCGTGCGCGACGGCGCGGTAGAGCAGCACCATCCCGACGATCTGCCCGAGGTGGTAGGCGGAGTCGGGGTCCAGCCGCAGCACGGCGGACGCGCCCGGGACCAGCCGCAGCAGCGCGGCCGCGATGCTCACCCCGATGGCCACCAGCATGGCTCGTCCCGACGGGTGCCCGTGCACCCACGCCCAGATCCACAGCCCGATGACGCACGCCATGGTGAGGCTCTCGCACCCCATCATCGCGGTGATGCTCGGATGGCCGGTGGCGGCGATGACCGCGTACGCGACGAAGCCCAGCAGCCGCAGCGGCCAGAACACCATGGCGCGGCTCCGGCCGAGGACCGCGACCACGGTCGCGGCCAGCACGTACGACATCATGACGACGACCATGGTGCTCATGACGGCCCAGGTGATCTCGCCCCAGAGCGGGAGGCCCACGAGGTAGCCGTGGAACACCGCGCCGATCAGCGCGGTCACCGCCGCCCAGGCGAAGGCGGCGCGCCAGTACCTGCCGCCCTCGACGTCCCGGGGCACCCGGGGTGTGAGGTAGAGGGTGACCAACCCCAGCGCGAGGTCGGTCAGCGAGGCCATCGGCTGGACGAGCACGCACCACGGTACGTCCGGCGGTGCCCCGCGGAGCAAGGTTCTCGTGGGGCGTGGTGGCCGGGGCGCAGCCCTGGCACGGTGAGCACGTGGGACGGTTGGACGAGCTCGACCTTTCGGTGCGGCTGTCCCGGGAGCAGGGGGACGCTGAGCTGCTCAAGGCCCAGCGGCGCCTGGTGCACCTGCGGCTGCTGCTGGCCGGCCTCATCGGGCCGGGCCAGATCGGCCCCCCGCTGCTGGTGCTGTTCGAGGGCTGGGACGCCTCCGGCAAGGGCGGCGCGATCAAGCGGTTGGTCGCCCCGCTCGACCCGCGCCACGTGCGCGTGGTCCAGTTCGCCGCCCCGACCTACGACGAGCAGCGCCACCATTTCCTGTGGCGGTTCTGGCCGGCGCTGCCCGGCTGGGGCGGGATGGCCGTGCTGGACCGGACCTGGTACGGCCGCGTGCTCGTCGAGCGGGTCGAGGAGTTCGCCACCGAGGCGGCCTGGGAACGGGCCTACGGGGAGATCGTCGACCTGGAGACCACCCTGGCCGCCGAGGGCACCATCCTGGTCAAGTTCTTCCTGCACATCTCGGCCGCCGAGCAGCTGCGACGCTTCCAGGCGCGCGAGCAGGATCCCTACCGCGGCTGGAAGCTCACCGCGGAGGACTGGCGCAACCGCGACCGGCGTCCCGCCTACGAGGCCGCGGTGGAGGAGATGCTGCGCCGCACCGACTCGCCCGCTGCGGCCTGGCACCTCGTCGCGGGCGACGACAAGCGCTGGGCCAGGGTCGAGGTCGTGCGCACCGTGTGCTCGGCGATCGAGGCCGCGCTCGACGCTCACGGCACCGACCCGGACCCGTCGCTCTGACACCGGCCCTACGGCCCCGGTGGTCCGTCACCGCGGCGGCGGCGCGGGGAGCGTCCCGAGGACCGACTCGACCGCCATGCCGAGGGCGAGCAGGCGGGTGTCGCTGTGTGGGTCGGCCGCGGTGTGATGGGAGCCGTGCCGGCACCCCCATCCTCCGCGTCCCCGTTCTGGCGGCTGTTCCGGGTCGTCTCGACGCTCGACAGCTACCTGCTGCGGGCCACCGGCGGCCGTCGCAGCCTGATCACCCGCGCCCCGACGCTCGTCCTCCACGACGTCGGCCGCCGCTCGGGGCAGGAGCGCGCGACCCCGCTGATCTACCTCGACCGCCCGCCGGACCTGGTGGTCGTCGCCTCGAAGGGCGGCGCGGACCGCCATCCCGCGTGGTTCCACAACCTCGTGGCGATGACGACCGCGCGGGTCGACCTGCCGGGTGGGGAGTCGCGGGTCGTGCGTCCGCACGTGGCGGGGCCGCAGGAGCGGGCCGAGCTGTGGCCGCGGCTGGTCGAGCTCTACCCGGACTACGCGACGTACGCGACCTACACGGAGCGCGAGATCCCGGTCGTCGTCCTCGAGCCGGCCGACCCCTCGTGACGATCGCCGTGGTGACCGGCGCCAACCGAGGGATCGGGCTCGAGGTCGTCCGCCGCCTCGCCGAGCGTGGCTGGTCGGTCGTGCTCGGCTCGCGTGACGTCGACCGTGGCCGGGAGGCCGCCCGCGGTCTCGACGGCGTCGTCGTCCACGCGCTCGACGTCGCCGACCCCGCGTCGGTACAGGCCCTGGCCGATCGGGTGCGCGACGAGCACGGCGGGCTGGACGTGCTGGTCAACAACGCCGGCATCCACTACGACACCTGGCAGGACGCCGTCCACGCCGACCTCGAGGTGGTCTCCGAGGCGATGCGTGTCAACGTGCTCGGGGCCTGGCGCATGGTCGTGGCCTGCGCGGACCTGCTGCGCCCGGGCGCCCGCGTCGTGAACGTCTCCAGCGGGGCCGGCTCGTTCGGGGAGACCGCCGGTGGGGGCGGTGTGCCCGCCTACGCGGTGTCGAAGGCCGCGCTGGACATGCTCACGGTCAAGCTCGCCGCCGACCTGCGCTCCCACGGCGTCCTGGTCAACGCGGTCTGCCCCGGCTGGGTCGCCACCGACATGGGCGGCGCCGGCGGTCGCCCACTGGCCGCGGGTGCCGCGAGCGTGCTGTACGCCGTCGACCTCCCGCCCGGTGGCCCGACGGGCACCTTCACCCGCGACGGAGCCCCCGTGCCCTGGTGACGACGGCGACCGCGGACTCAGTGCTCCGCTGCGGTCGTCCCCCAGCCCGTCCACTCCGGATCGCCCGTGAGTGCGCCCGCCTCGAGGAGGGCCAGTTCGGCGATTCCGGAGGCGGGCAACGTCATGAGGGTCGAGGAGTGGGAACAGCCCGTCGGCGGCGCCTGCGGCCGGAGTGAGGGGCCTTTGTCCCTTCCGGAGAAGCCTCAGGACCCTGTCGTCACCACGCGACGGGCAACGACCGGAGCCCGTAGACGACGTGGAAGGAACGGAACTCCACCTCGTCGTCCGCGATCGCGAGCCGCAGCCCCGGGAAACGTCGCAGCAGCGCGGGGAAGGCGATGCGCATCTCCATCCGGGCCAGCGGGGCGCCGAGACAGTGGTGCACGCCGTGCCCGAACCCGACGTGGTTCATCGTCCCGCGCCCGATGTCGAGCGCGTCGGGATCGTCGTAGACCTCCGGGTCACGATTGGCCGTCGGCAGCGCGAAGGCCACCAGGTCGCCCCGCGGGATCGTGACCCCGTCGATCTCGACGTCGCGGGTCGCGAGCCGCGGCGCCCCGGAGTGGACGATGCTCAGCCAGCGCATGAGCTCCTCGACCGCGCCCGGCACGCTGGCGGGGTCGTCGCGCACCTCGGCGAGCTGGTCGGGATGCCGGAGCAGCGCCAGGGTGCCCAGCCCCAGCATGTTCGACGTGGTCTCGTGCCCGGCGATGAGCAACAGGCCGGCGATGCCCACCAGCTCGGCCTGGTCGAGGTCGTCGCCGTGCTCGCGCACGAGCATGCCGAGCATGTCCTCTCCGGGACTGCGTCGAGCCCGCTCGGCGAGACGGGTCATGTACGCCCGGGACTCGACCTGCAGGCCCATCCGCTCCTCGACCGGGACGGAGACGTCGAGCAGGCGGCCGGTGCGGCGCTGGAACTCCTCGCGGTCCTCGTAGGGCACCCCGAGCAGTTCGCAGATGACCAACGACGGGATCGGGAGCGCGAACTGCGCGACCAGGTCCGCCGGCGGCCCGGCGGCCTCCATGGCGTCCAGGTGGGCCTCAACGATCTCGACGATCCGCGGTTCGAGGCGGCGCATCCGCCGCATCGTGAAGTCCGGGGTCAGCATGCGCCGCAGCCGCGTGTGCTCCGGCGGGTCGTAGGCGAGCAGATTGCCCCGCCGGTTCGCCTGCATCTGCTCCGGATCGACGTCGCGGGCCAGCTCCTGGTTCACCTGCGCCGGCGACCAGGCGTTGCTGAACGCCTCGGGGTCGCCCAGCAGGCGCCGCACGTCGGCCTGCCGCGTCACCAACCACGAGGTCATCCCGAAGGCGTTCTCCACCCGGGTCACTCCCGGGCCCTCGCGCAACGCGGTCAGGGCCGGATCGGGATCGAAACCGGACCGCCGCATCTGCAACGGCAGGTCCTCCGGCTCGGTGATCTGCCGCAGCCGGGGTCGGGTCGCGGCTCCGGGTGTCGCGGTCGTGGTGTCGGGTCGCGCCGACGGCAGGTCTCCCACCAGCTTCTCCCTTGCTTCGAGGACCGCTCCAGGCTACCTCGAAGTGGGAGAGATCTACCGTTTCAGCGCGGCCCTGGTCCTCGTAGGGGTAGATGGCGCCGTCGATGTCGATGCTCCGCTCGTGGCGGTCCGGGCTGTCGTCGTGGGGGAAAGGCCGGGGTCGGGGTCGTCGGGCAGATGACGGTGTCGAACTCGGCGAAGAATTCCCGCCAGTCGCGGCGCTGCAATTCGCGGCGGTGGTTCGCCTCGGTCCGTCCGCGGTGGCTGCACCTGACCGAAGCCGCGATGCTCCACGCGCAGCTGCTGTTGTGAGTAGTTCGGGGACGGACCATGGGTCCGCCCCCGAACTACTCACTGCAGTTCAGATCACTTGTCGCAGTGGTGGTGGTGCCGCTTCGGCTTGCACTCCTTGGGCTCCCAGCAGTCCTGCGGCGGCTTGCACTCGTGGCAGCCACAGCCCCGGTGGTGGTGGTGCTTGTGGCGGGGCGGTGCGCAGAGGTCGAGCAGTCCCATGGTGTGTCCTCTCCATCTCTGGGTCGAAGACGGGCGCGGAGACGGTGTCACCACGCTCGTGATCCGCTTATCTCTAAGTCGTGATCCGTCGTTACCTCCATCGGCTTCGTTGCCGCAAGTTACGACGAACGGACGCGTAGCTGGGGCCGAAAGCGGGCCCAGATCAGTGGTGCCGGTCGATCGTCAGCTCTGCGCCGGCCGCCGAGACGATCTCGATGCCGAGCGCGGCGATCGGGGTGTGCGCGCCGGCGGGCCCGCGCCCCTCCGTCAGTCGTCGGGCGACCTCGGCGGCGACGGCGGCGGTGAAATCGCCCGCGTCGCGGGCGCGCAACCAGCCCTCGCCCACGGTGCCGTCGGCCCACTCGACGCGGGCGTGGGCGTAGGAGTGTTCGCGCGGGCGTTCCCGGGTCCGGGTCCGGACGGCGGCCACTCGGCGCCGGGTGATGCGTCGCACCGGCCCCGCCGACAGCGCCAGGCCCGCGACCGGCAGCAGGGCGCGCACCAACCCGCCGGTGGGTGCCAGGGTCGACGCGGCGACCACCGAGGGCGCCCCGCTCGCGCGCCGCGCCGCGACGAGCTCGCCTAACGGCATCCCCGCGGTGGTGACCTGCGTGCAGTCGGGGAGCGTGAGCAGTACGGCGTCGTGGCCCGGCGTCACCCGTTCCAGGTGGCCGTCGACGTAGCGACGTCCGCTCTCGGGAACGGCGTCGACGATGCTCGCCGCCAGCGCCTGGCCGATCGTGCCGTCCTCGCTCGCGACGGAGGGCACCATGTCGGTGCGCACCCGCTCGGGCTCGGGACGGCCGGCACACAGCGCCGCGACGACGCTCTCGGTGGCCGCTGCCCCGAAGCCCGCTCCGGGCACGAGCGTCCGGCCCGCCGCCACCGCGCGCTCGTGCAGGTCGAGCACCTCGGAGAAGGACTGCACGTCGTTGGCCAGGTCGAGGTAGTGGCTGCCCGGCAGGCAGGCACGCGCGAGCTTCTCGGCGGTCTCGGTGAACGGGCCGACCGTGTTGACCACGACGCTCGGCCGGTCCGCCCGGATCCGGGCCACCACCGCGTCGAGGGAGCTCGCGGCGAGCGTGCGTGCCGCGCGCGGGAAGGACGCCTCCAACCGGGCGGCGTTCCGACCGACGGGCACGGAGCTCACCGCCGGTCAGCGCCCCGACGATCCGCCGGCCGCTGCGGCCCGTCGCGCCCAGAACCCAGACCTCCATGAACGACTCCTCGATCTCCAGCGATGGCACACAGTGTCATCGCCGGGCCGGGCTGGGTCGGCGCACGTTCTTCCGCGACTTCGCCGACAAGCGCGAGGTCCTCTTCGCCGGCTCCGAGCAGGTGCCGGCCGCGGTGACCGGGGCGGCCCGCGAGGCCGATCTCGGGACGGACGACGCCCCTCGAGGTGGCACTGCACGCATTGCGCACCGTCAGCGAGCTGATCGTCGAGCGGGTGGAGCCCGCCGACTCCCGCGACCGGCGGCGGGTGATCGCCTCGAGTCCCGAGCTGCAGGAACGGGAGCGCACCAAGCTGGCCGCGTGCACGGCCGCGCTGGTCGACGGACTGCGCGAGCGAGGCATCGCCGAGGACACCGCGCGCCTGGTCGCGCACGTGTCCGTGGCCGTGTTCGAGGCTGCCTTCACCCGCTGGCTCGGCGTCGACGGCACGGCGGGGATCACCCGCTGCTTCGACGACGCCGTCGACGAGATCGCCACCCAGTTCGCCCACGACCACGTGGCGCGCACTCGAGAGACTCGGTGACGTGTCCGATGCGTCGCCCTGATCGGCGGCCGGCCGACCCGCCCTAGGGTCGGCGACGCCGGAGCACCGTCACCGGCACCATCAGGGTCCTGGTGATCTCGGTGGACAGCCGGAGCCACCACCGCAGCGGGCGCGGGACGACCAGGAAGTCCCCGGAGGCCGCCGAGCGCAGAACCCGACCGAGGACCCCGCCGTCGCCCGCGCGTTCGTCGTACCCGGCCGTGCTCACGTGCAGGGTCGCGACCCCGTCGCCCTGCTCGTCGCTGGAGGTCTCACCCACGTGCTCGACGAGCCGGCGGACGCCGCTGTTGTCGGTCAGCACCTCGGCGGTGAAGCGTTCGACGCCCTCCTCGGCGGCCCGACGAGCCAGGTCGTGGGCCAACGCGGTGCCCAGACCGCATTGTTGCCAGGCGTCGGCCACCGTGATGGCCATCTCGGCCGACGCGCGGTCGTCGTCGTCGCGGATCCAGCGGGCCTCGCCGACGACGTCGTCGCGGCCACCGGCGGTGGCCACGGCGACGAGCGCTTCGTGATCGCTGTGGTCGACGTCGACCAGCCGGCGCAGGGCCCGGTCCGACACCGCGGGCTTGCCGCCGAGGAAGCGCTGATAGCGCGAGCTCTGGCTCAGTTCGTCGAACATCGCGCCCAGGCCGGCCCGGTCCTCCGGGCGCAAGGTGCGGACGACCACCGTCTCGCCGGACCGGAGCCGGACCCGGTGGTGCACCGTCGCCGGGCCGTCGCCGTCGGAGGACATGGCCCCCAGGGAACCGCGCTTCGCGCGCTCTGCCAAGCCGGTCACGGGTGCGGGAGCGCGCACGTTCGGTCGCTCGGACGCGCTGAGCAGGGTCGTTCGGGCGTGCGTCCCGCGCAAATGACGGCGCCGCGCGTCGGGTCGACGTGCTCGTCCTCCGAGCGCGTTTCCGGGGCCCACGGCGTGGGGCAGGCTCTCCTACTCGGGGTGGCGAGGGGAGCCGGGATGGCGAAGAAGGACGACAAGAAGGCCGACAAGTCCGACAAGGGCGGAGACGACACGGCCGGCGTGAAGGCGCCGATCCCGAAGCCGCCGCCGCCGGCGACCGTACCCACGACGCCGAGCGGCTCCGGCTCGGCGGACGACGTCGATGCGGGGACGACGACGCCGACCAGCGCCCTCACCGAGCCGGGCGGCAACGCGGCGGAGATCGCTCGCCGGGCCTCGCCGGCGTCGTCGGCCCCGCTCACCGTCGACACCACGACCCCGGTGCGGGCGCTGACGGCTCCGGCCGGCGACCCCAGCCTCGCGAGGGGCGCCCAGCCCGGTCTGCAGCTGCCGCGGACGTCGGACCTCGTGGACGGGCTCACGGGAGTGCTCCGCGCCCCGGCGCAGATCGCCGGTCGGGTGCTGCCTGCCCGCCGCGCCCCGGTGGTGCTCGGCGTCGCCGCCCTGACGCTCATCGGCGTCCTGGACTGGCCTGCCGCGATCGCTGCCGGCCTCGGCTACGAGGCACTGCGGCGCTGGGCCCCGAGCGACGAGCGCCCTCGCACGCGCTGATCGTGCCGCGGCTCGCTCGCCGATGACTGACCGTCCCGAACCGCGGAGCACGGACTCGGCGGCCGAGCCGACATCTCCGACACCGCGGCGGAGAGAGGTGCGGTCCCCGGGGGTCCGGAACGGGCACCCGGTCCGGACCGAATCTCGCTCCCGACCCCCGGAGGCTCCCGTGTGGCTGTTCCTCTCGAGGCGCCTGCGCGCCTACGTCCTGCTCGCCCTCGGCGCGCCCCTGGTCGCGTGGGCGCTCGACGCGTTGGGGCGGCGGATCGAGGCGCGGCGCGGCGCGACGCGTGTCAGCCGGGTGCTGAGATGGGGCGGGCGGCGGCTGCGCCGCAAGGCGCGTGGCCCGTTGCGCCACACCGGTGAGGACGTCGGCGAGCACGTCGACGTGGCCTCCGACCACCCGGGCGAGCCGGGCTACGCCCGGACCGCCGCGGCGCAGCAGGCGCACTCGGGCACGCGGGTCGGCTGAGGTTCATCGCACCGCGAGCCCGTCGCCCCGCGCTCCTCTACGGGTCCAGACCCGTTGGTGGGCGGGGCCGCTTCAGCCAGCTTGCCCCGTCCCGAGCCTCGCGCCAGGCCTCGGTGGTGATGAGCGGGAGGAAGCCGGTCCAGAACTGGTTCATCTGATCCCAGAGCTCCTGCTTGGGGCACAGGGACTCGAGCAACGTGGCGCGTCCGGCGAGGCTGACGACGAGTTCGTGCGCGGCCCAGCGCGGCTCGACTGCGGGTAGCAGCAGGCGCTGCTCCGCGGCGAGCGTGAACAGCCGAGCGAGATCACGCTCCCAGCCGGCGCTGACGTCGGCGAGCGTGGGCTGCTCGAGGACCTGGTCGCGCAGGACTCGGGCCGCGCCGCGCACGATCGGGTCGTCCAGGCGGACCACGACGACGTCGGTCACCGCGAGGAGAGCGTGGAGGGGGTCGGGGGTGTCGCGTTCGGCGGTGGGGATGACATGGTCCCAGGAGGCGGTCATCGCCTCGACCAGCGCGGCGGCGACGGCGTGCTTGGAGGGGAAGTGGAAGTACAGCGCGCCCTTGGTACCTGCTCCCTCGCTGAGCAGGTCTTTGAGGCTGGTGGCGTGATAGCCGTGTGCGGCGAAGTGCTCGCCCGCGGCGACCAGCAGGGCGCGCCGGGTGGCCGCGGCGCGCTGTTGCTGCCGGCCGGTGTGGGCCCGCCCGGAGGCCCCGTCCGCCCGGCCACGGGTCGCGGAGTCGTCGGGGTGTGAGCTGGTCACGAGTGGGTTGCCTTCTACGTTCCGGTCGGTATGTTTTCACGGTAGTGGGTGCCTGATCGGGGGGCCACGCCGGAGGTGGGGGGTCTTCCGGCCGGGATGGTCAGGTAGGGCGGCTCGGGCCCGGAGACGGGCCGACCGTCCGCGTGGCGCCATCGGTCTCGGACCTGATGGCGCCACGCCCTCTGTCTCGAGAAGGGGGTCTGGCTCCCGGACAGGGCTCCGGCACCCGCAGGTAGGTGCAGCCAGGGTCATCGGGCCCAGGCTGGTCCTCGGTCTGGGCGCGCCGATCGTCGGGCTCGGCCTCCCTGCTTCGCCGGCTCAGGGGGGCACGGCACGCACCAGCAGGTCCGCCTCGGCGCGCAGGCCGTCGGCGAGCACGTCGACGCCGGGGACGAGTCCCGGGTCGACGCACAGCCCGAACGAGAGCACATCGGCGGTCGACCCCGCCGTCACCCGCAACGCGTGGTGGAACCCGATCTCGGCGAGGGGCCACATCGTGCGCACGCGACGGTCGAGGACGGCCACGGGCATGCGGGGTCCGGGGACGTTCGAGACGCTCACGGTGAACGCGCGCGCCGTCGCACGCAGCCGGTCCGCCACCCGCCGCAGCGAGGGCGACACCTCGGACAACCGGTGCAGCAGGGCGTCGATCTGCTGGGCGTCCGCGGCCTCCTTGCGGCGGCTGGTGAGCTCGTGCACGGCCCGCAGTCGTTCCAGCGGGTCGACGAGGTGGACGGGCAGCGGCAGGTCGAACGCCGAGTCGCGGTTGCCGCTCGCCGCACCCTCGCGTGGCAGGCTGACCGGCACACGCACCCGCAGGTCGGTGACCGAACCCGCGTGGTGGTCGATCCAGCGACGCAGGCCCCCGGCGAGCACGGTCAGGACCGCGTCGTTGACCGTCGCCCCGGCCGACCGGGCTGCCGCGTGCACGGACGGCAGATCGGTGTCGAGGAAGTCGACGTCGCGCCGGGTGGAGATCGTCCCGTCGAAGGGGGAGTGCGCCGGCCCCATGGCGAACTCCCGACCGATCGCGGCCATGAGGTGCGCCCGGCGCCGGACGTGGTCGGCGTGGATCGCGGCGGGCGGGGAGACCGCGGGGCCGGTGGCGGGCCGGCCCACGTCGTCGGCGGGACCCTCGTCGTAGACCACCGTGCGGGCCAGCCGCGTCACCGTCGCCCCGTCGGCGAGCGCGTGGTGCAGCCGCCAGAGCAGCGCGGTGCCGCCGTCGGCCAGGGGCGCCACATCGATGGCCCAGAGGGGACGTGCGCGGTCGAGGCGCTGGGCGAATCTCTCGGCAACAAGAGCGCGGAGTGGGGCGGGGCCGTAGGGAGCCTCGGGGGCATCGGCGACGTGGGCGGCCAGGTCGAGCCCGGCGTCGGGTACCCAGACCGGTCTGTCGGGCGACCCGGCGAGGCGGTAGCGGAGCTCGGGAGCGGCGGGTAGGCGCGCGGCGATCCGCTCGCGCAGTGCAGCGGCGCCCAGGGGAGGCCCGTCGAGCAGCACGATGTGCAGGACGTGCCCGACGACCGTCGCGCACTCCAGGTCCAGGATGGCGCGGTCCTCGTCGGAGAGCGGCACGCAGGTCGGCTCGGTCGGGGTATTCACAGGTACCCCAGATCCCGGGCCTGCACGGTGAGCTCGTCACGGAAGGCCGGGTGGGCGACGGCGATCAGGCGCCGGGCGCGTTCCGCGATCGTCGCCCCGCGCAGCTCCGCGACCCCGTACTCGGTGACCACGTTGTCGACGATGTTCTTGAACGTGGTGACCGCGGCGCCGGGCTGCAACTGCGGGACGATCCGCGACACCGTGTCGTCATGGGTGGCCGAGTGCAGGACGATGAATGCCGCGCCGTTCTCGGACATGATCGCGCCGCGGGCGTAGTCGGGCTGACCCCCCGACGACGAGAAGTACTCGCTGCCCAACGACTCCGAGGCGCACTGCCCCAGGAAGTCGACCTCGAGGGTCGCGTTGACCGCTCGGAACACCGGTTCGCGGGCGATGATCCAGGGGTCGTTGGTGTAGTCCACGGGGTGGAACTCGACGCCCGGGTTGTCGGCGACGAAGTCGTAGAGGCGCTGGGTGCCCAGGCATCCCGTCGTGACGATCTTGCCGCGGTGCGTGGCCTTGCGGGTGCCGGTGATGACCCCCTGCTCGGCGAGGTCGACGAACCCACTGCCGAACACCTCGGTGTGCACGCCCAGCTCGCGGTGGTCGCCGAGGCTCGCCAGCACCATGTCAGGCACCGCGCCGATGCCGATCTGGAGGGTGGCCCCGTCGGGGATGCGCTCGGCGACGAGGGCGGCGATCGCCCGGTCCCGCGCGCTGACCTCGGGGCTCGGCGGTACGACGAGGGGACGGTTCGCCTCGCACCAACCGACGACATCGTTGACGTGGAGCTGGTTGGCCCCGTAGGTGCGCGGCATCTGCGCGTTGACCTCGACGAAGAACGGCACCTCGCCGATGAACGCGGCGGTGTACGTGGCGTCTGTGCCCAGCGAGAAGTAGCCGGGCCCGGCCGGCGGCGAGACCGAGGCGACGACGAGGTCGGGTGCCGCCGACCGGCGCAGCAGGCGCGGCACGTCGCTGAAGTTGTTCGGCACCAGGTCGCAGTGCCCGGCGTGGAAGGCCTCGCGGGTCGCGGGGGAGAGGAACCACGAGACGTGGCGCAAGCCCGGGACCTTGCCCTCGATCGAGGGTCGCGGGCGCGGGGCGAGCATCTGGTGCAGCCGGACGTCGCTCAGGCGGTCCCCACCGGCCTCGAGGGCGTCGAGCACCGTTGCGGGCTCCCCGTTGAAGGAGTTGACGACGATCTGCGCACCACGCCCGACGTGATCGAGCACGGCGGTGGCGGGACGCCGCAGCGCGGCGATCGTCTCGGCGATGGAGGAGGCCACGAAGCGGATCCTGGGCCACCAGGGTCCTCCTGACCAGCATGTTCGCAGTCCGGGGCCGTCCGGTCACGTCGCGTCGCGACATGGCCCCCCGATTCGTCGCGCGGCGCGGGGCGTAACCGCTTCGGCGCACCCGTCGCGCCGTGTTGCGGAGCCCTACAGGTCGTAGCCACGGCGGAGCAGCATCAGCGCCGATTCTCGGTTCCCCACGGAGTCCATCGCATCGACCCCGAGCGCCGTGGTCACCCGGTTGCAGATCTCCAGAAGGGCGGCCGCGTGGGCCGCCTCCCGAATGGCGTCGTCGCCGATGCCCGCCGCGCGCAGCGTCGCGACGTCGGCGGTCGTCAGGCCCTCGGGATCGCGGGAGAGGCGTCGTAGGAACTCCAGCATCGGGGGGACGGCCTGTTCGACGTCGGCCGGCAGCTCGGCCTTGCGGTGCACCAGCGCGTCGACGACGGGATGCCCGAGGCATTCCGCGGCGATCTGCGCGTGCACCCCGGTGCAGTAGCCGCAGGCGTTGCCCGCGGAGACGGCCGCGCCGAACACCTCTCGCTCGCCGATGGCCCACCGCCCCGGACCGCGGAGCACCGCGTCGCCGTACCGCCCGATGGGGGTTCCGAAGAAGGTCGGCCGGAATCCGAGCACCCGGACGAAGCCGGACACGGGACCGCCCGAGGCGAGCGGCGGCCTCCCCGCCGTCGGCGCCCGCGCTTCGCGCCCGCGCCGAATGGCCGCCAGGCGGATCACGACGAGGCCGCCAGCAACTGTTCCACGGTTCGCAGTCGGACACCGGCAGCGGCGACCGCGACGGTCACGACGCACTCGAACAGTGCGTCCTCGGTGTAGCCGGCCGCGAGCAACGCCGCGACGTCTTCATCGGTCACCGCGAGCCCGCCGTCCGCCACCTTCGCCGCGAACGCCGCGAGACCCTCGGGTGCCGCGCCCCCGACGACGAGCGACTCGCGCACTTCGGAGAGTAGGTCCCCGTCGTCACCCGTCACGGCTGCTGTCAGCTCCCCGAACCGCCGATCGCGCAGCGCGGCGGCCTCGGCCAGCGTGTCCAGCGTGGGCCCTGCGTCGGGTAGCGACTCTTGGCGATCGACCTGGTGCGGCTCCACGTCTCTCACTCTCCCTGCCGACTTGGTCGGGCGCGTTGCGGGCCTTTCTGGCAACGGCATGTGACCAAGGTTGGGCCGAACGGGTCTCCATCGAGCACGTGGCCGGATAACGATTCCGGCGACTCGGGACGGCTCCTCACAGCTCTGCACGGTCTCGTCGCGGCCGCGAACCGATATCTCCAGGAACCGCCGCGGAGACGGTGCGAGCCCCGCAGTGCGGAACGGGCACCCGGCAGCGGACCGAACCCTCATCACCGATGCCCGGATGCCCCTGTGTGGGGCGGCTCCTACCACCCGGGCGAGCCGGGCTACGCCTGGACCACCGCGGCGCGACAGGAGCACCCGGGCAACCGCCGAGTCGGCTGAGGGCGTGGAGCGGGAGCGGATCGGGTGCCGGCGCCGGATCCTTCCTCGGGGTCGTGATCTCGTCCCATCCCGCTCGGCGCCCGGGCGGGCCGTTACCAGGGAGGGGCGAACTGAGCGAAGACGGCCTCGGCGGTTCGGGTAGCGGGAGTTGACACGAGGAAACAGCGCGGTACAACTCAACCTCTACTGAAGCGCCGGCGAGGGGAGCATCGTGGACACCAGCAAGAAGGTAAAGGCCAGCAAAGTCATCAACGCCCCAGCAGAGGACATCTTCGCGCTGCTCGCCGATCCGAACCGGCACACCGAGTTCGACGGGGCGGACATGCTGCGCGGCCCGGAAGGCGACGCGGCGCCCATCGGCGGGATCGGGCAGACCTTCACCATGAACATGTACGCACCGGACCTCGGTGAATACCGGATGATCAACACGGTGGTGGCGTTCCTACCCGGCGCCCGAATCGGATGGGGCCCCAGGGTCGACCCGACGTGCAGCCTGGCCGAGCAGCTCGGTGACATGGACGCCGGCGGGCACACCTACACCTATGACCTCAAGCCCGTGGACGGCGGGACGGAGGTGACCCAGACCTACGAGTGGATGAGCGTGAAAGACCCCAACTTCGAGGCGTTCTTCCCCCGAGTCTCGCAGGAGCAGCTCGCCGCCACCCTGGACAACCTCGAGGCCGCCGTCAGCTGATGGGATGAGGGAGCCGCCCGCTCCTCGGCTTCGAGCGATTCTCGGGGTCCTACGTCCCGACGACTCCTACTATGTGATCTCGACGTTCGAAGTCCGCGGCCATTGCACCACCCCGGGTCGAGCAGCCCGTCCTCCACGAGTCATGCCCTGACGCTCGTTGGCCGGTGACCCGCTTGCCCGGCCGGGACCTCGACGAACCCGGCCTTGGAAGATCGTCGCTCACACCTCGAGCGGGCGATGCTCACCGGCCGGCCCTGTTGCTGAGCGACTGCTCACTGATACTCCGTACCCCGACGATCTCGGAGTTCCGGATGATCGTGCCGTCACCGGTCGCCGTGGCCCCGTTGGGCATGCTCTGTTCGAAGAGCTCGGTCAGCCGGTGCACAAGTCGTGAACCCTCCTCGTCGTCCACGCCTTGCAGGACTACCTCGTGCCCGCCCCGGAGCATGATCGTTATTCGTCTGCTCATCTCCACAGCCCTCTCGTCGCCGTCGGGAAGTCTCACATCGCCGGCAGGATGCAGCGAGGAATTCGCTCGTGCCCGGTCCAGCTGAACGAAGTCGTCCCGGGAGGAGAGTTCGCGGCGGACGCCGCGATCGCCGGTCTCATCTTGAACTCGATGTGTGCAGAGCCGACCCGACGAGCGTCCACGCCCCGGCTGGCCGCCAGCCCTGCCGACCTCCTCGGGGTGCATCACCTCGGGCGGCCGCGTTTCGCGGATGGTTCCGGTCGGGCCTGGTCTTCGTCCGCTTGCGACCGCTGCCGTCTGGGTGGGGCTGGGAGCCATCGGTAACGAAGTTCTCCTCCGACCGATGGTTCGGATGCGAACTGCGCACCAGCCCCTTCAGTTGGAACGGGAGCACCCATGACGACCCATCAGCAGCAGCCAAGTGTCGAGGACGACGGTGGCGCTACTGAGGCGTTCCACATCCCGCAGCAGCGGAGCTACCAGGGGCCTCAGGCCCCGTTGTCTCCGCCGCCGTTCCAGCAGCAGGGCGGTCCTCCGCAGCCGCCGAAGAAGCGACGCCGCTGGCTGTGGGTGCTCGGCGGAATCGTCGCGCTGATCGTGGTCATCTCGGCCGCGAATCACGGAGGGAGCACGACGGCCCCCGCCGCGTCCACCGCACCGAGCGCGAGTGCCTCCGCCCCGGCCGCGGGTGGTCAGAGTGCTGCGCCCGCTCCAGCACCGGCCACACCGCCGAAGGTGTACACCGGCAAGGGCGACGATGTGGTGAAGATCGACAAGTCGGCGGGTCCGGCGATCTTGACGTTCGCCTGTCCGAAGTGCTCCGGGAACACCATTGTCCAGAGCAACGGCGCGGACCCGCTGCTGGTCAACACGATCGATTCCTATACCGGCAAGAAGGCAATCGATGTCACCGACGGCAGCACCACCTCCGAGTTGACGATCAAGGCGACCGGGTCCTGGAAGGTGACCGTCGGGGGCCTCGACCAGGCCAAGCAGGCGACCGGTGACGCGCCGATCACCGGCAAAGGTGACGACGTAATCATGCTTTCCGGGGACACCACCACTGCAGCGATCACCAACAAGGGCGGGGCGAACTTCATCGTCCAGGACACGCCCGCAGACGGCGGATTTCCCGACCTCGCGGTGAACACGATTGGCTCGTACACCGGCACCGTCCAGCTCTCCGCGCCGGCGCTTGTGCAGGTCACCTCCGTCGGGACCTGGAGCATCACGCCCGGGTCCTGATCGCCGACCTCCGTGGGGGAGAGCCCGTCCTGGTCCGCCGGGGCGGGCTCTCCTCCTTCCAAGGGTCGACGCCACCCACTGCTCGACTCGCCAGAACCTACGACCGCGACGTGCCAGCCCGGAGAGACCCGAGGGGGCGTTCGGCACGGTCAACTCCATTGGCAGCCGCTCGCGCCCTCAACATGATCATTCGGCCAGGCGGTTCGACGCGCCCCCGCGCAAGGGCTCCGCCCTGGGTGAAGACGCTGCGAGGGATTGCTCGACGCAGACGTCATCGGCGCTTGCGCAGCTCGAACCGGCTCTTCCGGATTTAGACGGTATGGGGGCTGCTGGACCCCCGTAGACCGGCCGCTACGCGCCCGGGCTCTGCGCCCCGCCTTGTCGTTGGCTGCTCTGGTCGGTCGGTGACAGGGCACCGGATACGCCCGCGACGAACACGTTGTAGCCAGAA
>NZ_DASXJD010000047.1:0-6850 GCF_036497585.1 Actinomycetospora sp. | reverse complement strand
CGGTTCGACGGGCGGGGGCTGGAAACGGAGCACCCTGGCCACGGACACGGAGAAGAACGACATCGAGGGAAACCCCGAGTCACCAGCGGCTCCGCGACCTAAAGCCAGGAACTGCCACCGCGCCAGCCCCCGACCCTACGTCGATTGTCTCGAACCCAAGCCCGCTCTGCGGCCTTCCGAGTCTGACGAGCGACCAAGAGACTGACTGTGCCAGCGATAAAGCCACCTATAAGTGACCCAGCGAGCCCGGAAAATGCGACGGCGTACGGGCTTCCCGCGCCCATTGCGCTCTCCAACGTTGCCTTGCGCCGACCCCTCCCGACGAAAGTGTCTGAGTCGATGCCATACGCGGTCCGTGCACTCGTCTCGTGCGCGGCGTTCTAGAAGCAGCAGGTTGTGGTTACCGAGGACCTGGCGATGCTGCAGCTCCTGTGCTTCGAGGTCGGACCCACCAAACGCACTCGGAACGTGCCTTGAGGTCTCCGAGCTTGTAAATTTCTGCGAAATCTTCGTTACCATAGGTACGGGCGAGATCGCGCCAGCGGGTCAAACGCTGCACGGCCTCAGCAGTAGCTGCCTCCGATGTGCCTGCGCAGAGAAACACCTTCGTTCCACGACGTGTAATCTTCTCAATCACGTAATACTCCGCTTTTCCTCCGATCCACTCTTCGCCGGCGGGCCCTTGCGAGCCGCTCCGGAGGGCAACCACGCGTTGGGTACCATCGGCCCGTTGCCGTCTGTCGAAGACGAAGGAACTGTCGAGGTCGTCAGCGTCCTTGCGCAGCTTACCCTGGACGAGATACCGAGTCAGCGAATTGTACGTTGGTCCGCCGATCGAGATAAGGCAAGAATCTCGTTTGAACGCCTTGTCGGCTTCGGCCCACTCGTTCTGAGACGTAGGATCGTTGGCGGAGTCGGTAACGTCGCGGCTCGTGGAGATTGCCGCGGTGATCCGTTCGCCGGCTGCCGCTTCACCGAGAAGAGCCTCCACAATTGCTGAGGGTGACCCACCCGTCAGCACAGACGATAATTCCACTGCGTTCCGGTACTCCCCCTCCGATATTGCGCTCCCAGTCCAGCCTTCCTCGGCGATCTCAAGTTCACTACTCGTTCTTGAGCTCTTGACGGTGATAGACGAGAGGTATATTCCAAGTCCGCCCCCACGACCGATCCCGAAGAAGCTGCGCAACTGCGCTCTCCGTCGACCTGCGACTCCAAGTGCGACAGCGGCTAGGAGTGCGGCTGTCGCCAGGTTCGCCAAAATGTTCAACATAAAATCGAGCACTACTCTTCACCCCCGGCGAACTCACCCGTCGAGTTGCCACTGTAGTTTCGACAGATAGTAGCGACTGTCCGGGATGACCGTCGAGCGGCGGTTTCGACGTCGGAGGCGTGCTGACGATGGATGTCCCGCACGACGCACCAAGCCAGTGAGGCTCGAGGGCAGGGTCAGCGCCAAGAGTCGTTGTGTTCGGGCACCGCGGAGTGCTCTTCCTGGACGAGGTCTACGAGTTCGGCCCGCACCTGCTCGACTGCCTGCGCACGCCGCTGGAGGAGGGGGAGGTGCGCCTGGCCCGCAAGGACGGGGTGGTGCGCTACCCGGCGCGCTTCCAGCTCGTCATGGCCGCGAACCCGTGTCCGTGCGCGCCGGCGCGGCCCACGGAGTGCCGCTGCACGCCGCAGACGCTGCGCCGCTACGAGGGTCGGTTGTCGGGCCCGATGCTCGACCGGGTCGATCTGCGGGTGGCGTTCACGCCGGTGACCTCGCTCCGACGGGAGGCCGACGAGGTGCCCGAGGACACCGCCACCGTCCGGGCCCGCGTGCTCACCGCGCGGGAGAAGGCCCGGGCACGGTGGCGGGCGGCGGGCTGGCGCAGCAACGCCGAGGTGCCGGGGCCCGCACTGCGCCGCCACGTGCCGCTCCCACCGCAGACGGCCGCCGACCTCGACCAGATGCTGCGCCACGGCGTCCTCACCGCGCGGGGCCTCGACCGGTGCCTGCGCGTCGCGTGGACGCTGTGCGACCTCCGCGGCGCCGACCGGCCCGACGGCTCCGACATCCACGCGGCGCTCACCCTCAAGCACGAGGGAGCGCAGACATGAGCCCCGGGACCGCGACCGGACACGTCGTCGCCGAGGAGGTGCTGCGCGCCCGGGCCTACCTCATGCGCCTCGCCGAGCCCCCGGCGCCGCGGCTGGGGCACCTCGTGGCCCTCCTCGGGCCCGTCGAGGCCGCGGAGCGCATCCGCGGTGGTGCCGACCTCGGGCGCCATGTCTCGTCCGAGGTGTCCGGACGGCGCGACGTCGACCGCGCCGAGGCCGACCTGGAGGCCGTGCGGGCCCTCGGCGGCCGCCTGCTGGTCCCCGAGGACCCCGGCTGGCCGGCGGCGGCCATGGCGTCCTTCGAGGCGCCGGACCTGGTGGGACACGCGGACTGGGTGGCCCCGCTCGGGCTGTGGGTCCGCGGTCCGGGGTCGCTGGCCGAGCACGCCGACGGCGCGCACCGCAGCGTCGCGGTGGTCGGGTCGCGGGCGGCCACCGGCTACGGCAAGTGGGTCGCGCGGGGCTGGTCGGCCTCGCTGGCCGACGACGGGGTGGCCGTGGTCTCCGGGGCGGCCCACGGCATCGACGGCGAGGCGCACCGCGGCTGCCTCGCGGCGGGCGGCGCGACGGTCGCGGTCCTGGCCTGCGGCGTCGAGCGGGCCTACCCGGCCGCCCACGCCCGGCTGCTCGCGACGATCGCCGAGCGCGGCGCCGTGGTCAGCGAGTACCCGGTGGGCGCCGTCCCCGCCCGGCACCGCTTCCTGGTGCGCAACCGGCTCGTCGCGGCCCTCGCCACCGCGACGCTCGTGGTCGAGGCGGGCGTCCGTAGCGGTGCCGCCCGCACGGCGACGGTGGCCCGGGAGCTCGGGCGGGTGGTCATGGCGGTGCCGGGACCGGTCAGCTCCGCACTGTCGGTGGGGAGCCACCACCTCGCCCGCCAGCCGGGGGTGGGCCTGGTGGGCTCGGTGGAGCACGTCCTGGAGGACATCGGCCCGGCGGGACGGTTCGCCGTCCCGCCGCCGCGTCCCCGCGGCCCGCTCGACGGCCTGTCCACCCCGGCGGTCCGCGTGCACGGCGCGCTGCGGGGCTCCGCGACATCGACCGCCGCGACCCTCGCCCGTGAGGCCGGTGTCGACCCGCGGGTCGTGCCCGCGGCGCTCGACGAGCTGGCCGCCGCCGGGCTCGTCGTACCCGACGGCGAGTGGGGGTGGTGCCGACCCGTCTGACGCCCGGACCCGTGCGACGAACGGTTGCGGAGCGCGACGGTGACGACCGCTGCCCGACAGGGCGACACGGTCACCGACGAGCGCGCGGTGATGCTTGACGACCACCGCTCCGCCTTGGACTCTCAATGGCGATGACCGGCAGATTCCCCTCTCAGGGCACCGACGCGGCCGCTGCGGCGCCGCGCGCCGCGGGCCCTGGTGTGGGGGCCGCCCACACCGGTGGCGAACGGTCCGAGTCGTCACACAGAGCGACCGGGAGGATCTCCGCAGGTCGCGGCGTTGCCGACGAGCAAACCGACGCGGCGGCCCACTCGACCCCCGCGCTGCCGGACGCCCTGGCCCGCGCCGTCACCGACTTCGCCGAGCACCTGCGCCTCGAGCGCGGGCTCTCCGAGCACACCGTGCGCGGCTACACCGGGGACGTCACCGCGGCCCTGCGCCACCTCGTCACCCGCGGCGCCCGGCGCGGCGCCGAGCGGCGCGAGGTCACGCTCACGGACCTCGACCTGACCGCGCTCCGGTCGTGGCTGGCCGCCGGCGGCGTCGGCACCCGCCCCCACGGCGGGGAGGCGGGCCGGCGCTCGCCGCAGCGCACGACCGTCGCCCGGCGGGCGGCCGCCGTCCGCG
Source organism: Actinomycetospora sp. (assembly GCF_036497585.1). GTDB lineage: Bacteria > Actinomycetota > Actinomycetes > Mycobacteriales > Pseudonocardiaceae > Actinomycetospora. Next base: position 2,954 of record NZ_DASXJD010000047.1, on the reverse strand, counting down.
CCTTCACCGCCTGGGCGGCCCGCACCGGGCGCACCGAGAGCGATGCCGGTGCCCGCCTCGCCTCGCCGCGCGCGCACCACCGGCTGCCCGCCGTGCTGCGCGCCGACCAGGCCGCCGCGGCGCTCGACAACGCCGCGCTGGGGGCCGCCGAGCACGATCCCGTCGCGCTGCGGGACCACCTGCTGCTCGAACTGCTCTACGCCACCGGCATCCGCGTCTCCGAGCTGTGCGGCCTCGACGTCGACGACGTCGACGACGCCCGCCGGACGCTGCGGGTGCTCGGCAAGGGCGCCAAGGAGCGCACCGTCGTCTACGGCGCGCCGGCCGCTGCCGCGCTCGACGCGTGGCGCGCCGACGGCCGCCCGCACCTCGCCGTCCCGGGCTCGCCGCCCGCGCTGCTGCTCGGCGCCCGCGGTGGGCGCCTCGACCCGCGGATCGCGCGCGCCGTCGTCCACGACGCGGCACGCTCGGTTCCCGGGGCACCGGACATCGCACCGCACGGGTTGCGGCACTCGGCCGCGACGCACCTGCTCGAGGGGGGAGCGGACCTGAGAAGCGTCCAGGAGCTGTTGGGACACGCCTCACCGGCGACCACCCAGCTCTACACCCACGTGACCGCCGACCGCCTGAGGGCCGTTCATGACTCCGCCCATCCCCGCGCCTGAGCCGGCGCGCCCGGCGGCGTCCGCGGCGGTCGTCCGCCCGCTGCCCGCGCTGCCCGGCGTCGACTCCGTGTTCACCTCCCCCCGTCCCGGGCGGGGGACCGCGGTGCGTGCCCGCCCGACGACGATCCACCCCGTCACGGCCGCCGACGGCTCCGTCGCCGACGAGGAGGCGTTCGTCGAGGCCGGCATCGCCGAGATGTGGGCCGACTACGCCGACGCGCCGCACGACCGGACGGTCCGCGACCGGCTCGTGCTGCACTACGCGCCGCTGGTCAAGTACGTGGCCGGCCGGGTCGGGACCGGGCTCCCGTCGCACGTGGACGTGGCCGACCTCGTCCAGTGCGGGATCTTCGGGCTGGTCGACGCCATCGAGCGCTTCGAACCCGACCGCGGCCGCAAGTTCGAGGTCTACGCGATGCAGCGCATCCGCGGCGCGATCCTCGACGAGCTGCGCTCCCAGGACTGGGTGCCCCGCTCGGTGCGCTCCCGGGCCCGGGAGATCGAGCGCGCCATCGAGCGCCTCGAGGGCCGCGAGCAGCGCACGTGCAGCGACACCGAGCTCGCGGGCGAGCTCGGCATGGAGACCTCCGACCTGCGCTCGACGTTCGGCCAGATCGCGATGACCAGCGTCGCGGCGCTCGACGAGCTCGTCGCGGCCGGTCGTTCCCACGCGGCCGGGCCCGGGGGGTCGGCGCCCTCGCTCGCCGACTCCCTCCCGGACGCGGCCGCCGAGGACCCGGTGTCGGCGATGGAGTCGCGCGAGACCCGTCGCCAGCTCGCCGAGGCGATCCAGGGGCTGGCCGAGCGCGACCGCACCATCGTCGGTCTGTACTACTTCGAGAACCTGACCCTCGCCGAGATCGGCAAGGTGCTCGGGGTGACCGAGTCGCGGGTCTGCCAGCTGCACACCCGCGCGGTGCTGCGGCTGCGGGCGCGGTTGGCGGAGGCGCACGAGGACTGACGAGGTGGCGTTCGCGGCCGGTCGCGTGGTCCCCATCCTGCGGATCTCCGACCGGGCGCGGGCCCATCCGTTCTACGTCGAGTACCTCGGCTGCACCGACGACCGGACCCGCACGACGGGCGACGGCGGCCCGACCTACCCCCAGGTGTCCCGGGGCGACCTCGTGCTCCGCCTCTCCGAGCACCACGAGCGCGGTCAGAGCGGCCACAGCCGCGTCCGGCCGAGACCGACGAGCAGCAGCGGGTCGAGGTACTGCTCGCGGCGGCCGGGCGGACCGGTGCGCCGGCGCAGACCCCAGTGCAGGCACGCCGCGGCGGGGCAGCCGGGGTGGCCCGCGTCGAGGGTGCCGAGGACGGTCCCGCGGGCCACGGGCGTCCCGACGACGACGCGGGCGGTGACCGGTTCGTAGGTCGTCCGCAGCCCGCCGGGGTGCACGACCGACACCACGCCCCGCCCGGCCAGGGTCCCGGCCTGGGCGACGACGCCGGCGCCGGCCGCGAGCACCGGGGTGCCCCGGGTCGCAGCGAGGTCGACGCCGCGGTGGCCGCGCCCGTAGGGGTTCGGCGGCGGGAGGAAACGCCGGGCGACGGTGCCGGCGCCGCCCCCGGCCGGAGGACCGTCGCGGCCGAGGCCGGCGAGCGGCCAGCCGAAGTCACCGACGGCGATCACCGGGAGCGGGGGATCGGCCGCGCGCGCGGCACCCGTCGTCGTCGGGACCAGGAAGACCAGCGCGAGGAGGAGGGTGAGCAGGCGGGTCGTCACCCTCCTGTGACGCCGCCCGCGGCCGATCGGCTCCCTCCTCCCGGCCGGTTTCGCCGGTGCTCCGAGCCGGTCGGAGGCCGTCGGGGCGCCCGCGTACACTTCGGGTAGCGGCCCGCCCGAGGTGGGTCGACTTCGCGTGCCCCGACGAGCCCGCACAGCAGCCCGCTGCCCCGTGCGCGCCACCCCCGCGGCCGAGCGGTCCCGAGTCCGTGACAGATGGACCCGGGGTCGGTCGCGAACGGGACACCAGGGCGCCGGCCCGCCCGGTCCGGCGCGACAACCGCAGCAGGCCCCAGGGCCTGACCGAGAGACAGAGGTAGCACGACCACCATGGCCGTCGTCACCATGCGACAGCTGCTGGATTCCGGTGTCCACTTCGGCCACCAGACCCGGCGCTGGAACCCCAAGATGCGTCGCTTCATCTTCACCGAGCGCAACGGCATCTACATCATCGACCTGCAGCAGACGCTGTCCTACGTGGACCGCGCCTACGACTTCGTGAAGCAGACGGTCGCCCACGGCGGGACCATCCTCTTCGTCGGCACGAAGAAGCAGGCCCAGGAAGC
>NZ_DASXJD010000046.1:0-13586 GCF_036497585.1 Actinomycetospora sp. | reverse complement strand
GAGCCGGGCCAGCAGGTCGTTGCCCTCGATCCCCTTCTCCCGCATGTCCAGGGCCACCGCGCGGGCGTGCTCGGCGACGATCTCGTGGGCGGTCTCCCGGCCCACCCCGGCCCGGACGGCGGCCATGAGCACGGCCGTCGTCGCCAGGAAGGGCAGGTAGCGGTCGAGCTCGCGGGCGATCACCGCGGGGTAGGCGCCGAACTCGTCGAGCACCGTCAGGAACGTCTCGAGGAGCCCGTCGATCGCGAAGAACGCGTCGGGCAGGGCGACGCGGCGCACGACGGAGTCGGAGACGTCGCCCTCGTTCCACTGCCCACCGGCGAGCTCGGCGACCATCGAGGCGTTGCCGCGCAGCACCACGGCGAGGCCGTTGACCCGCTCGCAGGACCGGGTGTTCATCTTGTGCGGCATCGCCGACGACCCCACCTGGCCCGCCTGGAAGCCCTCGGTGACGAGCTCCTGGCCGGCCATGAGCCGGATCGTGGTCGCCAACGACGACGGGCCGGCCGCGAGCTGCACCAGGGCGGACAGCACGTCGTGATCGAGCGAGCGGGGGTAGACCTGCCCGACGCTGGTGAGCACCTCGGAGAATCCGAGGTGCGCCGCGACCCGCCGTTCGAGGTCGGCGAGCTTGGCCGCGTCGCCGTCGAGCAGCGAGAGCATGTCCTGCGCGGTGCCCACCGGGCCCTTGATCCCACGCAGCGGGTAGCGCTCGATCAGCTCGGTGACGCGGCGGTGGGCGACGAGGGTCTCGTCGGCCGCGGAGGCGAAGCGCTTGCCCAGCGTGGTCGCCTGGGCGGCGACGTTGTGGGAGCGCCCGGCCATCACGGTCCCGGTGTGCTCGGTCGCGAGGCGCGCGAGGCGGGCGAGCACGGCGATGGTCTTGTCCGCGACGAGGCGCAGCGAGTCCCGGATCTGCAACTGCTCGACATTCTCGGTGAGGTCGCGGCTCGTCATGCCCTTGTGCACGTGCTGGTGGCCCGCGAGGTCGTCGAACTCCTCGATGCGGGCCTTGACGTCGTGACGCGTGCGCCGCTCGCGGGCAGCGATCGAGTCGAGGTCGACGGTGTGCAGCACGCGCCGGTAGTCGTCGAGGACGCCGTCGGGGACGTCGATCCCCAGGTCGCGCTGGGCGGTGAGCACCGCCAGCCACAGCTCGCGCTCGGCGACGACCTTGCGCTCCGGCGACCACAGGTCGCGCAGGGCGGGCGAGGCGTAGCGCGCGGCGAGGACGTTGGGGATCACGTGTGCCGAGGATACGGGTGAGGATGGGTCTCCGTGAGCACCCTGACCCCCGTTGACCTGCGCTCCGACACCGTCACCCGGCCGACCACCGCGATGCGGGAGGCGATGGCCACCGCCGACGTCGGCGACGACGTCCTCGACGGCGACCCCACGCTCGACGCCCTGCAGCGCCGCGTCGCCGACCTGCTCGGGGTCGAGGCGGCGTTGTGGACCCCGACCGGCTGTATGGCCAACGCCATCGCGGTCATGGACCACCTGCAGCGAGGTGACCGCTTCCTCGCGCCCGCGGGGGCGCACGTGCTGGAGGCCGAGCTCGGGACGGCTGCCTGGCTCGCCGGGGGCGTGCCGGCGCCGCTGCCGCACGCCGCGGGACCGGGTCGTCCGACGCCGGAGGGTGTCACCGCGGCGGCCGGGACACCGGGCCCGTACTTCGGGCTGCGCACCCGTCTGCTGTGCCTGGAGAACACCCACAACTCCGCGGGGGGCGCGGTGACCCCGCTGGACGAGCACCGGGCCCTCGTCGCGGCCGCCCGGGACGCCGGGCTGGCGGTGCACCTCGACGGAGCCCGCCTCTGGCACGCCGCGGTGGCGCTCGGGGTGTCCCCGGCGGAGCTCGCGGAGGGCGTCGACACCGTCAGCGTGTGCCTCTCGAAGGGCCTCGGGGCGCCGGTGGGCTCGGTGGTGGCCGGCTCCGCGGCGTTCGTGGAGCGTGCGTGGCGGCTGCGCAAGATGCTGGGCGGTGGCATCCGCCAGGGCGGGGTGCTGGGCGCGGCGGGCCTGCTCGCGCTCGACGGGATCGCTGACCTCGCCGCCGACCACGAGCACGCCCGCCTGCTCGCCGACGGGCTGGCCGCGCGCGGCTGGCCGGTGTCGACGCCCGAGACCAACATCGTGCTGGTGACGACGTCGGACCCGGCGCCGGTCGTCGCGGGGCTCGAGAAGGTCGGGGTCCGGGCCGTGCCGTTCGGCCCCGGGGTGCGGTTCGTGACCCACCGGGACGTCTCGCGCGACGACGTCGAGGCCGCGCTGGAGCGAATAGGTGCGCTTCGCGCCTGCGAGCAGTAATCCGTGTCATAGGGCGGATTACTGCTCACCTGCGCGTCAGCGCACCTGGGGCAGCCAGCGGCCCAGGCGGACCAGGGCCTCGCGGACGTCGTCGGTGGCCCCGGCGAAGGAGAGCCGGATCCAGGTGTGGCCGTCGATCGGGTCGAAGTCGATGCCGGGCGCGACCGCGACCCCCGTCTCGGCGAGGATGCGCTTCCCGAACGCCAGGGTGTCGTCGGTGTGGTGCCCGACGTCGGCGTAGACGTAGAACGCGCCGTCGGCCGGGGCGAGGCGGGTGAGCCCGATCTGCGGCAGGCCCTCGAGCAGCAGCGCCCGGTTGACCGCGTAGCGCTCGACGTGGGAGTCGGCCTCCGCGTACGAGGCGTCGGTGAACGCGGCGAGGGCGGCCATCTGGGCGGGGACCGGGGCGCAGACGGTGAAGTTCCCGGAGATGACGTCGACGGCCCGTCGCAGCCGCTCGGGGACGAGCAGCCAGCCCAGGCGCCAGCCGGTCATCGACCAGTACTTCGAGAACGAGGTGACGACGACGGCGTCGTGGCTGGTGTTCCAGGCGGTGTCGCTGCGGGGCCCCGCGTCGTACTCGATACCGTGGTAGATCTCGTCGCTGACCAGCTGGGTGCCGTGCTCGTCGCACCAGCGCGCGAGCGCCGCCAGCTCGGTGGGGTCGATGACGGTGCCCGTGGGGTTCGCCGGGCTCGCGACGATGAGGCCGGCCGGAGCCTCGTCGAGCTCGTCGAGCATCGCGACCGTCGGCTGGAAGCGGGTCTCGGGACCCGTCGGGAGCTCGACGACGCGGCAGCCCAGGCTCGCGAGGATGTTCCGGTAGCAGGGGTAGCCGGGACGGGCGAGGACGACGGTGTCGCCGGCGTCGAACGCCGCGAGGAAGCTCAGCAGGAACCCGCCCGAGCCCCCGGTGGTGACGACGACGTCGTCGGCGGTCACGGTCTCGTCGCCGTAGCGACGGCGGTGGTGCGCAGCGATCGCGGCGCGGAGCTCGGGGACGCCGAGCGAGCCGGAGTAGCCGAGGATCTGCTCGGCGAGCGCGGTGGCGGCGGCATCGCGGACGTCGATCGGTGCCGGGGTGGAGGGCTGGCCGGCGGAGAGGTTGACCAGGTCGCCGTGGGTGCGCTGCCGCTCGGCGGCCGCGGCCCACACGTCCATGACGTGGAAGGGCGGCACCTGGGCGCGGGTGGCGGGGGTCCTCGTCGGCCGGGCGATCGTCACGCGGTCCACCCTGACACAGCGGGCCCGGCGCTCTCGGTGATCAGTAGCCGACGTAGCCGTGGCCGTGGGCGAGCGCCTGGATCCCGGGGACCTTCGACACCGAGCCGTAGCGCGCGATGGCGTACCGGACGCCGGCGATGATGTTGTCGACCGGATCGTGGATGTCGCCGTGCCCGGGGAGCTTGTGGGCCCCGAAGGTCGGGCCGATCGTCTGCATCAGACCGACCGAGGGCGTGCCCTTCGCGGCATTGGAGTCCCACCCGTTGGTCGCGTCCGGGTCGCCCCCGGACTCGTGGTCGATGATCGTCGCGATGTCGTCGGGGTCCATCTTGTCCACGGGCACCCCGTGCTCGGCGAGGATCGCGATGGCCTGGCGGATCCAGTCGCCGACCTTCCCCGGCGGTCCACCGCCGGGTCCCGGCGACGAGGCCTCGCCCGACCCGCCGTCGCCACCAGACCCGCCGTCGCCACCAGACCCGCGGTCGTCGCCACCGACGATGCGGGCGGCCTGGACGGGCTTGTCGGCGGCCGCCTGCCTGCGGTCGGCCCACCGGGAGGAGGCTCCCGAGGCACCCGACACCCCGGAGTCGGGCGAGCGCAACCGCGACCAGCCGGTCATCCTCTCGGTGAGCGCCCGCAGTCGCCGCGCGCAGGCCGCGACCTCGGACTCCCCGCGGACCAGCGCGGCCTGCGCGCGGGCCGTGGGGCCGGCGACCACGGCGCGCACCTCGTCGGCGCTCGGCGCCCCGGTCACACCCGCTCGGGAGTGCGCCGCGTCGAGGGCGTCCGAGACGTGGCCCGCCACCTCGTCGCGCAGCGACGCCAGCGTGTGCCCGAGGCCGGTGAGCTCGCGCTGGGCGGCGCGGGCGGCGTCACCGGTGGCGGCGCCGGCGTGGGCGAAGTCCGCGGTGTAGCGGGTGAAGGCGTCGGCGCCCGGTCCCTGCCAGGCCCGCCCGACGCCGTCGCCGCCGCCCCCGACGGCGCGCATCGCGTCGTCCATCCCGTCGGCCAGCGTCGAGAGACGGCGGCCGAGACCGGTCACGGCGGCGGCGTCGACCCGGTCCACGCGGTGCGTGATCGCGAGCAGCTCCTCGGTGCCCGGCGTGGCCTCGAGCGCGCCCACGACGTCGTACCCCCATCCCGCCACCGAGACCTCACCGCAGCGCGGCCAGCGCGCCCAGCCCCGGGGACGAGGAGCGCTGTGACGACGAGAGCCCGCTCGCCCCCCTCGTCACGGCGCGCACCCCGGACGCGCCGTCGGAGTCGGCGCCCTCCATGGCGCGCAAAGTGGCGTCGAGCGCCCGGTCGACCTCGTCCATCCGCGCACCGCCCGCGGTCAGCTCGCCCTCCAGCGCGGCGCGCAGGTCCGCCAGGGCACCGACGAGCGCGCCCCCGGAGGTGAGCCCGTCCACGCCGAGGTCGTCCACGCCCGCCCCGAGCACGTCCGCGAGCGCCGGGATGCGGCGGGCCTGGGCCGCCGCGGCGACGCGGGCCTGCTCGATGGCGGCGGAGCCGTAGACGACGTCGGGCATGGCGGCGAGGGTAGGTCGGTGGGCGGCGGCCGGTGGCGGTTCGCGACAACTCGACTCCGGGCCCATGTGAGGAACGGCCCATCCTGACGTCAGGTGTCAGCGAAGGTCCGTCGCTGACGGGCCCCTCACCCCGGAACCGCGATCCGGCCCTCGGTCGCGGCCCGCGCGATGTCGGTCCGGGCGTGGCTGCCGGGGAGGTGGACCGCGTCGACCCGCGCGTAGGCGTCGGCCCGGGCCTCGGCCAGCGTCGCGCCGGTGCCGACCACGGACAGGACGCGCCCGCCCGACGACACCACCGCCCCGTCGTCGCGCCGCCGCGTGCCCGCGTGCAGCACCCCCGAGGCGTCGGCGCCGGTGATCACCTCGCCGGTGCGCACCGCGCCGGGGTAGCCCTCGGCGGCGAGGACGACGGTCACCGCGTACCCGTCCGCCCAGCTCGGGGCGGGCTCGTCGCCGAGCCGGCCGGTCGCCGTCGCGAGCAGCACCGAGGACAGCGACGAGCGCAGCAGCGCCAGCACCGCCTGCGTCTCGGGGTCGCCGAAGCGGGCGTTGAACTCCACCACCTGGGGCCCCGACGAGGTGAGCGCGAGCCCGGCGTAGAGCAGGCCCGAGAACGGCGTCCCCCGCCGCGCCATCTCGGCCGCCACCGGCCGCACGATCCGCTCCACGACGTCGTCGACCAGCGACGGCGGCGCCCATGGCAGCGGGGCGTAGGCGCCCATGCCACCGGTGTTCGGCCCGGCGTCGCCGTCGCCGAGCCGCTTGGCGTCCTGCGCGGGCAGCAACGGGACGACGTCCGTCCCGTCGACGCAGCAGAACAGGGACACCTCGGGACCGTCGAGGAACGACTCGAACAGCACCGGGTGCCCCGCCTCGAGCAACGACATCGCGTGGGCCCGGGCGTCGTCGTACTCGGAGGTCACCAGCACGCCCTTGCCGGCGGCCAGCCCGTCGTCCTTGACCACCCACGGCGCACCGAACTTCTCCAGCACCGCGTCCAGCCGGGCGGGGGTGTCGACCACCTCCGACGCCGCCGTCGGCACGCCCGCGGCCGCCATCACGTCCTTCGCGAACGCCTTGGAGCCCTCGATGCGGGCCGCGGCCGCCGTCGGGCCGAAGCAGGGGATGCCGGCCTCGTGCAGCGCGTCGCCGACCCCGGCGACTAGCGGCGCCTCGGGTCCGACGACGACGAGGTCCGCGCGCCAGCGTCGCGCCAGGTCGACGACGGCGGATCCCGACGTCGGGTCCGCCAGACCGGGGTGCTCGGCGAGCCCCGCGGTGCCGGCGTTGCCCGGGGCCGCCGCGAGCGCGGTGACGGCCGGGTCGGCCGCGAGGGCGAGCAGGAGGGCGTGTTCGCGGGCTCCGGACCCGACGACCAGGACGCGCACGGCCGCCGACCCTACGGGGCCCCGGTGGGCGGCCCCGACGCCGGACGGGGCCGAGCGCCCCCGACTGTTCACCCCGGGTCCGCCACCCGGACGCACGACCGGCTACCCGGCGGGAGACGATCGGGCGCATGGAGGCCACGACGCGCGCCGTGACCATCGTCGGGCACCGCGGGACGCCGGGGTACCGCCCGGAGCACACCGTCGGCTCATACTCGCTGGCGGCGCGCTTCGGGGTGGACGCGGTCGACGTCGACCTCTGCCCCACCCGCGACGGCCACCTCGTCGCGCGGCACGAGCCCGAGATCGGTGGGACCACCGACGTCGCGACGCGTCCCGAGTTCGCGTCGCGCCGGACCACCCGGGTGATCGACTCCCGGACGGTCGAGGGCTGGTTCACCGTCGACCTCACCCTGGCCGAGCTCAAGACCCTGCGGGCGGTCGAGCGCATCCCGGCGACCCGGCCCCACAACACGCTCTACGACGGGCGCGACGCGGTCCTGTCCCTCGACGAGGTCCTCGACCTGCTCGACGACCTCTCCCGCGAGCGGGGACGCCGCCTGGGCATCCTGCCCGAGGTCAAGCACTCGACGTACTTCTCCTCGATCGGTCTGCCCGTCGAGCCGGCGCTGGTCGCCACCCTGCGCCGCCGGGGTCTCGACGACGACCCCCACGTGATCATCCAGTCCTTCGAGACCACCCTCGCCGACCTGCGCCACCAGGTCGGCTGCCCGCTGCTGCAGCTGATCGACGGGCCCGGCGTCGCGCCCGCCGACCTCGTGGCCGCCGGTGATCCCCGGACGTTCGACGACCTCGTCACGCCGACGGGGCTGCGGGAGATCGCGGGCTACGCGGAGTGGATCGGGCCGACGAAGGAGCGGGTGATCGGGCCGGACGGCGAGCCCACCTCGCTGCTGACCGACGCCCGTGCGGCGGGCCTCAAGACGATGCCGTACACGTTTCGCAACGAGAACGAGTTCCTCCCGCCGGCGCTGCGCCGCGGGGCCCGGGAAGCACCCCGGTCGACCTACGGGGACGCGCTCGCCGAGTACGCCCGCTACCGCGAGCTCGGCGTCGAGGGGCTCTTCAGCGACAACGGCGACACCGCGCTCCTGGCATTCGGCTAGCGATGCACGGTGGGGACGCCGTCCTCTGCCAGCACCAGCGGCAGCAGCCGGCGGTCCACGTAGCACCACCGCCACGCCTCGCCAGGCTCGAACGACTGCATCACCGGGTGCCCCGTGGCCTCGTGGTGCGCCGTGGCGTGCCGGTGCGGGCTGGAGTCGCAGCACGCGACGTGCCCGCACGTCATGCACATCCGCAGGTGGGCCCACGCGTCGTACCCCGCGTCGTGGCACTCCGGGCAGATCAGCCCCCGGGAGTCCGGATCGACCGACGGGGCGGGCTCGGGAGCGTGCTTGGTAGCGATGAGGTGTTCACAGGCGCCCACCTCACCAGTCTAGGTGACGACAGCGCCCCTACCCCGTCGCTCCGCTCGCCCCGGCCCGCGTGATGGTCTCGTCGCGCCCCGGCCCGACCCCGATCGCCGACACCCGCGCGAGCGAGAGCTCCTCGATGCGCTCGACGTAGTCCCGCGCGGCGGACGGCAGGTCGTCGAACGAGCGGCACGCCGAGAGGTCCTCGAACCAGCCCGGCATGCGCTCGTACACCGGCGTCGCGTGGTGGAGGTCGGACTGCGTCATCGGCATGTCCTCGACCCGCTTGCCGTCGATCTCGTAGGCCACGCAGATCGGGACCTCGCGCAGGCTCGAGAGCACGTCGAGCTTGGTGAGGAAGATGTCGGTGAGGCCGTTGACGCGGGTCGCGTAGCGGGCGATCACGGCGTCGAACCAGCCGCAGCGCCGGCTGCGCCCGGTGGTCACCCCGAACTCGCCGCCCTGCTTGCGCAGGTACTCGCCGTCGTCGTCGAACAGCTCGGTCGGGAAGGGCCCGGACCCGACGCGGGTGGTGTACGCCTTGAGGATCCCGATGACGCGGTCGATGCGGGTCGGGCCGATGCCCGAGCCGGCCGACGCGCCACCCGCCGTCGGGTTCGACGAGGTCACGTACGGATAGGTGCCGTGGTCGACGTCGAGCAGCGTCCCCTGGGACCCCTCGAGCAGCACCGTCTCGCCGCGCTCGAGCGCCTGGTTGAGCGCGAGGCGGGTGTCGGCGATGCGGTGGGCGAAGCCCTCGGCCTGGGCGAGCACCTGGTCGGCGACCTCGTCGGGGTCGAGCGCCCGGCGGTTGTAGACCTTGACGAGGATCTGGTTCTTGAGGTCGAGCGCGGCCTCGACCTTCTGGCGCAGGATCTTCTCGTCGAACACGTCCTGCACCCGGACGCCGACGCGCGCCACCTTGTCCTGGTAGGCGGGGCCGATGCCCCGTCCGGTGGTGCCGATGCGGCTCTTGCCGAGGAACCGCTCGGTGACTTTGTCCATCGCGACGTGGTACGGCATGATCAAGTGGGCGTCGGAGGAGATGACCAGCTTCGACGTGTCCACGCCCTGGCCTTCGAGGCCGGCCAGCTCCTCGAGGAGCACCCCGGGGTCCACGACGACGCCGTTGCCGATCACGTTCGTGACACCCGGCGTCAGGATCCCCGAGGGGATCAGGTGCAGCGCGAACTTCCCGCCGTCGGGGAGCACGACCGTGTGCCCGGCGTTGTTGCCGCCCTGGTAGCGGACGACCCAGTCGACCTCGCCACCGAGGATGTCGGTGGCCTTGCCCTTGCCCTCGTCTCCCCACTGGGCGCCGATGAGGACGATGGCCGGCATGTGACACTCCCTGGTCCGACGCGTGCAGCCGATCTCGCACGGCGTACCCGCTCGGCGTCACCCGATGGCCCACCCGTGCACCCGAAGGGTAGTCGTAGTTGTCCGCCCATCTGCCACCGCGGTCCCGCACCGAGGGCCTCTTCCTCGTGCTGACCTGCGGCGACACCGCCCATGACCGCTGGGGCGAGCGGGTGTCGACCGCGCTCGACCCGACGGCGACGCGGGTGGTGGCGGTCCCGCCCCGCCCGGGGAAGCCCGACGTCGACCCGCTCCTCGGGTCGGCGGAAGGCGGCCGCCTCGTCGTCGCGGGCACCGACGCCGACCTCGCCGCCGTGCTCGTCCGCCTGCTGCGCGCCGACCGGCTCGGGGTCCCGGTGGCATTCCTGCCCGTGGGGCCCTCCGAGGCCGCCCGGGTGTGGGGCCTGCCCACCGACCCCGGCGCGGCGCTCGACGTGGCCCGCGGCGGCGTCGCGGGGCCGGCGCCGCTCGTGCGTGACGACCGGGGCGGCGTCGTCGTCGGCGCACACGAGGCCGGTGCGTTCGACGGCGTCGTCTACTGCGACGAGCACGAGGTGCTCCGCGGCGACGCGGCGGGCCTGGTGGTCCGGCCCGACCCCGACGGCGGGTCGGTGGGCGTCGGCGGGGTGGCGGTGGTCGTGACCGGCCCGCGACGCCTCGCGGGGCTGCGGCCCGGGGTCGAGCACCGGGCCCGGGGACGGGCGGCCACCATCGGGTGCCGCCCTGCGTCGCTGCGCCGCGACGGGGTCGACGACGACCGCCCGCTGGAGCGCCGGAGCTGGTACCGCCACACCGCCGACTGGACGCTGGTCCGGCCCGCGACCCCGTGAGCGACCCGAGCGGGGTGACCCTGCGTGAGAGCGCCGTCGCCCCGGGTTTGCCTCGCGTGTGGGTGACAGGTGATTGCTGCCACACCTGTCGTAACCGCGCTGCACCGATCGGAGCGACCTCGCAGGACGGGGGGTTCGGACCCCCGCGACGCGGGGTACGTTCCGTTCATGCTGGTCGCGGTCCTCATCCCCGTCATCGTGTTGATCGCGGCGATGCTCATGGAGAAGCTCGAGACGTGGGTGCTCGACGCGAGGCCCCACCGCCGCCCCGTCCGCCCGCCGCTGCGTCTCGAGGCCGCGCCCACCGCGCCGGTTGCGCAGCGTCACCTGCAGTCGGTCGGCGACCCCGAACCGCTGGTGGTCGGCGCGGGCCCCGTGCGGGTGGTCGACAAGCCGCTGCGCAAGGCCTCCTGAGGCCACTCGGTCGGCCCCGTCAGACCACGCCCAGCGTGGCGGCGGCCTTCGGGTCGCAGTCGTCGAGCAGCGCGCGGCACCGGTCGGCCTCGTCGGTCTCCCCGATCGTGGCAGCGGCCCGGGCCAGCACCGCGACCGAGCGCAGGAAGCCCTGGTTGGGCGCGTGGTCGACCGGCACGGGGCCGAAGCCCTTCCACCCGTTACGACGCAGCTGGTCGAGCCCGCGGTGGTACCCGGTCCGCGCGTAGGCGTAGGCCGCGATGGTCTGGCCGGCGTCCAGCGCCCGCTCCGCGAGGGTCGCCCACGCGGCGCTCGAGGTCGGGTGGTCGGCGGCGACGGCCGCGGGCTCCTCGCCGGCCTCGAGGCGGGACTGCGGTCCGGGGTCGGCGGGCAGCAGCGTGGGCTGGGGCCCGAGGAGGTTGTGGCCGTGGCCGGCGCCGGGACCGGTCGGGATGGTCATGTCCCCGATCGTCCCACCCGGGGTCGCCCGGCCGTCGGCGCCGCCGGGCGGGACGATCGAGCGAGCGGCACGCTCGGCGCCCGAGAAGAGCGAGGGTGCCGTTCGTCCGGATCCGCGGGCGGCTACTTGCCCAGCGACTGCCCGGTCGAGCGCAGGTCCTCGCAGGCGGTGACGACGCGCTCGGCCATCCCGCCCTCGGCCGCCTTGAGGTAGCTACGCGGGTCGTAGAACTTCTTGTCGCCGACCTCGCCGTCGATCTTCAGCACGCCGTCGTAGTGGGAGAACATGTGGCCCGCGATGGGGCGGGTGAAGGCGTACTGGGTGTCGGTGTCGACGTTCATCTTCACGACGCCGTAGTCCAGCGCCTCGTGGATCTCCTCGAGGAGCGAGCCCGAGCCGCCGTGGAAGACCAGGTCGAAGGGCTTGGAGCCCTCCGGCAGGCCGAGCTTGCGCGCGGCGACCTCCTGCCCCTCCTTCAGCACCGAGGGCCGGAGCTTGACGTTGCCCGGCTTGTAGACGCCGTGGACGTTGCCGAACGTCGCGGCGAGCAGGTAGCGGCCCTTCTCGCCGGCTCCCAGGGCGTCGACGGTGTGCTCGTAGTCGCCGGCGGCGGTGTACAGCTTCTCGTTGATGTCGTTGGCGACGCCGTCCTCCTCGCCGCCGACCACGCCGATCTCGATCTCCAGGATGATCCGGGCCTTGGCGGCCTTCTCGAGGAGCTCCTGGGCGATCTCGAGGTTCTCGTGCAGCTCGACCGCCGAGCCGTCCCACATGTGGGACTGGAACAGCGGGTTCCGCCCGGCGTCGACCCGCTCCTGCGAGATCGCGATCAGCGGCCGGACGAAGTCGTCCAGCTTGTCCTTCGGGCAGTGGTCGGTGTGCAGGGCGACGTTCACGGAGTACTTCTCGGCCACCACGTGGGCGAACTCGGCGAGGGCACTCGCTCCGGTCACCATGTCCTTGACGGCCTGGCCGGAGGCGAATTCCGACCCGCCGGTGGAGAACTGGATGATCCCGTCGCTCTCGGCCTCGGCGAACCCGCGCAGCGCGGCGTTGATGGTCTCCGACGAGGTGCAGTTGATCGCCGGGTAGGCGAAACGGTTCGCCTTCGCCCGGTCGAGCATCTCGTTGTAGACCTCGGGGGTCGCGATCGGCATGGGGTGGCTCCCTGGTCGGCGCGGTGTGGGCGTCTCGGTCGTCTCCCGGGCCCCCGCCGGGCGCCGGAACCCGGTGGGGGTGCGGGTGCACGCCCGGCGCGCGCAGTATGCCCGCCGCGGGGGGCCTCGCACCCCCGTCGTGACGTGGGCGGACGACGTGCGCACCACCCGGTGGCGTCCCCGTCCGGACCAGCCGCCGCACCGCGCGTCACGACGCCGGGCACACGCTCCTCCGGCCCGGGGCGCTCGGGGGGCTGGTCTATCGTCGGAGACGTGGTCGAGCCGGTGGAGAGCGCGATCGAACGCACGCTGGGCAGCCTGCGTGCGCTCGATGCCGTGACGGGGGCCGACGCCTCCGTGGTCCATGCCGCGGCTCCGCCCGCGCCCCGGTCGGACCCGCGCGCCCCGGGCCCGCGGCCCGCGCCCGGCCGGCCCGCCCCCGGTCACCCCGGCAACGGCCGCCCGGCGCCCGGCCCGCCCGCCGGTCCCTGGGCGGCCCCGGAGCCTCTGGCCACCGGGGCAGAGGCCCCGCCCGAGGGGCCGCGAACGCTCGAGGACCTCTACCGCGAGCACCGGATGCGCTTCGTGCGCCTCGCGATCCTGCTCGTGGACGACCCGGCGACCGCCGAGGACGTCGTGCAGGAGGCCTTCACGGGGCTCCACCGGCACTGGGGCCGGCTGCGGGACGAGAACGCGGCGCTCGGCTACCTGCGCACGGCCGTGGTCAACGGCTCGCGCTCGGTGCTGCGGCGGCGCCGCACCGCCCGGGAGTACACCCCGCCGCACACGGCGGACGCCCGGTCGGCCGAGTCGCTCGCGATGCTCTCGGCCGAGCACCAGGCAGTGGTGTCCGCTCTGGGCCAGTTGCCCCGCCGCCAGCGCGAGGTCCTCGTCCTGCGCTACTACGGCGGGCTCTCCGAAGCCGAGATCGCGGAGGCTACCGGGATCAGCCGCGGCACCGTGAAGTCCACCGCGAGCCGGGGGCTCGACGCGATCTCGAAGATCGTCGGCGCCGTCTGACGGATCGCCGACCGGCGGCCGTTGCGACGTCGGGCGGTCGGTGTTGCGCCGTTCGGCGCCGCCCAGCGCGGTGAGACCACCGCTGTCCCCCACGACCCTGGGGTCACGTCCGGGCCCGCCGCTACGATCGCCCGCGATGAGTGACGAGCGGTTGCTGTCCGAGGCGCTGCGGGCCCACGCCGCCGGCGGCGTGTCGACCCCGCGCGTCGAGCCGTCGCCGACCACGCCGGGGCAGGGCTCCGCCGAGCAGGGCGGCGAGCCGGCGACCGGCCGTCGGCGGTTCCGCCCCCTCGGCCGCGTCCGGCGCCCCGAGCAGGCCGCGGACGAGGTCCGTGCCGACCAGGCCCGTCCCGACCAGGTCCGTGCCGACCAGCCCCGTCCCGACCAGGCCCGTCCCGACCAGGCCCGTCCCGACCAGGCCCGTCCCGACGGGGTCCCGACGGAGCACGCACCGCGCCC
>NZ_DASXJD010000045.1:0-9417 GCF_036497585.1 Actinomycetospora sp. | reverse complement strand
TGGCCTGCTCGCCTACGACCGGGAACGACACGCCGACCTCGTGCGCACCCTGGGCGCCTACCTCGACCACGGCGGCAACTACGACGACACCGCCGCCGCGCTGCACATCCACCGCTCCACCCTGCGCTACCGGCTGCAACGCATCCGCGAACTCTCCGGCCACGACCTCACCCACCCCGACACCCGACTGAACCTGCACGTCGCGGTACGCGCCGCCGTCGTCGCCGAGCCACCCGTGCTACCCGACGGGGACCACCTCCCCTCACTGTGAGCGTCCCGTCCGGGGAGGCGCTACGAGCTCGTGGCCGGCGCCCGGCCGGCGCGCCCAGGCCAAGCTTCGCGCCACGTGACCCGCGCGGGACGATGGTGGCGGCGGTCGCGCTTCGCTGGGGGTTCGGCCACGTCAGCAGATTCTCGACGACCTGCCACCGGATCTACGGCCGCCCGTCGGGGCGCCCGCTTGTGGTCGACCTCACGGCCGTCCGCGTTGTCGAGCCTGCCGGAGCGTGCGAGCAGGGCCCTGGCCTCGCGGCGCAGCTCAGCCGCGGCCGGCGCGTCGAGGTGGCCTACGTGGCCGGCGCCGCGGACGTCGACCTCCGCGTCGTCCGTGACCCGGCAGCACCCGAGGTGGCCCGGGCCCTCCTCGACGACGAGACCTTGTTCGAGATCTATCCCAGCCTCGAGGAAGCGCTGGATGGGGCCACCGACGCGTCGCCGCCGGGCGACGCCCCCGGCCACCCTCCCGCTCCCAGGGAGAGATAGGCGGCCCACGGGGGCGACCGGTGGACCGCGTCGAAGATGGTGAAGGCCTCGGTCAGGGTGGCCCGGTCGAGTTCGTCGGCCAGGGACGAGGGTGGGTCCCGCAGCTCCACGCGGCATCCATCACGAGTGCGGCGCTGGCGGAGTTGGTCGAGAACGGTGGTCAGGCCCGGGACGGAGTCCCGGACCTGGGAGAGGTCCAGGACCAGCTCGCTACCGGACATCCCGGCGAGATGGGGATCGTCGTGCAAGGCCCGGAGCCGGCCGGGCATCGGGGGGTCGACGACGCCACCGACCGCGACCGCGAGGCAGTCACCGGCGTAGGCCCGCATCGCGATGATCGGTTCGGCGCAGTGTCCTGCGCCGATGACCTCAGCGAGGGTCTTGAGCGTGGCCTCGCACCGCAGCGTCTCCGACACGGCAGCCAATGTGCCGCGGACCCGCGCCGGCCTCTTCGACCCACGATGTCGAAGCCGCTCGGCGATGGCTGACCTGTCGCGCCTGCCGGGTCGGCGCCGCCCCGGTCGGCGGGACGACACCGGCACCTGACCCGCCCACGGACATGCCGTGAGCGGGAGGGACGTCCCGGCGCGGGACGACCATCGACCCCTCGACCTCGTCCGCCGCGTCATCGAGGGTGCGGGCATGGACACCGCACTGGACCAGGCGAACGACTGGCAGCCCGACGCGCCGCCCCGAGGGGAGCAGGCCGGCTTCCAGGCCGACAGCCGTGCCCTGCGCCGCGCCGTCCCCGACGTCTACCGCGGCTTCGCCGGCATGCACGACGCCGCGCTGCGCCCGGGCGCCCTCGACACGAAGACCAAGGAGCTGATGGCCCTCGCCATCGCCGTGGCCCAGGGGTGCGAACGCTGCATCGACATCCACGCCCGCGCGGCCCAGGACCACGGGGCGGCGGAGGCCGAGGTGGCCGAGGCCCTCGGGGTCGCGATCCTCATGAGCGGCGGCCCCGGCACCTCGTACGCCCCCGTCGCCTTCGCGGCCTACCGGCGCGCCGCAGGTGCCCACCCGACGACGGGTCCAGACTGAGGTCCATGTCCGATCAACCGGCGGCCCCGACGCCGGGCACCGAGTCCGAGGGGGCCCGGGATGCGGGTGCCACGCGCCCCCGGCAGCACCCCTCCGCGCTGGGACGCGGCGCCGCCGGTCTCGCGCTCGGGGCCCTCGGCGTCGTCTTCGGCGACATCGGCACCAGCCCGCTCTACGCGATGCAGACCGTGTTCTCCATCGACGGCAACGCGGTGAGCCCGACGCCGGGCGACGTCTACGGCGTCGTCTCGTTGATCTTCTGGTCGGTCACGCTGATCGTCTCGATCAAGTACGTGACCTTCATGCTCCGTGCCGACAACGACGGCGAGGGCGGCGTCATGGCCCTCGCCGCCCTCGTCCGGCGGACGGTGCGCGGCCGACGCCTGCCCGCGTTCGCGCTGGCGCTGGGCGTCCTCGGCGCGGCGCTCTTCTACGGCGACTCGCTCATCACCCCGGCCATCTCGGTGCTCTCCGCGGTCGAGGGCCTCACCGTCGCCCAGCCCGACCTCACCGAGGCGGTGCTCCCGATCGGCGCCGTGATCCTCGCGGGCCTCTTCATCGTCCAGCGCTTCGGCACCCACCTCGTCGGGCGGCTGTTCGGCCCGGTGATGCTCCTCTGGTTCCTCATCCTGGCCGTGCTGGGACTCCCGCACCTGGTCGCCCACCCCGAGGTGCTGGCGGGCCTGTCGCCCACCTACATCGCCACCTTCGTCGCCGACCACCCCTACACCGCGTTCATCGCGATGGGCGCGGTGGTGCTGTCGATCACGGGCGCCGAGGCCCTCTATGCCGACATGGGCCACTTCGGCCGTGGACCCATCCGGCTGTCCTGGTTCGCGCTGGTCTTCCCCGCGCTGATCATCGACTACCTGGGCCAGGCCGCGCTGATCCTGCAGGACCCGCAGGCGGTCTCGAACCCCTTCTACCTGCTGGCGCCGGACTGGGCCCAGCTGCCGCTGGTGGTCCTCGCGACCGCGGCGACCGTGATCGCGTCGCAAGCGGTGATCTCGGGGGCGTTCTCGGTCTCGCAGCAGGCCGTCCGTCTCGGCTACCTGCCCCGCCTCACGGTGAAGCACACCTCGCAGCGCGAGAGCGGCCAGATCTACGTGCCGGCGGTGAACTGGCTGCTCTTCGGCGGGGTCCTCGTGCTCCTCGCGACGTTCCGCTCCTCGTCGGGCCTGGCCACCGCCTACGGCCTCGCGGTGACCGGCACCCTGCTGCTGTCCACCACGCTCTTCCTCGTCCACGCCGCCCAGGCCCGGCACTGGGCGACCTGGAAGGTGGTCCTCTTCGGCGTCGTCATCGGCGGGACCGAGGTGCTCTACTTCGCCGCGAACCTCACCAAGATCGTCAGCGGCGGCTGGCTCCCGCTCCTCGTGGCGGCCTTCGTCGTCACCGTCATGACGACGTGGCAGCGCGGCCGGCGGCTGGTGACGGTCCGGCGGGCCCGGATGGAGGGCTCGCTGCGCGCGTTCGTCGAGGCACTCCCGGACGGGACGGTGCGGGTCCCGGGGACCGCCGTGTTCCCCCACCCGACCGACGAGACCGCGCCCCTCGCACTGCGGGCCAACGTCAAGTTCAACCGGGTGCTGCACGAGCACAACGTCATCGTCTCGCTGGTGGCGACCGACGTCCCGCACGTCCCGCGCGACGAACGGCTGACGATCGACGACCTCGGCAACCGCGACGACGGCATCGTGCACATCAGTGCCCGGTTCGGCTTCCAGGACCCGCAGGACCTGCCCGACGTGCTGCGCCAGGCCCGCGGCCTCTCCCCCGAGATCTGCGAGCGGACCGATCTCGGCACCGCCTCCTACTACCTCTCCCGCATCATCATCGAGCGCGGGGACGAGCCCGGGATGAGCACGTGGCGCAAGCGGCTCTTCGTCGGGCTGGCCCACAACGCGGCCTCCCCGTCGGCGTCGTTCAAGCTGCCGATCGAGCGGACGGTGGTCATGGGGTCCCGGCTGGAGCTCTGAGCGTCGCGACCGCGAGCCGGCGGTCATCGGGCCCGTGCGAGTCCACGCACCGCCAGGACCGTGAAACACCAGGAAGAATCCCGCGACGAGCGCCATCTCGACCGGCGTGGTGAGGACGTGCCCGAAGCCGCGGGCGACTGGGTGGTCTGCGCGGCGGGGTTCGCGTTCGACACCACCGACGGCGAGCGCATCGCCGGGCCGCTGATGTCCGTGCTCGCGGTGGACCGCGTCGGCTGACCCGCGCCGGCCGCCGAGGACGGGCCCGCGGGCCAGGCGGCGCGGGCCCTCCGGCCCTCGCTCCGCGCCCGTGGGCGGACCAACCCTCGGCCCGGGCACCACGACGGGAGCCCGCGACCGAAGGAGCACACCATGACCCACACCGAGGAGTGGCGGACGATCATCGAGATCGAGGAGCACGACGACCACACCACGGCCGTCGCGCGCCTGCAGACCCGCGACGCGACCTCCCTGGAGGGCCGGGGCAGGGCCCGCCGCAACCCGCTCGATCGCGACGTGCCCGAGATCGGTGCCGAGCTCGCGGCCGCCCGGGCGCTGGCCGAATTGCAGCACCGGCTGCTCGACGCCGCGATCGGGGACATCGAGCAGGCCACCGGCCAGGAGGCCCACCTCACCAGCTGAGCCGCGGGGAGCCTTCGGGCGCGCAGGGCCGCCCGGCCCGCCGGATCGGGCCGCGCGGCCCTGGGGCGCGCGGGCGAGCCCGGTGTCCCCTGACATCGCGGTCCCCGCCGACCCCCGGTGGCGGGGCCCGCCCACGACACGAAGGGGCTCCGAGGTGGCCGCAGGTACGACACCGGGCGCTCCGGCGCCCGTGGTGCACGACGCCCGCCGCTGGTCCCGGGACGGGTCACCCGTCCCGGCCCCCGCGCCCGCCGAGGAGCCACCACCCCGTCCGCCGGGCGCGCCCGACGTCGACGACCCGGCCCCGCTGCTGCGGATCGGGTTCATGGTCCGCAGCGTCCTCGAGGAGACCCGCGCCCTCACCCTCGACGAGCACGCCCGCGAGCGGCTCCGCGACCTGCAGCAGCGCGCCCTCGACGAGATCACCCGTCACCTCGGGCCGGAGCTGCGCGACGAGCTGCACGCGGTGCGGCTGTCCCTCCCCGACGACCGCGTCCCCGACGAGGTCGAGCTGCGGATCGTCCAGGCCGGCCTGGTGGGCTGGCTCGAGGGCCTCTTCCAGGGCGCGCAGGTGGCGGTCGCCGCGCAGGAGTCCGCCGCCGGCTCCCAGCTGGCCCAGCTGCGCCGCGACGCGCTCGCCCGGGGCGCCGACCAGGGCCCGGTCCCCGAGGGCAGCTACCTCTGACGACCCGCCCCGACGGTCCGAGGGACCCGGTCGTCCGGGGCACCTCGCCCCTGTCACCGCGGTCCGGGTCCCGGTGAGGCTCCGCCCACGCGCTGGGCCGGCCCGCGCTCGCGCCGGTTCCCGAGACCTGAGCCGACCCGAGACCTGGGCCGACCGGAGCGCGGGCCGACCCGAGACCGGGCCGACAGGCGGCGGCCCGTCAGGCGCGGGCCGCCGCCGGGGCCTCCACCGTGATCGTCGCGGCCCTCGACGCGGGCTCGGGCACCACCGTCACGGGGCAGGACGCATGCAGCAGGCACGCCAGGGCCACCGACCCCAGGGCGCTCACGACGCCGTGCCCGCGGTGTCCGACGACCAGCTCCACCGCGTCCATCGACTCCGCGAGCAGGACCGACGACGGAGGGCCGACCTCGACCACGATGTCGAGCTCGGGGCTCACCGGGATCTCGGCGGCGAGCTCGTCGAGGACGTCGTCGAGGGTGTCGGCGACGTCCGCGCGGATGGCGGCGGCGACCTCCGTCGTGGAGGGGATCGGGATGCCGACACCCCCTCCCACGGTCCAGCCGAAGGAGCGGTCCGGCGGGTCGAAGGCGGCCACCACGCGGAGTCGCGCGCCGCGGGACGCCGCGGAGCGCACCGCCCGGGCCAGGGCGTGGCGCGCCCCGACCGACCCGTCCGCGCCGCAGACCACCACCCCGCCCCGCGAGCCGGTCACCCGGACATCCCGCGGCTGCGGCCCAGCCCGAACAGGGCCCAGTCCTCGTCCCAGTCGCGGAAGCGTCGCCGGTCGAGGATCCAGTGCAGGAGGCCCAGGAGGCCGACCAGGCCGACCCCTGTCGTCAGGAACGCCCAGAACGCGAGCATGACGCCCTCGGCGGTCGCCTGCGCGTCGCTGCGCGGAGCCCGCACCTGGTGGCCGTTCGCGTCGATCCACGCCGACCAGGGGTCGCCGACTCGGGCGCCGCGCAGCTCGACCCCGGTGACGGCGCGGGTGGCTCCGTCGGGCCCGGTCCACGTCGCGGTGATGTCGACGGCGCCCGACGGGACCCCGCCCGTGGTGGCCGCGCGCGGGACGACCTGGGTGATCGTGGCGGTGACGGGGTGGGCCACCGCCCGGACGAGAGCGGCCCCGTCGCGGACGTCCTGGGCCCGGCCGCTGCCCAGGGCGAGGAGGAACGGCACGGCGATCACGAGGAGGGCCAGCGCGACCCACCGGGCGACGGTCTCCGTCCGGTCCGACGGGCGCCGCAGCGTGCTACGCCGCGGCACGAACGCCGTCCGGAGCCGGTCCGGCAGCGTTCCCTTCGTCACCGTCGACATCGTGGTCCTCCCTCGTCGTGATCCTGGACGAAGCCTGGGCGGCGGTCCGGCGGGCGGGCAGAGGCGAGGGTCTGCACAGCCGCGGGCCGGGCGGCCCGATCACGGCCCGCCGGTGGTCGCCCCGTGCCCGAGTCCCTCGGCCGCCATCGGGAGCCGGCGATGGAGAACGGCGAGGGCGGCGGCCGCAGCGGTGGCGTGGGCGGCGGGAAGGGTGGGGTCGGGGCCGGTGGGGTCGGCGGCTCCGGCACCGGAGGCTCCGGGGGCGGGACCGGCGCCGGGCCGGGAGGCGGCACGGGCCTCGGCTCGGGCTCCGGGGGCGGCTCCGGCTCGGGCGGGGGCTCCCGTCCCGTCCCGGCCCCGACCGTGGTGGTGCTCATGCGTGGCACGCTCGCGTCGGCCGGACCCGCGCGGGAGGGCCGTTCGGCCCGTCGTCACCGGCGGCGGGGTCGTTCGGCCCTGGGCGGGACCACCGGGCGCGACCACGCTGCCGTGATGAAGCTCCTCGACCTCGTCGGTCTGCACGTGGACGCCGCCTCCGGCACCCCGCTGGTGATCGTGCGCGAGCACGACGCGCCGCACCGCATCGTCCCGATCGTCGTCGGGCCCGCGGAGGCCGCGTCCATCGCGGTCGCGCTCAGCGGCGAGCCGCCGCCCCGGCCCCTGAGCCACGACCTCATGGCGGCGCTCGTCCGGACCCTCGACGTCCGGGTGGACCGGGTCGAGGTCACCGCGCTGCAGGAGGGCGCGTTCCTCGCCGAGGTCGCGCTGGCCGGCCGGGGCGGGGACCTGCGGCTCGACGCCCGTCCCTCGGACGGCATCGCGCTCGCCGTCCGCGTCGGCGCCCCGCTCTACATGGACGACGAGGTGCTGGAGATGGCGGGGTGCACGGTCCGCGAGGAGCCCGACGAGGCGGCCATCGACCAGGCCGTCGACGAGTTCCGCGGCTACCTCGACCGGCTCGACCCCGAGGCGCTGGCCGCCGCACTCGGCGAGGGGCCGCCGGGCGGTGACGCGCCCGGGCGGGGTCCCGGGGACGACGAGGCGCCCCCGGAGCCCGGCCGCTGATCACCGGGCCGCGAGCGCCTCCTGCTCCTCGCCTCGTTCGGGCCGCGCGCCGAGGACGATCACGACGACGCCGAGCAGCACCAGGGCCCCGCCCGCGAGCATCACGCCCGCCGAGACCGGCCGCAGCGCCGGCGCCTGGACACCTGCCGAGACCGAGACCAGCACCGGGGTGGTCCCGTCGGCGTTCATGACGACGAGGGACCAGTCGCCCGGGGCGGGCGTCCAGGTCAGGGTGCGGGTGCCGGGTCCGGCGGACTGCGCGGCCCAGAACGGCTGCGTCGCCGGGGGCGGGACGACCGCCCCGCCGGGGACCTCCGCGACGGTGCCACCGCCGCGCCCGTCGGTGCCCGGTCGCCAGATCCCCTGGGGCACGCCGGTGAGGTACCGGGTCACGTCGGCGGTCGGGCCGATCCCGACGAAGAGGTCCCTCGCGCGCAGCGAGGTCGCGGTCACCTGCGCCGAGCCGAGCACCGCTGCCGGCTCCGTGCCGGAGATGACCATCGGGTCGGTGCGCAGTGCCGCGCCCGCCGTCGCCGAGGTCGTCGGCCCGAGGGTGAGGTAGCCCGCCGCGTTTCGTGCCCCGGTGTCGGCGGCGAGCCCGGTGACCCCGGCGCCGAAGACGCCGAGCCCGAGCAGGGCGATCATCGCGCCGACGACCAGCAGGGCGAGGCGCCCGCCCGAGGGCGGCGGCACGGTCCGCGCCGGGGGCGCCACGGGTGGCTGCGGGGGCGCGGTCGGCCGGTCGAGCAGGACGGTCGATCCGCTGGCCGGTGCCGGCGCGGGCACCGCCGCGTCCGCGGGCGGCTCCTCGGGCTCCGGCGTCGTGTCCGGCCCGGGCAGCTCGTCCGCCGGTGCGGCCGAGGGCTCGTCCTGGCCCTGGTCCAGGCGGAACGGCGGGTACTCGTCGGTCATCAGCGAGGCGTAGGCGACGACCCGCAGCACCCAGCGGTCGAGGCCGACGACCAGGTCGGCGATGCCGCGCGGGTAGCGCCGGGTGAACAGCAGCGCGACGACCGCGAAGAGCACGAGCAGCGTGATGAGGCCGCCGTCGAAGCTGATGGCGCCCTCCGGGCCGAGGCGGGCCACCACGGTGCCGCCCGCGCCTACGAGGAAGGCCAGCACGACGTAGTGCGGCAGGGCGAGCAGCCACCACTTGACGAGCACGAGCCCGCGGGAGAGCTGCGGCGGGTGGTCGATCTCGAGCCGCGCCGCGTAGTCCGGCACGTCCTTCAGGGTGAAGGGCGGGTAGCGGTCGGTCCCGTTCGCGCCGTAGCCGTAGAACGCCACGCGCCATCCCCAGCGCAGCACCCCGGTGGTGAAGCCGAAGATCACGCGGGGGTAGCGGCCGGTCACGAGGATCGCGACGAACGCGACCACGGTCAGCACCCAGAACGCCGCGCCCAGCACGGCGAGCACGATCAGGTGCGGGATCAGCAGCAGCCACTTCACCAGCCAGAGGCCGCGGGAGAGGTCGGGGTCGAAGCGCCCCGTCACCCGGATCGGTGGGGGTGGGGGCGAGGGGTTGTCGGTCATGGGCCGGACGATCGGGCGGATCCGCGACGCGGGGCAGGGCCGCCGGTCCCGACCCCGTCGGGCGGTTCGTCCGATGTCGGGACGGGGTCAGGACGACGTCAGGACGAGGCCGCCGCCCGCTGCATCGTCGTCGTCGCGGCCCGGAGGAAGTCGCGGACGACCGCAGCGTCCCGGTCGTCGAGGGGGCCGGTGAGCGCGTCGAGCCCCTCGAGCAGGGACCCGAGCGCGCGGAGCGCCTCCCGGCGGGCGTGGTCGGTGGCCACCAGCCGGGTGCGCCGGCCGTCGTCGGGGTCCGGCACGCGGGCGAGGTGACCGGCGTGCACGAGGCGGTCGACCAGGACGCTGGCCGAGGCCGAGCGGATCCCGAGCCGGCGGGCGAGCTCGACGGGT
>NZ_DASXJD010000044.1:0-9811 GCF_036497585.1 Actinomycetospora sp. | reverse complement strand
CTAGGGCCGGTGCGAGCGGCACTCTCGCTGCTTCCGGGTGAGCGAGAGTGCCGTTCGCTCGCCCGGGGGTCGCCCGCTACGGTGCCGCCGACACCGGGGGTGGCTCGATGGTGGGTAGATCGTCGGACGAGGCGGGTGCCGGACGTGTGGCGGGGCAGTCTCGCCGTGTGACGGGTGTGGCTGCTGTGGTCCTCGTGGGTGCCCTGCTGGCCGGGTGCGGGCAGAGCGCCCCGGCGGCCGACCCGGCCGCCGACTCGTCGTCGGCCGCGCCGTCACCGGCCGGGCCGCTGCCCGCGTCGGTGACCAAGGTCCTGCCGACCGCCTACCTGCGGTTGGCGGCCGCGGCCGACCAGCTCGACCCGGCCGCCGGCTATCCCCGCTCCGTGGACCGGGGCAAGACGACCTGGACGGTCAACCCGGTCTCCGACTGGACCTCGGGGTTCTTCCCCGGGGAGCTCTGGCTGTCCCGCGAGCTGACCGGGGACCAGGCCTGGACCGCCCGCGCCCAGCGCTGGACCACCCCCATCGCCTCCCAGGTCCACCGCACCGACACCCACGACCTCGGCTTCGTCGTCGACGACAGCTTCGGCGCCCAGCTGCAGGCGACCGGGACCGGCGCCGACGACGTCGTCACCGCCGCCCGGTCCCTCGCCACCCGCTACTCGCCGAAGGTCCACGCGATCAAGAGCTGGGACACCGAGGGCGACGACGACAAGCGCGGCGCCTGGCGCTTCCCGGTCATCATCGACAACACCATGAACCTGGCGCTGCTGGACCGGGCGGCGTCCCTGCCCGGGGGCGACCCGGCATGGCAGGACATCGCCACCCAGCACGCCCTCACCGCGTCGCGCACCAACATGCGACCCGACGGCAGCACCGCCCACGTCGCCGTCTTCGACCCCGACACCGGCGCGTTCCTCGAGCGCGAGACGTGGCAGGGCGCGTCCCCGGACTCGACGTGGTCGCGGGGGCAGGGCTGGGCGATCCACGGCTTCGCGGCGCAGGCGCGGGCGGCGGCCAACCCGGAGCTGCGGGCGGCCGCGGTGAAGGCGGCCGACTGGTGGCTCGCCCACACCTCGCCGGGCAACCGCGTCCCGGCGTGGGACTTCTCGAAGCCCACCGAGGAGCGCGACACCTCGGCGGCCGCGGTCGCGGCAGCGGGCCTGCTCGACCTCGCCGACCAGGTCGGCGGCGCCGACGGCGCCCGCTACCGCCAGGCCGCCGGCGAGACCCTCGACGAGCTGGCCACCAAGGACGTCGCCCCGGCCGGCCCGGCGCTGCTCGCGCACGCCACCGGCGGCAAGCCGCAGGACGACGAGGTCGACGTGGGGATCGTCTACGCCGACTACTACTTCCTCGAGGCCGTGCGGCGCTGGTCGGACCCCGCGCGGACGTAAGCTGACGGTGTGTCCGCCGCGTCCCCCGTGCCCGGTCCGCCCGCGACCCGGCCGTACGAGAGCGTGCTGCTCGTCTACAACCCCACGAGCTCCGGCGGCGGCGAGGGCAAGGCGCACACCCTCGCGCGCGACCTGCGACGGCTCGCGCCGGACCTCGACGTCGAGCTCGTCCCCACCGAGTACGCCGGGCACGCCCGCCGGATCGCCGAGAGCGCGGCGCGGACCTACCGCCCGCTCGTGGTGTCGGTGTCCGGGGACGGCGGCTACAACGAGGTCGTCGACGGGGCGATGGCCGGCGGCGACGGCACGCACACCGGCACCGTCGTCGCGGTCGCCTCGGCAGGCAACGCCAACGACCACCGGCGGGTCACCCGCCGTCGACCGCTGGCCGAGGCGATCGCGGACGGCGTCGTCGAGCACCTCGACGTCCTGCGGCTGACCGTCGGGCCGAACCCGCCGCGCTACGCCCACTCCTACATCGGGCTGGGCATCACCCCCGTCGTGGCGCTCTCCCTGGAGCGCAGCGGGAAGGGGTCGATGCGCGAGCTCGTGACCACGGTGCGGGAGTTCCTGCGCTTCCGGCCGTTCGAGATCGAGCTGGAGGCGTTCGAGGGGGAGACCGACCGCGGCGTCGGGGTGGGCGAGTTCCTCGGGCGGCACCGCTACGACAGCCTCATCATCGCCAACCTCTCCGAGATGGCGAAGTACGTGCGCCTCTCCGACAGCGGGGACCCGGCCGACGGCCGCTTCGAGATCGTCGGCATCCCCCATCGGGGTCGTTTCCGGCTCCTGCTCACGGGGATCCGGGCCGCGTGGCGCGGACTGGGCTGGCAACCGAGCGCCCGGCGCCTGCGCTTCCGGACCGTCGACGAGCTCCCGCTGCAGCTCGACGGCGAGGTGATCACGCTCCCGGCGGACACCCCGGTGGTGATCGAGCTGGTGCACGCCGCCCTCACCACGGTGCGGTGAGGTGAGCGCCGCGGAGGACCTCGCCGCCGAACGGTCCGCGACGCAGGCCCGGATCGCCGCCCTCGAGGCGCAGATCGCGGGGATCGTCGAGACCGCCTCGGCGAGCTCCGGCGACGACGAGCACGACCCCGAGGGCCAGACGATCGCCTACGACCGCGCGCAAGCCCAGGCCCTCCTGGGACGGGCCCGGGCGGACCTGGCCGAGGTCGACGCGGCGTTCGGGCGACTCGACGCGGGCACCTACGGCGTCTGCGAGGTGTGCGGGCGGCCGATCCCCGGGGAGCGGCTCGAGGCCCGGCCCGCGGCGCGGCGGTGCGTCCGGCACGCGTGAGGGGCGCCGCCTCGCCCCGAACGGCAGCAACGGCACGTTCCTGGCGTCCAATGCCAGGACGGCGCCGCTCACTCACGGCCGGCGGCGCGCCCCGAACGGCAGCAACGGCACGTTCCTGGCGTCCAACGCCAGGTCGGCGCCGCTCACTCACGGCCAGCGGGCCCTCACGGCCGGCGGAACGGCGCCCCGACCTCGCGCGGCGCCTTCTCCCCGGCCGCCGCGACGTAGCGCTGCTCCGCCTCGTGCGCGCCCGCCGACTCGAGCCCGGCCGGCCCGAGCAGCGCCGCGACCGCCGACCGGTGGGCCTCGCGGTCGTCGTCGGGGACCCAGGTCAGGGCCAGCCGCGCCCGCAGCCAAGCAGTGAGCCGCTCCTCGTCGGCCTTGGGGAGCACGACGTCGGCGGCCCACGTCGGCGCGAGCGCCAGCTCCTCGAGCAGCAGGCCCGCCACGACCCGGCGCAGGCGCGAGACCCCGGTCCGGTAGAGGTCC
The DNA here is from genome assembly GCF_036497585.1 of Actinomycetospora sp. Classification (GTDB taxonomy): domain Bacteria; phylum Actinomycetota; class Actinomycetes; order Mycobacteriales; family Pseudonocardiaceae; genus Actinomycetospora. Next base: position 6,625 of record NZ_DASXJD010000044.1, on the reverse strand, counting down.
TGACGGCGGACGCGGTTGCGCAGCATCGTCGCGGTCCCGAGGTCGAGCAGCCGCAGGTCGGCCGCCGGGTGCGCCGCCCCGTTCAGCGCCGGGAGCACCGAGGGTGCCGCCCACCACGCGAGCAGGCCGGGTACGCCCGGGAGGTCGGCCACGGTCGCGTCCAGCTCCCCGGGCGCGGCGGTGAGCGCGGCGGCGGCCTCGTCGGGGGTCACGGCGCACGAGTCTCCCGCCCGTGCCGCGAGGGGAGGATCCGGCCGCTCTAACCGGCCGAGGGCCCCCCTCGCGCGGAAGCCGCCGGGGTTGACGCGCCCGGCCGCGACCGCAGCGCCCCGGCCACGACCGCGGCACCCAGGGAGGCCACGGGCACCACGAGCAGCCCGGTCCCGACCGACGAGGCGTCGGCGATCGCCCCGATGACCGGCGGCATCGTCAGGAAGCCCAGCCGCGCGAGGAACCCCACCACGGCGATGCCGTCCCCCGCCCGTACCCCCGGTACGGTCCCGGCCGCCGCGAACGCGAGCGGGAAGAGCGTCGCCACGCCGAGCCCGGCCAGCGCCCACCCGACGACGGCCGCCCACGGGTGCGCGAGCAGCAGCGCTGCCATGAGCGCCGCCATCGCGACCAGCGCGCCGGTCCGCGCCACCCGCACGGGGCCGAAACGGTCCACGACCCGGTCCCCCGCGAGGCGCCCGAGGGTCATCGTCGTCTGGAACGCCACGAACGGCAGACCCGCCACGAAGGCGCCCGCCCCGAGGTCGTCGCGAAGGTAGACCGCCCCCCACGACGCCGAGGAGTCCTCCACCGCGCCCGAGCACACCATCAGCCCGGCGACGGCGAGCAGCGGTGCGACGGTGTGCCACGACGTCAGCACCCCCCGCAGGCCGGGCCCGTCGTGCACCACGGCGTAGTGGTGCTCCGGGGGCAGCACCGCCCGCCACGCCAGCGCCGAGGCCACCGCCAGCACCGCCCCGACCACCGCCAGGTGCACCGCCACCGGCACCCCGAGCCCCGCGGCGGCCGCGCCGAGCAGGCCCGCCCCGACCGCGGCGACGCTCCACGTCGCGTGGAGGCCGTTGATGATCGAGCGGCCGTAGCGCTCCTGCACGACGAGGCCGTGGGCGTTCATGGCGGCGTCGGTCCAGGCGTCGGTGACACCCAGCAGGAACAGCGCCGCGGCCAGCGCCCACCACGCCGGGGCCAGCGCCACCAGCGGCAGCAGCAGCGCCCCCACCAGGGACACCGCCGCCGCGACCCGCCCGCTGCCCAGCCGCGCGATCAGCGGGCCGGCCAGCACCCCGACGAGCAGCGCCGCGCCCGGGAACGCCGCGATCGCGGTGCCGAGCTCGGTGTTCGACAGCCCGAGCCCGTCGCGCAGCGCGGGGAACCGCGGGACGAGTGAGTTGTAGGTGGCGCCGTTGACCGCGAAGAGCGCCATGACGGCGCCGCGGGCCCGGCGGTCGGCGCGCGTGGGCGCGGCCCCCGTCCCGGCTCCGGGCATCCTCAGAACGCGTACCGGATCGGCAGCCAGGGCGCGTGCACCTCGACCAGCTCCCGGAACCGGGCGACCGCGCGCCGCTTGACGTCGCGTCGGTAGCGGACGTTGTCCTGGCCGTTCTGCGAGCGCTTGGGCTCCTGGGCCTCGGGATGCCAGAGCACGTCCTCGGCGTGCGGGTGCCAGCCGAGGTTGACCTCGTGCAGGCCCTCGTTGTGGGTCAGCAGGATGACCTCGCAGGCCGCCTGCTCCCGCGCGGCGGGCGAGAGCCGCTCGCCGAGCTCGTCGAGCAGCGCCGCCCACCGGCTCTGCCAGCGCTCGCGCAGCACGACCGGCGAGAAGTTGAGGCGGACCTCGTAGCCGGCGGTGACGAAGTCGTCGACAGCCGCGATGCGCTTGTCGATCGAGCTGGTCCGCAGGTCGAGCTGAAGTCCGCGGAGCGCCCGTTGAGCCGCACCGTGAGCGACTCCTTCTCCCCGAGCACGAGGTTCTCGGCCTTGACCCGCACCCAGCGCGACACCTTCGCGGCCTCGCCGTGCAGGTCGGGGATGGCCCGGTGCGAGTCGACCTCGACGACCTCGGCGGCGGGGAGCGCGCGAGCACCTCCTGGCCGCGCATCGAGGCCAGCGACGCCGGCTCGGCCCAGATGGTGCGGACGTCCAGCACCGTCATGGCAGCCAGGTGTCGGAGCGGCGCGCGACGGCGTAGGTCTCCTCGACGGCGGCGGGCGAGAGCCGCTCACCGCGGCTGCGCATGGCCCGCGCGAGGTCCCCGGCGCGGGCGACGATCACCCCGCGGGGGCGGCTGTGGGTGACGATGGTGGCCCCGACGACGGCGATGACGGGGGTCACAGGCGGTGGGTCGAGCACCTCCTCGAACCCCGCGGCGAGCGCAATCGCCTCGGCGATCCGGTCGTGCACCTCCTCGCCGAGGGTGCGGATGCGGGCGAGGTCGAACTGCCGGCTGTCGATCTCGAGGCCGGTGGTGGAGGCGTGGACCTTCCCGCCGGGGTGGTGGCGGACCTCGACGACGAAGACCCCGGGCGTCCCGATGACGAGGTGGTCCAGCGTCACCGTCTCGCCCCCGACGGCCATGTCGATGCCGTGCAGCATCCGCCACCCGCGGCGGCCGGCTCCCGGGCCGGCGGACTCGCGCACCAGCGCGTCGGCGACGGCGTGCCGGCCGTCGGCGCGCAGCCGCAGCTCGCGGTCGCGCTCCCGGTGCCCGGCCGCGCGGGCGCGGGCCGCCTCGCGGAGGAGGCCGTGGTCCGGCCCGTGGAAGGCGAGGTCCTCCCAGTCGTCGGTCTCGGCCACGTCCTCGCCGGTGGAGCGGCGGCCGGTGTCGACGAAGGCGTCGGCGCGGAAGCCGTCCGCGCTGTCGGCGGACCAGCCCTCCGACGGCGTCGCCGGCCCGGCCTCGAGCGCCGGCGCGCCGCTGTGCGCGCGGTCGCGCGGGCGGGGTCCGCCCTGGCGGGGGATGCGCAGGGTGTCGGTGAGGCGCCGTCGCGACGGCCGCCGGGGCTCGTCGTCCCCGAACCCCGGGAACCGGGGCAGGTCGTGGGCGACGAGCCAGTCGTCGAGTTCGGCGACGAAGGTCGCGCGGAACGTCGGCGCGACGTCGGACACCTCGCCGGTCGTGAGGTCGTAGGTACCGAGGCGGCTGCCGTAGGGCGAGGTGACGACGACGCGGTCGCCGCGCCCGAGGCGCGTGCGGCGTGCGGGCATCAGGACTCCCGGTCCGTGTGCGCGTCGAGCCAGCGGGTGATGTTGTCGTGCTCGACGCGGGTGAGCGATCGGACCCCGTCGGCGACGGCGCCCTCGACCAGCGCGCCCGCCAGCGGGATGGTGACCGTGACCGCCACGTCGACCGCGAGCCGGCAGCCCGAGACGCCCGCCGCGGCGACGCTCATCGTCCCCTCGGCGCGGACCGGCGCACGGGGCACCGCGACCTCCACCTCGCCGTCGCAGCGCTCGGGGCTCAGCCGCCACCGCTCGGTGCGGCGCAGCACGAGCCCGCCGGTGAGCAGCCGCCCGATCGCGGGCGGCACCTGGCCGGTCGGCACCGGCTGGCGGACGACGACCTCGACGGTGCCGTCGTCCGGCGTCCCGGTGGTCCGGTGGCGCTCGATCTCGCCGCCACCGCCCGCGTCGAGCCGCGCGCGGTGGAACTCGGGGTCGGCCAGCGCGACGGAGAAGTCGGCCACGTCGTGGGGGTAGTCCCGGCTGGCCCGCAGTCGGGTGGTCACGTCACCTCACCCTAGGGGCCGAACGCCGGGTGCGCTGTGACCTCGTCGTGGGAACATGTGTTCGTGTCCACCGGCGGCGGGGCAGCGGCGACGATCCTGCACGCCGACCTGGACGCCTTCTACGCCTCGGTGGAGCAGCGCGACGCCCCCGAGCTGCGCGGACGGCCCGTCATCGTCGGGGGCGGCGTGGTGCTCGCCGCCAGCTACGAGGCGAAGGACGCCGGGGTGCGCACCGCGATGAACGGCCGCCAGGCGCGGGCGCTGTGCCCCGACGCGGTCGTCGTGCGGCCCCGCATGGAGGCCTACTCGGCAGCGAGCAAGGACGTGTTCGCGATCTTCCGCGACACCACGCCCCTGGTCGAGGGGCTCTCGGTCGACGAGGCGTTCCTCGAGGTCGGAGGGCTCGCCCGGCTCGTGGGGACCCCGAAGGACATCGCCGCACGGCTGCGCGGCCGGGTCCTCGCCGAGGTGGGCCTGCCGATCACGGTCGGCGTCGCGCGCACCAAGTTCCTCGCGAAGGTGGCGAGCGGGGTCGCCAAGCCCGACGGGCTCCTCGTCGTCGACCCCGACCGGGAGCGCGAGTTCCTGCACCCGCTGCGGGTGGAGCGGCTCTGGGGCGTCGGCCGGGTGACCGCGGGGCGGCTGCACGCCCTGGGCATCCACACCGTCGCCGACGTCGCCGACCTGGGGGAGCCCTCCCTGGTGTCGCTGCTCGGGCGCGCCGCGGGCCGGCACATCCACGCCCTGGCCACGTTCTCCGACCCCCGGGCGGTCACCCCCGGGGTGCGACGCCGCTCCATCGGCTCGCAGCGCGCGCTCGGGCGGGGGCGGCGCTCGCCCGAGGAGCTCGACACCATCCTGGCCGGGATCGTGGACCGGCTCGGCCGGCGGCTGCGCGACGGCGACCGGGCCTGCCGCACCGTCGTGCTCCGGCTCCGGTTCGACGACTTCGCCCGCGTCACCCGGTCGGTCACCCTGCGGGCCGCGACGACGCAGACCGCGCCGATCGACCAGGCCGCGCGCGACCTGCTCGGCGAGGCCATGCCGATGATCCTCGACCGCGGGATCACGCTCATCGGGCTCTCGCTGGCCAACCTCTCGGGCGAGGACCGCGAGCAGCTCGAGCTGCCCCTCGACGCCCGGGAGGAGCCCCGCTCGGCGCTCGCCGGCGCGGGGGCGGGGGACGCGCCGCGGGACGCGGCCGCCCTCGACCGCACCCTCGACGCGGTCCGCGCCCGGTTCGGCGCCGCCTCGGTCAACCGCGCGACGCAGCTCGGGCGGGACCCCGGGACGACCGTGCCGGTGCTGCCGGAGCACGAGTAGATCTTGCTCTGAGATGTCTCCCTCTGAGACACGCGGGGCCGTCCCGGGGCTCCGCCCGGCGCTCCGATAGGCCGCTGACCTGCGACGAACGGCGTCGAACGCCGGTTCGGCGGTCATGTGCAGCATCTGCACACCGAAACGGTGATGTTGACCACAGGGTTGTCCTGGGCGTTCAGTGACCTGCGTCTCGCCGGGACCAGCCGGCGACGGACGCACCCGGACCCGGCCACCACCGGGGACGGACCCGCCACCACGGGCCGCATCGGCACCACCACCGCCGCACGGGAGGGAGCGCGCATGACGGACCGCACCGGCACCCGCGTCGCCGGCTCCGGCCGCTCCCTCAAGACGGCTGCCGAGGCACTGGCCGCGCTGCGCTACCTGGGTGCCGCGGCGGCCGGCGTGACCGCGGAGGAGCTCGGCGTCGAGCTCGGCAAGAGTGCGGCCACCGCGCGGTACCTGCTCAACACCCTCTGCCAGGAGGGCTACGCCCGCCGCGGGGGTCCGGCCGGCACCTACCGCCTCTCCGACGGGCCGCCGTGGGGCGACGCGTGGGGCGGCGCCGGGGAGGAGACCGCGCCGGAGCCCGACGACGAGCCGGAGCCGGGCATCGCGCGGGTCCTGGACCTCGATGACGCCCGCGAGGCGCTGCGCCCGCTGCGCCGCGAGGACGACCCGGTCAGCCGCTACGAGCTCCCCGAGAGCCTCGCCGACGCGGTGACCGAGCTCTACTGCCGCACCCGGCAGCGCTCCTACCTCGCCCGGTGGGACGGCGACGCGACGGTCATCGTCGACGCCCGCGGCCACCAGGGCCTGGCGCGCATCCCCGACCTGCGCGAGCGCATCCCGGTCGCCCAGGCGCACGCGCTGGCGGTCACGAAGGCGCTGTGCGCGACGTCCGCGGAGATCGAGCAGCTGCTGCTCGCCCAGACCGACCGTGCCGCCTTCACCGCCACGACGATCACGACGACGCCGGGCCTCGCGCGGGAGCTCGCGCGGGTCCGCCGCGAGGGCGTCGCGATCGACCGCGAGGAGTTCGCGGAGGGCTTCTGCTGCGTGGGTGCGCCGATCGTGGCGCCCGACGGCCGGGTCGCCGCGAGCATCGCGGTCTCCAGCCCCGCCCGCCGGTTCGCGCAGGACTCCGCCGCGCTCACCGACGCCGTCCGCGACGTCGCCGCCACCGCGATGCGGGAGTGGCGGGCGCGGGTGGCGGCGACCGGCACCGTCCGCGGGCGCGGGGACCGCACAGACCACCTGGCGATCGAGCACAGCGGACCGGGCGCAACCGGTCCACCGAGGAGGTGAGGCACCGAGGACCACCGGCACGACCAGGCCCGGACAGCGCGGGCCGCTCCGGAGGCACCGACTCCCGTCGGGCTCCACCACTGCAGGTCGATCAAGGAGGAAAGATGAGCCGTCAGAGCTTGGCGAAGGCTCACCAGAAAATCCAGGAACTCTCCTGGGAGCCGCAGTACCACGAGCCGTACATGAAGTACGGCACGGACTACACCTTCAAGAAGGCCGCGAAGAAGGACCCGCTCAAGCAGGTCCTCCGGTCCTACTTC
>NZ_DASXJD010000043.1:0-41672 GCF_036497585.1 Actinomycetospora sp. | reverse complement strand
CAGGTCGCGGCACCCTTGCTCGACTCGTCGTCCGGGTGCGCGTGCACCGACATCAGTCGCAACGGGGACGCCTCGGTGAGGCCCTCGGATGACTCCACTCCACCATCATCCCCCGGACCCCCGACAGCCTGCTCCGCACCGGGTGCCGCGAGCCCCCGATCACACGATCGTCGCAGGTGGCGAAGGCCCTGTGAGATTCTCCGGAGATCGGGGAACCTCCCGGGGGCATCGTTCGTACCGGTTCCCGGGGGCCCCGACCGTGTTAGTGTCCCCCGACACGGCCCGCATGCCGCGGGTCGTGTTTTTCCGTCTGTGGACGTCCCCGCCCCCGGCGCCCCCGGGCCCGCGGGTTCTTCAGCCGACAGGCAGCCGCCCCGCGACCTGCGGGACCGGACCTCCGAGGAGTTGATCGCCGTGACCGAGACGCAGACCCAGGTGACCTGGCTCACCCAGGACGCCCATGACCGCCTCAAGGCCGAGCTCGACGACCTGGTGGGGCAGCGTCCCGCGATCGCGCAGAAGATCAACGCCGCCCGCGAGGAGGGCGACCTCAAGGAGAACGGCGGCTACCACGCGGCCCGCGAGGAGCAGGGCGTGATGGAGGCCCGCATCCGCCACCTGCAGGAGCTCCTGCACACCGCGAAGGTCGGGGAGACCCCCACCGAGTCGGGGACCGCCGTCCCGGGCACGGTGCTCACCGTCCGCTTCGAGGGCGACGACGACACCGAGACGTTCCTGCTGGGCTCCCGCGAGGAGGGCTCGCACGGCGACCTCGAGGTCTACTCCCCGAACTCCCCGCTGGGCTCGGCGCTCATCGGCGCCAAGACGGGCGACACCGTGAGCTACGACCTGCCCGACGGCGGGTCGATGGAGGTCACCCTGGTCTCCGCGGAGCCCTACCGCCCCTGAGCCCCGGCGCCACCGGTCACGCGGCGCCCTCCGCGACGGCGTAACCCGCCTCGCGGAGGGCCTCGACCATCGCGGTCCGGTGGTCGTGCCCGCGCGCCTCGAGGGTGAGCGCCACCTCGACCGAGCCGAGGGTCAGCGGGCCCAGGTCGGGCGAGGCGGCCAGCCGGCGGTGCTCGACGTCGACGACGTTGCCACCCAGCCGGCCGAGGTGGGCGAGCAGGTCGGCGAGGTAGCCGGGGCGGTCGGGCAGGCGCACGCGCAACGTCGCGTAGCGCCCGGCGGCGGCCATGCCCCGACGGACGATCTCGTCGAGCGTGAGCGGGTCGACGTTGCCGCCGGAGAGCACGGCGACCACCGGAGATGGCCACCGCCCCGGGTACTCGGCCACGGCCGCCACCGCGGCGGCGCCCGCCGGCTCGACGAGCAGCTTCCCGCGCTCCAGGCTCTGCAGCACCGCCCGGGACAGGGCCTCCTCGCTCACCGTGACGATCTCGTCGACCTGTGCGCTGACCTGCGCGAACGTCAGATCCCCGGGCCGCGGCACGGCGATGCCGTCGGCGATGGTGGCGCCGCTGACGGTGACCGGCGCGCCGGCCGCGAGCGAGGGCGGCCACGCGGCGAAGGCCTCGGCCTGGACCCCGACGACCCGCACGCCGGCGCCGGCCGTCGCGGCGGCGATCCCCGCCACCAGGCCGCCGCCGCCGGTGCAGACGACGACGGTGGCCACGTCCGGGACCTGCTCGAGGATCTCCAGCCCGACGGTGCCCTGGCCGGCGACGACGTCCGGGTGGTCGAAGGGGTGGATCAGCACCGCCCCGGTCCGCTCGGCGAACTCCGCGGCCGCCCCCAGCGTCGCGTCGAAGGTATCGACGAGCCGGACGTCCGCGCCGTAGCCGCGGGTGGCCGCGAGCTTGGGCAGCGGCGCCCCGGCCGGCATGAAGACCGTCGCGTGGGTGCCGAGCAGTCCCGCCGCGAGCGCCACGCCCTGAGCGTGGTTGCCGGCGCTCGCCGCGACGACGCCCCGGGCACGCTCGTCGTCGTCGAGACGCTGGATGCGACGGTAGGCGCCCCGGATCTTGAAGCTGCCGGTGCGCTGCAGGTTCTCGCACTTGAGCCGCACCGGCCCCCCGGCCGACCCCGCCAGCACCCGCGACGGCTCCACGGGGGTGCGCCGCACGACACCGTCGAGCACGACCCGGGCCGCCTCGACGTCGTCGCGGGTCACCAGGGTCTGCGCCACGGCCGTGATGGTGCCCGCCCTCGGGTGGTCGGGCGGCGGCGGGGTCGCGCCGTGCGGGCCGTGGTTCCCGGCGCGCGGACGACGTCGGCGACCGGTTCGCGGCCGCGACGGGCGGGCAACCGCCTCCGCGGCGAGCTCCGGGGCGGTCCGGTCGGCGACGCCCCCGGCTCGCCGGTCGGACGGGTCGAACCGAACCACCGGTGACGACGGATGTGGTCGGTAGCATGTGTTGAGAGCGTGAGCGGGGCCGGGAGGGCAGCGATGACCGGAACACGGAGCGGGGGCGCCCGCCGACCGGTGCGCGGGGCCGCCCGCGTCGGTCTGCTCGCCCCCCTGGTCGTGGCCGCCGCGTTGACGGGGGCCGCCGTCTTCACCGTCTCGCAGGCCGGCTGCGACGACCCGGGGGCCGTCGTCGAGACGCACCACGGCCCGGTGTTCATCGGGGGCTGCACCGTGCCGGGCCTGGTCGTGCCGGGTCACACCGCCCCGCACGGCACCGCGAACGACCAGGCGGACGCCCGCCGCGGGTAGCCGGCTCAGAGCCGGCCGAGGGCCTGCAGCAGGTCGTCGACCAGGTCGTCGCCGTCCTCGATGCCCACCGAGAGGCGCACGAGGTCGGACGGGACCTCCAGCGGCGAGCCGGCCGTCGACGCGTGGGTCATCGCCCCCGGGTGCTCGACGAGCGACTCGACCCCGCCCAACGACTCGGCCAACGTGAACACCTCCGTCGCCGCGCACAGCGCCCGAGCCGCGGCGTCGCCCCCGGCCATCCGGATCGACACCATCCCGCCGAACCGGCGCATCTGCTTGGCCGCCGTCTCGTGGCCGGGGTGGGAGGCGAGCCCGGGGTAGAGCACCGACCCGACGGCGTCGTGCGCCTCCAGGGCCTCCACCACCCGCTCGGCGTTGTCGCAGTGGCGCTCCATCCGCAGCGCCAGCGTCTTGATCCCGCGGGTGGTCAGGAAGCAGTCGAACGGCCCGGGCACGGCGCCCATGCCGTTCTGCAACCGTGCGAGGTCGGCGGCCAGTTCCTCGTCCGAGGTCACCAGCGCACCCCCGACGACGTCGGAGTGCCCGCCCAGGTACTTCGTCGTCGAGTGCACGACGACGCTGGCCCCGAGCGCCAGGGGCTGCTGGAGGTAGGGCGAGGCGAACGTGTTGTCGACGACCAGGCGCAGCCCGTGCTCACCGGCGATCCCGGCCAGCGCGGCCACGTCCGCGATCGAGAGCACCGGGTTGGTCGGCGTCTCGCACCACAGCAGCTTCGTCTCGGGCAGGATCGCCGCCCGGACCGCGTCGAGGTCGGACAGGTCGACCGCGGAGTAGTGCACGCCCCAGTCGGCGAGCACCGTCGAGACCAGCCGGAAGGTGCCGCCGTAGGCGTCGATCGGGATGACCAGGTGGTCGTCGGGACGCAGCGTGGCGCGCAGCAGGGTGTCCTCGGCCGCCATCCCGGAGGCGTACGCGCGGCAGAACCGCCCGCCCTCGAGCGCCGCGAGCTGGGTCTCCAGTGCGGTGCGGGTCGGGTTGCCGGTGCGCGCGTACTCGTAGCCCGACCGCAGCCCGCCGACGCCGTCCTGCGCGAACGTCGAGGTCGCGTGCACGGGCACGACGACGGAGCCCGTGGTCGGGTCCGGGTCCTGCCCGGCGTGGATGGCGCGGGTGGCGAAGCCTCGGTCACTCACGCCGCAAGTCTCCCCTACCGGCCGGCGAGGAACGCGAGCACGTCGGCCCGCGAGACGATGCCCGCCGGGCGCCCGTCGGAGATGACCAGCAGCCCGTCGCCGCCCTGCAGCGCCGTCATCGCCTGCGACAGCGGCTCGGTGATGCCGACGGTGGGCAACGGCGGCGCCAGGTGGTCCTCGACGCGGTCGGTCAGCGAGGCCTTCCCGGTGAACAGCCGGTCGAGCAGGTCCCGCTCGGTGACCGCACCCCGGACCTCGGCCATCATCACCGGCGGCTCGGCCTTGACGATCGGCATCTGCGAGACGCCGAACTCGCGCATGATCGAGACGATGTCGGAGACCGTCTCGTTCGGGTGCCCGTGCACCAGGTCCGGGATCGACCCGTCCTTGCCGCGCAGCACGTCCCCGACGGTGAACTCGGCGGTGTTCGTCTGCATGAAGCCGTACGAGGCCATCCACTGGTCGTTGAACACCGTGGAGAGGTAGCCGCGGCCCCCGTCGGGGAGCAGGACGACCACGACGTCGTCGGGACCCAGCTCCGCGGCGATCCGCGCGGCCGCCACGGTCGCCATCCCGCAGGAGCCGCCGACGAGCAGCGCCTCCTCGCGGCCGAGCCGGCGCGTCATGTGGAACGAGTCCGCGTCCGACACCGCGACGATGCGGTCGGCGACCTGTCGGTCGTAGGTGGTGGGCCAGAAGTCCTCGCCGACGCCCTCGACGAGGTAGGGCCGCCCGTCGCCGCCGGAGTACACCGACCCGAGCGGGTCGGCCCCGATGATCTGCACGCGCCCGTCCGAGACCTCCTTGAGGTAGCGCCCGGTGCCCGAGATCGTGCCGCCGGTGCCGACCCCGGCGACGAAGTGCGTGATCCGGCCGTCGGTCTGGTCCCAGATCTCGGGGCCGGTCGACTCGATATGGGAGGCGGGGTTGTTCGGGTTCGCGTACTGGTTGGGCTTCCAGCCGCCCTCGGTCTCGCGGGCCAGCCTGTCGGAGACCGAGTAGTAGGACTCGGGGTGCTCCGGCTCGACCGCGGCCGGGCAGACGACGACCTCGGCCCCGTACGCCCGTAGCGCGTCCTGCTTGGCGACGCTGACCTTGTCCGGGACCACGAAGATGCAGTGGTAGCCGCGCTGCTGGGCGACGATCGCGAGGCCGATGCCGGTGTTGCCCGAGGTCGGCTCGACGATCGTGCCGCCCGGCTTGAGCTCCCCGGACTCCTCCGCGGCGGTCACCATCTTCTCGGCGATGCGGTCCTTCACGCTGCCGCCGGGGTTGAAGTACTCGACCTTGGCGAGGACCAACGGCGCGTCCGGCCCCGTCGGGACGACGCGGTTGAGCTTCACCAGCGGGGTGTGACCGACGAGGTCGCCGACGTGCTCGACGTACTGCATGTCGCCCATCCTGCCGGTCGCGGTCGCGGCCGGACGCGTTGTGCGGCGAATCACCGGTGTGGGGACCACGACCGGCGACCCGCACCGGCGGCGCGCCTAGGGTCGTGGCATGGCCCAGAACTCCGGGACGCCCGACGCCGTGATCGTCTCCGCCGCCCGCTCCCCCATCGGTCGCGCCCGCAAGGGCACCCTCGCCGGGATGCGTCCCGACGACCTCGCGGCGCAGATGGTGCGGGCCGCGCTCGACCAGGTGCCGTCGCTACCGCCCGAGGAGGTCGAGGACCTCATGCTCGGGTGCGGCCTGCCCGGCGGCGAGCAGGGCTACAACATGGGCCGGATCGTCGCGGTCCGGCTGGGCCTGGACACCGTGCCCGGCACGACCATCACCCGGTACTGCTCGTCGTCGCTACAGACGGTCCGCATGGCCGCGCACGCGATCCGCGCCGGGGAGGGCGACGTGTTCGTCGCCGCCGGGGTGGAGGCGGTGTCGCGGTTCGAGAAGGGCTCCTCGGACGGGCTGCCCGGCACGCAGAACCCGCTGTTCACCGAGGCGCAGGCCCGGACCGCGGAGGCGGCGGCGTCGGGCGCCTCCGAGTGGCACGACCCGCGGGCCGACGGCCTGCTGCCCGACGCCTACATCGCGATGGGGCAGACCGCGGAGAACGTCGCCCTGGCCGAGAACGTGTCCCGCGAGGAGATGGACCGGTTCGCGGTCCGCTCGCAGAACCTCGCCGAGCAGTCGTCGAAGGACGGCTTCTGGGAGCGGGAGATCACCCCGGTGACGACCCCTGACGGGTCTGTGGTCGCCGCCGACGACTCACCGCGCGCGGGCACCACCTACGAGACGGTCGCCGACCTCAAGCCGGTGTTCCGCCCGGACGGCCGGATCACCGCCGGGAACGCCTGCCCGCTCAACGACGGCGCCGCGGCGCTCGTGGTGATGTCCTCGACCCGCGCCGCGGACCTGGGGATCACCCCGCTGGCCCGGGTGGTCTCGACCGGGGTGACCGGCCTGTCCCCGGAGATCATGGGCCTGGGCCCGATCGGGGCCTCGAAGCAGGCGCTGGACCGGGCGGGGCTCTCCATCGACGACGTCGATCTCGTGGAGATCAACGAGGCCTTCGCCGCGCAGGTGATCCCCTCCGCGCACGGCATCGGGCTGTCCGACTCGGCGATGGAGGCCAAGCTCAACGTGCACGGCGGGTCGATCGCGGTCGGGCACCCGTTCGGCATGACCGGGGCCCGGATCGCGACGACGCTGCTCAACGGACTGCGCGCCGAGGACGCGACGATCGGGCTGGAGACGATGTGCATCGGCGGCGGTCAGGGCATGGCGATGGTCCTCGAGCGCCTGTCCTGAGCCCGGCCCGGCCACAACGCCCTGGCCACAACGTCCTAGCGGCAGCAACGGCACGTTCCTGGCATCCGACGCCAGGACGGCGCCGTTCACGCATCGCGGCCGACCCCGATCCGATGCGCGGACGGCGCCGTTCACGCACCCAACGCCAGGAACGCGCCGTTGCTGGCACGGCGGGGCGGGCGCGGGGGCAGGGCCCGGACGGACGGCGGGCCGCCCCGGAGGTCTCAGGGACGGCCCGTCGGGGTGGCGCGACTCGCTAGTCGCGGAAGTAGCTGAGCAGCTGCAGGATCTCGATGTAGAGCCACACCAGCGTCGTCATGAAGCCGAAGGCGAGGTACCAGGCGAAGCGCGCCGGCACCCCGGCCTTGACCGCCTGGTCGGCCTGGTCGAAGTCGAGCAGCAGCATGAACGCGCCGATCGCGATGCAGACCAGGCTGAAGATGATCGCCAGGGTGCCCCCCGAGCGCAGCCCGAGGCCCTCGTGGGTGAAGAAGCTGACGACGAGGTTGGCGAGCATCAGCACGAGGACGCCGATGGCGGCACCGATGACCATCTTGGTCAGCCGTGGCGTGACCCGGATGGCGCCGGTCTTGTAGACCACGAGCATCCCGATGAACACACCGACGACACCGAGGATCGCCTGGAACCCGATGCCGGCGTACTGGTTGCTCGAGGACTCGAGCGCCCCGGTGATCGCCCCCAGCGCCATGCCCTCGGCCACCGAGTAGGTGAGGACCAGAGCGGGGTTGGTGCTCTGCTTGAAGATGATGATCAGCGCGACGACCAGGCCGACGACGAAGCCGACGATCCCGAGCAGGTAGAGCCCGCTGATCGCGACGAGCACCCCGACGGCGATGGCGACGACGGCGTTGAGCGCGGTCTTCTGCACGACGTCGTCGACGGTGAGCGGCCGGTCGGCGGCCCCCGCCCGCGGCGCCGGGCCCCCGGGCGAGTCACCAAAGCCGCCCCCGAGACCTGCCGGCGTGTCCCCGAACCGCGCATACCCGCCCGGCGAGGTCGGCAGGTTGCGGAACGCCGGGTTGCTGCTGGTGCGCACTCGTCCTCCTCACGTGCGTGGAGCGGCCGCTCGACCGCTCCACCCTGCCCAACGCGCGACCCCCGCATGAGGTTCCCGGCCGGGTAAAAAGACGTTTACCAGTGGTGCGGGTCACGATTCGGTCACCGAACGGGGGACGTTCGGACCTGGTGTCGTCCCGCCCGGGCGGGGAACCCTGCCGCCGACAGGATCCCCGACCTCAGGAGGACGCCGTGGCAGGGCTCGGCGACATGGTGGACAAGGCCAAGGAGTGGGCCGGGAAGAACCCGGAGAAGGCCGACTCCTTCGTCGACAAGGGTGGCGACGCCCTCAAGGGCAAGTTCGAGGGCCACGACGAGCAGTTCGACCAGGCCGGCGACAAGGCCAAGGACTTCCTGCACGGCGGGGAGAACCCGCCCCCGCCGCAGGGCGAGCAGCCCCCGCCCCCGCCGCCGCAGTAGGGCGCGCGGCGACGCGAGCGCACGCCACGGCCGGTGGACCCGACGTCGGGTCCCCCGGCCGTTTCGCGCGTCGGGGGTCCCGGCCTCAGGCCCCGAGCCGGATCGCCAGCAGCACCGCGTCGTCGCGCAGGCCGTCGGCGCCGAGCACCTCGAGCACCTGGTCGCACAGCGCGCCGACGTCCTCGACGTCGGTCTCGGCCGCGAGCGTGCGGGCGAGCAGGTCGGTGCGCTCGTCGGGGTCGTTGCCCGGGCTCTCGATGAGCCCGTCGGTGTGCAGGACCAGCACGTCGCCCGGCCGGCAGTGCACCTCAGTGCAGTCCCGGGAGGCCTCCCGCGTCGCGCCGATCAGCGGCGAGAGGTTGCCGGTGAGCAGCTCGACGGTGCCGTCGCCGCGGCGCAGCAGGGGCGGCGGGTGCCCGGCGTTGCAGTAGCCCAGGACCCAGCCGTCGTCGTCGGTCGCCCGCTCGAGGCGCCCGAACACCGCCGTCGCCATCGCCGCCATGCCCAGCCCGTGGACGAGGTCGTTGCAGCGGTCGATCACCGCGTCGGGCCCCAGTCCCTCCCAGGCGTAGGAGCGCAGCACACCGCGGAGCTCGCCCATGGCCGCGGCGGCCCGCAGGTCGTGCCCGACGACGTCGCCGACCGCCACCCCCACCGCGCCGTCGGGCAGCGGCAGCAGGTCGTACCAGTCCCCGCCGACCTGGGCGCCGTCGGTCGCCGCGAGGTAGCGCGAGGCGACCGTGAGGCCGGGGACCTCGGGGACGGCGGGCAGCAGGCTGCGCTGCAGGGTCTCGGCGGCGCCGTGCTCGCGGGCGTAGAGCCGGGCGTTGTCGACGGCGAGCCCGGCGCGCGCGGCGAGGTCGCTCGCCAGGTAGAGGTCGCGCTGGGAGTAGCGACGGCCGTAGGGCAGCTCGGTGCCCAGCGTCAGCGCGCCCAGCACCTGGCCCCGCGCCCGCAGCGGCACCACGATCGCGGAGCGCGGCCGCAGCTGCTCGTAGCGGGCCATCAGGTCCGGCTCGTCGCGCAGCCCCTCCGGGCGAACCGGCAGCTCCGGGAGCAGCGAGGGCGCACCGCCGGCGAGCACCCGGTCGACCGGGTCGGCGCCGTCCTCGGTGGGGGTGATCCAGCGCCCGAGCGTGCCGACGGTCTCCGTCTTGGAGTCGTCGCGGTGGTTGACCGCCACGCGGTGCGACGACGACGGGAGCCCGACCTCGTCGAGCAGGTCCACGCAGCAGTAGTCGGCCAGCGCCGGCACCACGATGCGCGCCAGCGCCCGCGCCGCGCCGCCCGCGTCGAGCGAGGCCGTCATGGCAGCCGTCGAGTCGGTGAGCAGGCGCAGCTGCTCGCGGGTCTCCTCGGCGGCGGCGAGCGCGGCCCGGCGCTCGTTCTCGACCATGACGCGCTCGGTGACGTCGGCCTGGACCCCGACGAAGTTGACGACGTTGCCCGAGCCGTCGAACACCGGCGAGATCGAGACCTGGTTCCAGAAGGCGGTGCCGTCGCGCCGGTAGTTGAGCAGGACCTCGGTGATCGGCCGCTCGTCGGCCAGCGCGCTGCGGATGCGCGAGATCGACGTCGGGTCGGTGTTGGGTCCCTGCAGGAAGCGGCAGTTGCGGCCGAGGACCTCATCGAGGTCGTACCCGGTGAGCCGGGTGAACGCCGGGTTCACCCACACCAGCGGGTTCTGGTCCCGGGCCGGGTCGGAGATCGTGAAGGACAGCTCCGTGGCGACGACCGCGCGGTCGCGCATCATCTCGAGGTGACGCTGCGCCCCGGCGCCGGAGAGCTGGAGGAACACGACGAGCGCGAGCCGGCGCCGCTCGTCGTCGTCGGCCTCGGACAGGGGGAACCCGGTGACCCAGAGCAGGCGGCCCTCGGCCTCCTCGCGCTCCTCCTCGGTGGCCTCGGAGCCCTTGCGGGAGGCGTCCGCGACGGCGACCGGCTCGCCGGAGACCGGCATGCCCTGCGCAACCCGCGACAGCGGGGACGCAGTGTCGCGCATCGGGCGCCCGGACAGGTCGGTGAGGCCCGCCGCCTCGCTCCAGGCGTCGATGTCGAGCGGGAGGGTGGCCCGGCCGCCGGTGAGCTCCTGGGCCGAGCCGTTGGCGTAGGTGACCGTGCCGGCGTCGAGGTCGATGAGGGCGACCGCGGCGGGCGCGGTGTGCAGGACCTGCGGGAGGTCCCCGCCGGACGTCTCGCCCGTGAGGCTGTCGCGCACCCGAGCGGCCGCGCCCGCCATCCCCCCGTCGGGATATCCGGAGTAGCCGGACCACTCCACCCCGTCGGCGTGCGCCCCGTCCGCCCCCTCGGCGCCGGAGGGCACCGCGGCGTACTCCTCGGGGCGCGACGTGGCCACCTCCACGCCGTCGCCGTTCGCCCTGCCGGTCACCCGGTGAAGCCTAGCCACCCGGGAGCATGTCGGCCCGACGCGCCACCGTACGGCGGAAACGGCCGGCCCCGGCGGGGGACGACGACGGCCCGTGGCGACGCTCGCGGGACGGGCACTCACACCAGGAAGACCTCGCGCGGGCCGGGCGCCGAGCCGTCGGGCAGCTCGAGGTCGTGGAGCGCGCCCCCGATGCCCAGGGCCGCGCTGAACGCCTCGCTCGCGGCGTGCTTGCGCGCGATGACCGTGTCGCTCAGCGGGATCTGGCGGGCCCGGCGCCACGGCACCTCGTCCGAGTCGGGGCCGGCCCAGCTCCACGCCCGGTCCAGCCAGCGCACGAGCCGGACCCGGTAGGCCGCCGTGACGATCTCGGCGGCTCGCCCGGCCGCCTCGTGGTCGTCGTCGCCGTCGCCCGACCAGGGCGCCAGCACGCAGAGCCCGGGCGGGTCCTCGACGAACCCGACGATCTCACTGATCGCCGCCACGACGTCGGCCTCGGCCCCCGCGACCCCGCCGTCGGGCAGGCCGAGCCGGTGCCGGCGCACGACGGACAGGCCCAGCGCCCGGTAGGCGGCCTCGGCGGCCACCTCGTCGGGGTCGGCGGGCCCGTCCTCCCCCGCCCCGACCTCGAGGTCGTCCTCGTCGTCGACGACGTCCAGGTCGACCAGGTCGTCCAGGCGACCGGCGAGGAGGTCGTCGAGGGTGAACGACGCCAGCGGGTCGGGCGCGTCCGGATCGACGGGCCACGGCGCGGCGTCGTCGCGCAGCCGGCCGTCCCGCACCGTGTCGTGCCCCGCCGAGGGGGTCGGGCAGGTGCGGGTGGGGCGCTCGGTGAGGCTGAGCACGTCGACCTCGGCGTGGCGCGAGCCGAGCCGGCGCAGCAGTCCGCCAGCCGCGCGGATCTCGTCGCGCGGGTGCGGGGCGACCACGACGATCCGTCGGCACGCCCGCAGGGTGAGCGGGCGGATCGTCTCCAGCTCCTGCCACGGCGGCCGGACGACCGCTCCGGCGGGCCCGCGCAGGTCGTCCGGGCCACGCGGATCGTCGGGATCCGCGGGCAGCCCGACGTCCTCGAAGTCAGCCACCCCGCTCACCTCCTGCCCGAATTCTGACGCATCTATCTCGCCCGTTCGGAGCAGCACCACGCGGTGAACGCCGAGCGGTCCGAGCCGGGACGCGAGCGGTCACGGGACGTGCGGCCGTGTTCGGTCGGGTGTGACGATCCTGGCCTGGCCGGGTGAGGAGGGGAGGTCGGCCGTCTGTCCACGCAGCGACGGGCAGGTGAACCCGGGTGAACGGCAGGCCGCCGGACGGTGCCGGCGCGGTGGACCGAGGGTGATCGGAGCGTCGTCGTCGATCACCCGCATCCGCGTGCCCCCGGTGGGACTCGAACCCACACTGCGGCGATTTTAAGTCGCCTGCCTCTGCCGATTGGGCTACAGGGGCGCTTCGCGGACCCTACTGGGTCAGGCCCGCCGCGCCGGCGGCCCGCGCGAGGACCTCCTCCAGCATCGCCGGGGTCAGGCGGCCGGTGAAGGTGTTCTGCTGGCTGACGTGGTAGCAGCCGAAGAGCTGCATCGGGGCGCGGTGCTCGACGCGGGGCTCCAGGACCACGTGCGCCCCGTGCCCGAACACGGGCCGCGGCCGCGGGACCACCCACCCCGCATCGAGCACCGGCAGCAGCGCCTGCCACCCGAAGGCGCCGAGGACGACGACGGCGCGGGCCTCGTCGAGCAGCGCGAGCTCGCGCTCCAGGAACGGCCGGCACGTGTCCCGCTCCGTCGGGGTCGGCTTGTTCGCCGGCGGCGCGCAACGGACCGGCGCGACGATGCGCACCCCGAAGAGCTCCAGCCCGTCGCCGACGTGGGTGGCGTGCGGCTGGGAGGCGAGCCCGACCGCGTGCAGCGCGGCGTAGAGGACGTCGCCGCTGCGGTCGCCGGTGAACATCCGCCCGGTGCGGTTGCCGCCGTGCGCGGCGGGGGCGAGCCCGACGACGACCAGCCGCGCGTCGGCGGGCCCGAAGCCCGGCACCGGCCTGCCCCAGTAGGTCCAGTCGCGGAACGCCGCCCGCTTCTCGCGGGCCACCTGCTCTCGCCAGGCCACCAGGCGGGGGCAGGCTCGGCAGTCGGCGATTTCGGCGTCGAGCGCGGCGAGGGCGGCCGACGCGCTCGTGGTCACTCCCCCGTGTCCGCGTCGGCGCCGTCGCCGCGGGCGCGCACCGGACGGCCCCCGGCCTGCGCCAGGGCGCACTCCCGGGCGATGCCGTCGAGGATGTCGTGCTCGGAGATCACGAGCTCGGTGATGCCCTCGCGCTCGGCGAACTCGTCGGCGAGCACCCGGACCACGAGTGCCCCGGCCCCGATGACGTCGACCCGCCCGGGGTGCATCGGGCCCAGCGCCGCCCGCTCGGCGCGGGGCATCGCCTCCAGGCGACGACAGGTGGCGCGCACGTCGTCGAGGCCGAGACGGGCCAGGTGGATGCGCTCGGCGTCGTAGGTGCGCAGGTCCATGGCGATCGCGGCGATCGTGGTGGCCGTCCCGGCGACCGCCACCCAGGTCTGGATCTGCCCGACCTCCACCGCGTCGAAGGCCGGCGCCAGCGCCGCGCGGGTGAACTCCTCGGCCTCGCGCACCTGCTCGGCGGTCGGCGGGTCGTCGTGGAGGAACTTCTCGGCCACCCGCACGCACCCGACGTTCGACGAGTAGGCCGCAGCGACCTCCGCGGTGACCGCGTCCCAGGTCCCGGTGACCAGCTCGCTCGACCCGCCGCCGACGTCCGCGACGACGAACGGGCCCTCGTCCGGGTCGAGGTCGGCGACGGCGCCGGCGAAGGAGAGCCGCGCCTCCTCCTCACCGGTGATCACCTCGGCCTCGACGCCGAGGATGTCGCGCACCATCCCGAAGAACTCCTCGCGGTTCTCCGCGTCCCGGGTGGCCGAGGTGGCGCACAGCCGGACGGTGGTGGTGGAGGTGCGCCGCAGCATCTCGCGGTAGGCGAGCAGCGCCTCCCGGGTGCGCGCCAGCGACTCGGGGGCGAGCCGCCGCGTGGCGTCGACGCCCTGCCCGAGCCGGTTGATGCGCATCTCGCGGTGCACGTCGCGCAGCCACTGGGAGCCGTCCTCGCGGACGGTGACGTCGGCGACGAGCAGCCGGATCGAGTTGGTCCCGCAGTCGATGGCCGCGACCCGCGGCATGGGGCCCTCCTGAGGTGCTCGAGCCTGACGTCTTCGAGGCGGTGGCCTGGTCCGTCGGGGACGCTAGCAAGGACGCCCGACGGGGGCCGCCGGGCGCCGGGGAGAGCGACGAGGCGGGGGACCGGTCACCGGGCGGCGGACGGCGGGTGTCGTCGCCCGGTGACCGGTCCCACCGGTTCCTGGCCACGGGGTCCGGCGGAGACCCCGCGTCCCGGTGGGCCGTCCGCACCACCGGAGAACCGGGCCGGTCGCGGGGCCTGCTGGCCCACCTCCCGGCGGTGACCATCGTGGCGTCGTCGCAACCCCTCCGGCAATCCGGGAGCGGGGTCGGCACGCCGGCGACGCGGGCCGGGACCGCTACCGGGTCCGTTCCCCTGCGGACGGTTCCGCGGGGGCGCTCGGCGCCTCCCCGGTGCCCGTCGTCCCCGCCGAGTCGGGCCCGACGCACGGGCCGGCAGCCCACCAGGCGGGCAGCAGCGCGAGCGTCTCGTCGCCGACCGGGTTCACCCCGGGACCGACCGCGAGCGCGTGCGCGACGTGGACGTGCAGGCACTTCACCCGGTCGGGCATGCCGCCGGCGCTGATGTCGGTGCCGAGCGGCTCGATCGCGTCCCGCTCGGCGAGGTAGGCGAGGTGCGCGGCCTCGTAGGCGGCGGCGAAGCCTGGATCGGTCGCCAGGCGCTCGGTCTGGGTGCGCATGAGCCCGTCAGCCTCGAGGGTCCCGATCCGCGAGGTCAGCCGGGGGCAGGTCGCGTAGTAGAGCGTGGGGAACGGGGTGCCGTCCTCCAGGCGCGGCGCGGTCACCACGGTGTCCGGGAGCCCGCACGGGCAGCGGTGCGCGACCGCCCGCAGCCCTCGCGGCGCGCGACCGATCTGCGCGGCCACGGCCTCCCGGTCGCCCTCGCGCAGCGGCTCACCCACGACCGGTCACGGCGCCGTGCCGAGCGTGCCCCGCGCCACCCGGGTGTACCAGGGCAGGTCGGCCTCGGACGGCGCGATCGCGGCGCCGGTCCCGGCGGCAGCCGCGCTCGCGGCGGCGTCGCCGGGCAACTCGACGCGGTAGGGCGTCTCGCCGGGCCGCGCGTATCCCAGGCGGGCCCGCGCGAGGGCCTCGACGTGCGCCGGGTCGTCCATCGCGGCCCGCTCACCGCGCAGCTGAGCGGCCTCGGCGTCGAGACGGTGCTGCTGCTCGGCCACCGCGGCGAGCTCGTGGCGCTGCGAGACGTAGTTGCGCAGCGGCACCGCGACGGTGAGCGCCAGCGCGCAGACCACGACGGCGAGCAGCGCGGCCCGGCGGGCGGTGGACAGCCCCAGCGCGCCGCGGGTCGCGCGGGCGGCGCGGGCCGCCGCCTGGGCTGCGGCCGGGGCGGCGGTGCGTCGTGCGGAGAGCGGGTGACGGCGCAGCGCGGTGCGCCGGGCGTCGCGTCGCGGACCCTGCCGGGCCCGGACCCGGGTGCGCGGCCGCGTCGTCGTGGCCTGACCGGGCGGGGCCGCCGCGGTCGTCGTCGCCCCCGCACCCGTCGGCGCACCCGCCGTCGGGCGCGGGGCGTTCGCGGCCGTCGCCGCGCGACCACCGCCCGACCCGCGGCGCGGGGCCGGGTCGGACGGCGGTGTCGGACGGGGCCGGGTCGGCACGGTCTCTCCCCCAGGCTCTCCGGTCAGCTCTCCGGGTCGAAGCGCGGGAACGCGAGGTCGCCGGCGTAGCGGGCGGCATCGCCGAGGGCCTCCTCGATGCGCAGCAGCTGGTTGTACTTGGCGACGCGCTCCGACCGGGCCGGGGCGCCGGTCTTGATCTGGCCGCAGTTCGTGGCGACGGCGAGGTCGGCGATCGTGGTGTCCTCGGTCTCGCCCGAGCGGTGGCTCATCATGCAGCGGTAGCCGTACTGCTGGGCCAGGCTCATCGCGTCGAGGGTCTCCGACAGCGTGCCGATCTGGTTGACCTTGACCAGCAGCGCGTTCGCCGCCCGGCGCTCGATGCCCTCCTCGAGCCGCTCGATGTTGGTGACGAACAGGTCGTCGCCGACGATCTGGACGCGGTCGCCGATGTCGGAGGTCAGTCGGCTCCAGCCCTCCCAGTCGTTCTCCGAGAGCGGGTCCTCGATGGAGACGAGCGGGTAGGCGTCGAGCAGCTCGCCGTAGTACGAGCTCATCTGGGCGGCGCTGCGCTTCTGGCCCTCGAAGGTGTAGGTGCCGTCGGAGAACAGCTCGCTGGCCGCGACGTCGAGCGCGAGGACGACGTCGCGCCCGAGGGTGAGCCCGGCCTGCCCGACCGCGGTGCTGATCAGGTCGAGGGCCTCGCGGTTGTTCGGCAGCGACGGCGCGAACCCGCCCTCGTCGCCGAGCCCGGTGGAGAGGCCGTTCTTCTTCAGCACCGCCTTCAGCGCCTGGTAGACCTCGGCGCCCCAGCGCAGCGCCTCGCGGAAGGTGTCCGCCCCGACCGGCGCGATCATGAACTCCTGGACGTCGACGCCGGAGTCCGCGTGGGCCCCGCCGTTGAGGATGTTCATCATCGGCACCGGCAGCACGTGGGCGTTGGGGCCCCCGATGTAGCGGAAGAGGTCGAGCTCGGCGGACTCGGCGGCCGCCCGGGCCACGGCGAGGGAGACGCCCAGCAGCGCGTTCGCCCCGAGGCGGGACTTGTCCGGGGTCCCGTCGAGGTCGATGAGCTTCTGGTCGACCACCCGCTGCTCGGTGGCGTCCATCCCGACGAGGCCGGGCCCGATCTCGTCGAGGACCCCGCCCACGGCCTTCTCGACACCCTTGCCGAGGTAGCGGCTCCGGTCACCGTCCCGCAGCTCGACGGCCTCGTGCTCGCCGGTGCTCGCCCCCGACGGGACCGCGGCCCGGGTGAGGGTGCCGTCGTCGAGCGCCACCTCCACCTCGACCGTCGGGGTCCCCCGGGAATCCAGGATCTCCCGCGCACCGACCTGCTCGATGACCGCCACGGAACGGCCTCCTCCTGCTGTGACTGGTGTGCGATAGCGCTCGGACGGGCGCCGATGCTAGCGGCCAGGTGTTCCGCGCGGGGTGAGCCACGGCGTGCGCCACGTCGCCCTCCGTGCGCGGGGCTGCCACCCGGGTGGCTGACTCGGTCCGGTCTCGCGTCCCGCGCGCCGGGGACCTACCGTGCGGGAATGTCGTCGTCGCGGGGCACGGAGCGGGGCGGATCGGTACCGGACGACGTAGCCGGAGGTGGTGCGCCGCCCGACCCGACGGCCGCCGGCGGCGGCATGGTGACCGCGTTCCGCCGGGCCGAGCAGCTGCTCGAGCACCGTCGTCCGCTGGACGCGTTGAAGACGCTCGCGCCGCTGCTGGAGGTCGAGCCCGAGGCCGCGTCGGTGCACCTGCTGGCGGCGCGGGCGTACCTGGCGTCGGCGCAGTTCCGCCGGGCCGAGGCGGGCTTCCTGCGGGTCCTCGAGATCGACCCGGCCGACCACTACGCCCGCTTCGCCCTCGGCCGCACGCTGCAGCGGCAGTCGCGGCTCGAGGAGGCGCGCGCGCAGCTGCGGATGGCGGCCGCGATGGACCCGCGGCCGGAGTACCAGGAGGCGTTGGGCGAGGTCAGCGCCTCGATCGCGCTGCGTCGGGGGGCGTGAGAGCGGGCGTTCGATGATCAGGGAGTCACTGCAAGCCGAGCGGATCTCCATGTGGCGTGCACCGACTCCCTGATCTTCGCGGCGCCCTGACCTACGGCGCCGTCGAGTTGGCGTAGGCCTGCGCGGCGGCGTAGACGCGGCGGCCGTAGTCGTCGGAGTTGTTGTAGGAGAGCACCGCCGAGCGCCAGCCCTCCCCGGAGGCGAGGTTGCGGCCGTCGGCACAGAGGTAGCGGCCGGCGGCGAGCGCGGCGTCGAAGATGTTGTCGGGGTCGGCGCGGCCGTCGCCGTTGCCGTCCGCGCGCCACTTCGCCCACGTCGACGGGATGAACTGCAGCGGGCCCACGGCGCGGTCCAGGGTCGGGTCGCCGTCGAGGAGGCCGCCGTCGGTGTCGCTGATCGTGCGGTTGCCGCTCGTGCCGTCGAGGGGCACGCCGACGATGCGCGGCTCGATGTCGCCGTTCGGCTCGATGTGCGCGCCGCGGTAGCGCCCGTGGTTGGACTCGATGCGGGCGAGGCCGGCGACCGTGACCCACGACAGGTGGCACTGCGGGTCGGCCCGGCGCATCGTCAGCTCCGCCATCCCGTAGGCCTGCAGCGCGACCGGCGGGATGTTCGTCCGCGGGCCGAGGTCGTCGGCCCACGACGACACGCTCGTCGCGCCCTGGCCACCCGAGCCGGTGGTGTTCGTGCCGGGGAGCAGGGCCGACGGCGGGGCGAGCGCGGTCGGCTGCCCGACCGTCCCGAGGTCGACCTGGGCGGGCGCGACCTCGAGGGCCGGGATCTCCTCGGGCCCCGCGTCGGTGCGACCGAACTCGGTGCCGTTCGCCAGCACGACGATCGTGCCGATGACGGCCGCGACGAGCACGACGACCAGCGCGAGCCGCCCGAGCGCGGCGGTCCGCCGCGGCGGGGTGGGTGACGACGACGGCGACGGCACGGGCGGGCCGCCGACGGGCAGCGGCGGGGGCGGCCCCGCCGTGGGCGGGCGGGCCCCCAGCGGCGGCGCGGTGGCCAGCGCCGCGGCGACCGGGGCGGGTCGGGACGACGAGGCGGCGGTCGCGGAGGGGGCCGGCGCGGACCCGGCCCGCTCCCCCGTCGTCGGACCCGTTCCGC
Organism: Actinomycetospora sp.; assembly: GCF_036497585.1. GTDB lineage: Bacteria > Actinomycetota > Actinomycetes > Mycobacteriales > Pseudonocardiaceae > Actinomycetospora. Next base: position 23,301 of record NZ_DASXJD010000043.1, on the reverse strand, counting down.
CCGAGGTCGACGCCGCGGGCACCCGCAGCCCGCGGGAGAGCCGGCGCGAGCGCCCGGCGCCCTGGGACTCGGCGCCCTGCGACCCGGCGCCCTGGGACCCGGCACCCGGCGCCCCGGCGCCCTGCGACGTGCCGGGCGGCGACTCGGCAGGCGGCGCCGCGTCGACCGAGGCCGCGTCGTCCGTCGTCGTCGCCTCGTCGGACCCCGACCCGTCCTCGGGCACGGCGGGCTCGTCACCGGCGACCGGGGAACGGAACCGGTCGGTGGCGTCGTCGGGGGTCGGCGCGCGGAAGCGGTCGGTCGCCTCGCCGTCGTCGGACGGCTCCGGCGCTCCGCGGAGGGAGTCGACGCTCGCGCTCATCGAGGAGGCAGATTACGGCCCGGTCACCGCGGCTCTCGCCGGGCCCGTCGACAACTCCGCGCCGGCGTGTGAGGACCGCCTACCCCTCGAGCAGCGCCCGCCCCCAGTAGTCCCCGGTGTTGCCCGGCGCGACCCCCGGCGGGCAGGCGAACAGCGCCGAGGAGGTGTGCTGGATGTACTCGTTGAGCGCGTCGTGCGCCCCCAGCTGCGTCTGCAGCCGCACGAACTGCGACGGCGAGCGCATGAAGGCGATGAAGAAGAGCCCCGCGTCGAGCATCCCGGTCCGCACGTCCACCCCGTCGGTGTAGGAGTAGCTGCGTCGCAGGATCGCCGTCCCGCCGTTGTTCTCCGGGGCGGCGAGGCGGATGTGCGCGTCGAGCGGGATCGCGGGCGTCCCGCCGGCGAGGGTCGCGTGGAAGTCGGGCGGGGTGAACTCGTCGCCGCCGGAGAGTGGTCCACCGCTCGCCTTCGCCCGACCGAAGACGTTCTCCTGGTCCGAGAGGACGTCCCGGTCCCAGGTCTCGATGATCATGCGGATGCGCCGCGAGACGAGGAAGCTCCCGTCGGCCATCCACGACGCCGGACCGGGCACGTCACCGGGCGCCACCCACACCGACCGCGTCATCGCCGCCGGGTCCTCGACCTTGAGGTTGCGGGTGCCGTCCTTGAAGCCCATGAGGTTGCGGGCGGTCGCCTGCGCCGTCGAGGTCGACGACGTCCGCCCGAACCCGAGCTGGGTCCACCGGGTGACGACGGTGCCGCGCCCGAGCCGGGCGAGGTTGCGCACGGCGTGGAAGGCGACCTGGGGGTCCTCGGAGCAGGCCTGGACGCAGATGTCGCCCGCGGACTTCGTCGGGTCCAGGAAGTCCCCCGGGAGGGCGGGGAGCGTGGCGAGCTCGGTCGGGCGCTTCGCGGCCAGCCCGAAGCGGGCGTCGAAGAGGCCCGGGCCGAACCCCACCGTGACCGTCAGGTTCCCGGGCGCGAGCCCGATGGCCTCCCCGGTGTCGGCCGGAGGGCTCTGCTGCTCGTCGTTGGACCCCGGGACGGGCTGCCCGAGGGTCATCGCCTCCGCGGCCGCCGTCCAGGAGGTGAGCATGGCGACGAGGTCGGCGCGGGTCGTGCCGGGAGCGACGTCGAACGCCGCGAAGGCGAGCCGGTCCTGGGCCGCGGTGTCGATCCCTGCCTGGTACGTGCCCCGGAACGGGACGGTCTGCGGCGGCGGGGCGCTGCCCTCGGTCGCACAGCCCGCGAGCACGCCACCGGCCACGCCGGCCCCGGCGAGGAGACCGGCGTGCCCGAGGAGGGAGCGTCGGGAGATCCTCGTCATGCGACCTTTCCGGAGACCTGCGACAGCGGTTCGGCGAGCGCGTTGACGCGGTCGGCGAGCACGCGGCGCTGGGCGTCGTTCACCGTCGAGTAGTCGACATAGGCCGGGACGCCGGGGGCCGCCTCGCCGGTGCGGAACGGCGCCAGCTCGTCGGTGATGCCGGTGAAGCGGGCCTGGAGCTGGGTCGCCAGCGCCGCGTCCTTGGTCTGCAGCGACGGCTCGAGCAGCTCGAACGCCTTCTGGGCGCCGGCGATGTTGGCGTCGAAGTCGGAGAGGTCGGTGTGGGAGTAGGCGTCCTCCTCACCGGTGACCTTCGAGGTCGAGACCTCGGTCAGCAGCTCGCTCGCGCCGTTCGCCAGCTGCGCGGGCTGGTAGTCGGCGGTCCCGACGAGGGTCTGCAGCTTCGCGACGTCGGCGTCGAGCTTGTCGGCGATCGGGGCCACGCCCGCGGTCGTGTGGCTCACCCACAGCGCCTGCTCGAGGCGGTGGAACCCGGTCCACTCGGCCCCGGGCTCGACGTCGGCGACGCGCTGGTCGATCGCCGGGTCGAGGTCCCCGAAGCTCTCGGCCACGGGCTCGATCGTCTCGTAGTGGTAGCGGGCGGGCGTGTAGACCTTCTGGGCGGTCGCGACGTCGCCCGCGCGCACCGCGTCGGTGAACTGCTTCGTCGCGGGCACCAGGGCCGCGACCTCGCCGACCACGTACTGCTTGTAGCCCGCCGTCGCGGACGCCAGCGAGGCGTCGGCGGGGGCCTGGGACTGGGCGCCCTGGCCGGTCACGGTGAACTGCGCGGTGTCCTGCGCCGCCCCCGGGCAGTAGACCGTGTACTGGCCCGGGTCGAGGCGCAGCGAGAAGTCACCCGAGAGTCCCGGGGTGATGTTCTCCTTCTCGCCGAGGATCCGGCTGTCCTTCTGGATCTCGCCCTCGGTGACCTTGGCCGACCCGGAGCTGGTCACGGTGAAGTCGACCGGACCGGCGGCGACCGAGGCCGGCTGGGGGGCGCAGCCCTGGTCGGTGAGGGTGAGTGTGACCTCGGCGCCCTGGGCGGCCTGGTCGGACCCGCCGGAGGAGCAGGCCGCCATCAGCCCGGCGGTGACCACGGCGACGGCGAGGGCACCGACCACGGCGGTGCCGCGACGACGGGGCCGCGCCGGGAGGGGCGAGACGGGGGACACGGGCGGGGATCCTCTCGGGCGGCACTCCGGGCAGACGGGTCCTCGCGAACCCGGGCGCAGGGGTGGGTTGCGGAAGGTCAGGCGGACGCGCAGGCGGCGGCCGACGCGGCGGAGCGCGACGGCCGGCGCACGGGCCAGAGGACGAAGACGAGCATCGGCACCAGGTAGACGAACCAGGCGACGACCTCGACGAGCGTCGGCTGCGGCTGGATGCCGAGCACGCCGGTGAGCAGCGAGGAGAGCGGGGTGCCGGGCTGCACGATCGCGGAGAGGTCGGCGACCTGGGTCTGGCCGACGTCGAGCCAGCCCGCCTCGTGGGCGGTGTGGACGGCGCTGACGAACAGGCCCGCGGCTACGAGCACGAGGAACACCGCGGTGACGGTGAAGAAGCGTGCGAGGTCGATGTGGACCGAGCCGCGGTAGATGCCGTAGCCGAGGGCCACGGCGACGAGGACGCCGAGCGCGGCACCGCCCCCGGCGGCCGCCGGGCTCGTCGAGGACTGGAACGCCGCGAGCAGGAAGACCGTGGTCTCGAAGCCCTCGCGCAGCACCGCGAGGAACGCCATTGCCACGAGGGCCCAGGTCGAGCCCCTGGCGAGTGCGGACTCGGCGGCCCGCTCCAGCTCACCGCGCATCGACCGGGCGTGCTTGCGCATCCACACGATCATGTAGGTGATCATCCCGACGGCGACGAGGCCGATGACCGTCTCCAGCCCCTCCTGCTCCCGCTGGGGCAGGTCGGCGGAGACCACCTCGAGGACGACGGCGACGACGACGCAGATGAGCACGGCGAGCCCCACGCCCGCCCACATCGGGCGCAGCGCCGCGGAGTCGCCACGCCGGCGGAGGAACCCGGCGACGATGCCGACGATGAGGGCGGCCTCCAGCCCCTCCCGGAGCCCGATCACGAACGTCGCCAGCACCGCCGCGCCTCCTCCTCGGTCCGCGGGGCCGGGTGACCTCCGCGCTTCGCGGCAGTCTTAGGTTTGCCTCACCTTCACGTCAAGCGTCGAGGAGAGGAAGACGCATGACTTTCGGTGCCCCGGCCGGGTGATGGCGCCCCGAACCGGGAGGATTCGGTCACTCCCAGTACGTTCGCCAGTCCTCGGCCGTGGTGCGCCGGGGCGTTCCGTCCGCAGGTGTGGGCAGCCTTGCCTCCACGGCACGGAGGTGCTCGCCGAGCGCGGTCGCCGCGGCGCGGAGCTCGCCCTCGGGGTCCCCACCGGCGAGGTACGACGCGACGACGGCGGCCGGCGGCCCGTCGGGGACCGCCGCGCCGAGGAGCTCCGGGGGCACTCCGGCGCGCGTCGCGCGGCTGACGTACTTGGCGAGCAGCGCGGCGGCGGGCTGCGCGAGCGCGACGCCGTCGAGCACCGAGTTCCGTCGCTTCTCGGTGGCCTTGAGCTCCTCCCAGCGCACGTCCTGGTCGGTCGCGGTCACCACGCCGGACTCCTCGGCGAACACGTGGGGGTGGCGGCCGACGAGCTTCGCGACCAGCTCGGCGGCCACGTCGTCGACGTCGAAGCCGTGCGGCGACTCCGCGGCGACCCGCGCGTGGAAGAGCACCTGGAGCAGCACGTCGCCGAGCTCCTCGCGGGTCGCCGCGGTGTCCCCGGCGGCCAGCGCGTCGTAGAGCTCGTAGGTCTCCTCGACCAGGTAGCGCAGCAGGCTCTCGTGGGTCTGCTCGGCGTCCCAGGGACAGCCGCCGGGCGAGCGGAGCCGGTCCATCACCGCGACCGCCTCGAGCAGCTCCGCGCCGGCGGGTGCGTGCGGGTCGAGGCCGGGGACGAGCAGCACCGCGCCGGCGGGGACGTCGTCGGCGGGGCCCGCGGGCACGGCGCCGAGCTCGTCGGCGAAGCGGGCGGCGAGGGCGGGGGGCAGCGCCGGGTCGAGCAGGACGACGGGGGCCGTGGCGACGAGGCGCACGGCGCCGGCCGGCAGGACCGCCCCCAGCCGGGGGTCGACGGTGACCGGGGTCGGCGGGGCGCTCACGGGGCCGGGACCGGGGCCGGGGTGGGCACCGGGGCCGGGACGGGGGCCGCGGCGGCCGGCGACTGCGGCGGGACCGGCACCGAGACCTGCAGCGGCGTGATCGTGCCCGCGTCCGCCGCGGTCGGCGCCACCCGCTCCTGGGTCGGGTCCCAGACCCCGTAGCGGGGGTTGACCCGGACACCGAGCTGCACCGCGACCGGCTGGACCGCGCGCAGGCCGAACTGGATCATGAGGCGGCGTCGACGAGCGCGGCGGGGACCGCGTCGGCGGCCGGCGGCGGGGCCGCGGTGTCCCGGTCGCGGACTCGGACGACGGTCCACGCCTGGGTCGGCGGGTCCGGAGCCGGTCGGCCCGGTGACCCGGGCGGAGGCCCGGAGATGCTCACGGTGCGATCGGGCAGGCCGAAGACCAGCGACGAGGCGGTCCGCACCCGCGCGGCGGGGTTCACCGTGCCGGGGCGCAGGGTCGTGCCGATCACCGTCGCGTCCGGCGGGAGGGCGGCGAGCACCCCCGTGCCCGGGTCGGCCGCGAGTCGGGCCGCGGCCTGCTGCGCGTCGGCCCGCGACCCGAAGGTCCCGATGTCGACCGTCACCGCCAGGCGGTCGAACTCGCGGCGCCCGATCTCGGCGACGGCGATCTGGTCGGCGATGAGCTCGCGCAGCGTGGCCGGGTCGTAGCCCGACCCCGCCGCGGCCGCCGGCCCGCCGGCGGCGGCGACCTGCGCGTCGACCTGGGTCGGCGGCACCACGACGCCCTCCCGGCGGCTCGCCTCGGCGATCACCTCGTGGAGCACCGCGGTGCTCAGCAGCTCGCGACTCTCGTCGGCGAGGGTCGCGGGGTCCAGCGGGGCGCCGCCCGGCGTGCCGGACTGCGCGGCGAGGGCCTGCCCGAGGTCGGGCGCCGCGGCGCGGACGCGCGTGGTGAGCAGGTCCGTCGTCACCACCCGGTCCCCGACGACGGCCGCCACCCCCGGCCCGGGCACCGGGGCGGCGTGCTCGGTGCCCGCCGAGGAGCAGGAGGACAGGACGCCGAGAGCGGTCAGCCCGGCGAGGAGTGCGGGGACGAGACGACGGCGCGGCCGTGGGCACCCGGTCACCGCGCCACCTTCTCACGGGCTCCCGCGGCCCCTCCGAGGTGCTCAGGAGGGCGTGACGCCGACCCGCGCGGTCCACGCCCGGGCGGCCCCGAGCGGGTCGTCGGGCGCCGTCGCGAGCGCCACCGCGAGCAGCATCCGCGTCTGCCAGGGCGAGAGGTCGCCGGCGAAGAGCGCTCCCGCCCGCGCCAGCTCCGCGCCGCCGCCGGCGTAGAGCCCCTCCACCGGGCCGGCCCCGGTCCGGCTCGCGACCGCCACCGGCACCCCGCGTCCGAGCAGCTCCGTCGCAGCGGCGACGACGGCGGGGGTGGCGTTGCCCGCGCCGAACCCCGCGACGACCACCCCGCGGGCCCCGGCCGCCACCGCGGCGTCGAGGGCGTGAGCGTCCGCGCCGACGTACTGGGCGACGACGTCGACGCGCGGCAGCGTGTCGGGCGGGTCGCCGAGGGACGCGTCGGGGGCGACGGCGTGCTCGCGGACGCCCGCCTCGTCCACCTCGGCCAGCGGGCCGCGTCCTGGGGCGGCGAAGGCGGTCAGGGCGGCGGCGTGGACCTTGCGGACGCCGATCGCGGGCAGCACCTGCCCGGCGAAGGTCACCGTCACGCCGGGTCGACCGTGGGCGGCCCAGCGCAGGGCGGCCCCGAGGTTGCCGCGTCCGTCGGGCGCGGGGTCGTCGACGGGGCGCTGGGCGCCGGTGATCGTCACCGGGATGGTGCGGTCGTGGGTGAGCGCGAGCAGCGCGGCGGTCTCCTCGAGGGTGTCCGTGCCGTGGGTGACGACGACGCCGTCGTGCCCGGCCGCCGCCTCGCGCACCGTGCGGGCGAGGGCGGCGAGGTCGTCGAGCCCCGCGGCGAAGGACAGCCGGCCGGCCACGTCCGTCGTCGTGACCTCGGCCCCCGGCGGGACCGGGGCCGAGGCGAGCAGCTCGGCCGCGTCCACCGCGACGGCGCGGCCGTCCGCCGTCGCGCGGGTCGCGATCGTGCCTCCGGTGGCGAGCAGGGCGAGTCGCGTCACGCCCGGCACCCTAGGGGCGTCACCCGCGCGTGAACGCCCGCCGAACGCGGGTACGCCCCTGGGTGCACGCGAGGCCCCGGACGCCGAGTTCTGCGAGATCGGCTACGGGTCCGGGTTCCGGCCGTTCGCCTGAGCCGCGACGGGTGGACGGCGCCGGCCTGGCGTCTGGCGCCAGAAGGAGGGGAGCACGCCGATAGGGTGCCGTTGCTGTCGCCGGCGCGGCCCGGCCGTTGCGGGTGAACGGCGCCGTCCCGGCATCTGACGCCAGAAGAAGGGGAGCACGCCGATAGGGTGCCGTTGCTGTCACCGGCAGCCCCCGGTCAGGCCCCCGCCGGGACCTCGTCCGGGCTCGACGCCGCCGATCGCTCGCCGTACAGCGCGACGAACAACTGCTCGCACCAGGCCAGCAGCTCGAGGTCGCGCAGCGGCGGGGCACCCATCTTGACCGGGCCCCGCTGCCCGCCGGCCCCGGACTGGCCCTCGGTCGGCTTGGGCAGGGAGAGGGTCTGCGACGCCGCCTTGAGCTGGGCCCGGGGGTGCAGCCGCTTGAGCCGCATCTGCGCCGACTCGGGCAGGTCGACCGGCGCGAACCGGATGAGGTTGCCCTGCCCGGCGACCTCGGTGATGCCGTAGCGCCGGCACGCGTGCCGGAACGCGGCGACGGCGAGCAGGTTCGTCACCGGTGTCGGCGGCTCGCCGTAGCGGTCGACCAGTTCCTCGCGCACCGCGTCGAGCGCCGGGCCGTCGGCGGCCTCGGCGATCTTGCGGTAGACATCGAGGCGCAGCCGCTCGGTGTCGACGTAGTCATGCGGCACGTGGGCGTCGATCGGGAGGTCGACGCGGACCTCCGCCATCGGCTCCTCGCCGTCCGTGCCCGCGCCGGTGTGCGCCTTGAACGCCTCCACGGCCTCGCCGACGAGGCGCACGTACAGGTCGAACCCGACGCCCGCGATGTGGCCGGACTGCTCGGCGCCGAGGATGTTGCCCGCGCCCCGGATCTCGAGGTCCTTCATCGCGACCGCGGTGCCCGCGCCGAGCTCGGAGTGCTGCGCGATGGTGGCCAGCCGCTCGTGCGAGGTCTCGGTCAGCGGCTTGTCGTTCGGGTAGAGGAAGTACGCGTAGCCGCGCTCCCGGCCACGCCCGACCCGGCCGCGCAGCTGGTGGAGCTGGGACAGGCCCAGCGCGTCCGAGCGCTCCACGATCAGCGTGTTGGCGTTGGAGATGTCCAGGCCGTTCTCGACGATCGTCGTGCACACCAGGACGTCGTGCTCACGCTCCCAGAACTCGCCGACGGTGCGCTCGAGCCGCTCCTCGGGCATCTGCCCGTGGGCGGTGGCGATGCGCGCCTCGGGCACGAGCCGGCGGAGCTTGGCTGCAGCGTCGTCGATCGAGGCCACCCGGTTGTGGATGTAGAAGACCTGACCGTCGCGCAGCAGCTCGCGGCGGATCGCGGCCGCCACCTGCTTCTCGTCGTAGGCGCCGACGTAGGTCAGCGTGGGGTGCCGCTCCTCGGGCGGGGTGAGGATCGTCGACAGCTCGCGGATGCCGGCGAGGCTCATCTCCAGCGTGCGCGGGATCGGCGTCGCGGACATCGAGAGCATGTCCACGTGGGCGCGCAGCCCGGTGATGTGCTCCTTGTGCTCGACACCGAAGCGCTGCTCCTCGTCGATGACGACGAGGCCGAGGTCCTTCCACGTGACCCCGGTCTGCAGCAGACGGTGGGTCCCGACGACGACGTCGACGCTCCCGTCGGCCAGCCCGCGGATCGTCGCGTCCGCCTCCTTGCCCGGCGTGAACCGCGAGAGGCCCTTGACCGTCACCGGGAAGTTGCGCATGCGCTCGGTGAACGTCTGCAGGTGCTGCTGGGCCAGCAACGTCGTCGGGACCAGGACCGCGACCTGCTTGCCGTCCTGCACCGCCTTGAACGCCGCCCGCACCGAGATCTCGGTCTTGCCGTAGCCGACGTCGCCGGAGACGACGCGGTCCATCGGGACCGCCTTCTCCATGTCGGCCTTGACCTCGTCGATCGCCGAGGCCTGGTCCGGCGTCTCGGTGTAGGGGAACGCGTCCTCCATCTCGCGCTGCCACGGGGTGTCGGGGGCGAACGCGTGTCCCGGCGCCGCCTGCCGGGCGGCGTACAGCTGCACCAGGCTCGCGGCGATGTCGCGCACCGCCTTGCGGGCCTTCGACTTGGTCTTCGACCAGTCCGAACCGCCGAGCTTGTTCAGCGTGGGCAGCTCGCCACCGACGTAGCGGCTGACCTGGTCGAGCTGGTCGGTGGGCACGAAGAGCCGGTCGCTCGCCTGGCCGCGCTTGGAGCTCGCGTACTCCAGCACGAGGTACTCGCGGGTGGTCGCGGCCCGGCCCGTACCGGTGGTCCGCTGGGTCATGTCGACGAACTTGCCGATGCCGTGCTGGGCGTGGACGACGTAGTCACCGGCCTGCAGCGTCAGCGGGTCGACCGCGTTGCGGCGCTTGACCGCGGCGCGCTTGGTGGGGGTGGACCCGGTGCCGGCGCGGGAGCCGGTGAGGTCGGCCTCGGTGAGCAGCACCAGCCGACTCTCGGGGGCGACGAACCCGTCGCCGAGCTGCCCGCGGGCGACCGCAATGGTGCCGGGCTTCGGCGAGGCGCGGTCGGCGTCGGCGAGCTGGACGACGGGCACGTCCTCGCCGACGAACTCGCGGAGCTGCTCGACGGCGCGCTGGGCGGTGCCGGTGGCGGGGACGACGACGAGCGCCGCGCCGCCCGCGGCCGCGTGGGCCCGCAGGTCGACGGCGGCCTTCTCCCAGTCGCCGCGGTAGGACTCGACCCCGGTGAGCCCGGTGCGCACCACCCGGACCCCGTCGCGGGTGTGGGAGTCGTCCTCGATCTCGGGGTCGGTGGCGAGGCTGGAGAGCGTCCACCAGGGGTGCCCGGCGGCGTGGGCGGCGGACCGGACGGCGTCGATGTCGCGGTAGGCCGACGCGCCGAGGTCGATGGGCGCGCGGCCCTGCGTGGAGTCGGCCGCGACGAGCCAGCTCGCCTCGAGGAACTCCTGACCGGTGCGCACCAGGTCGGCCGCGCGGCGCTCGACGCGCTCCGGGTGGCAGACGACGACGTGCCCGCCCTCGGGCAGCAACTGCGGGAGGGTGACGAGGTCGCCCGGCAGCAGCGCGGGGATCAGCGACTCCATCCCCTCGGTGGGGATGCCGGCCGCGACCTTGCCCAGGAGCTCCGCGAGCGCCTGCTCCCCGCCGAAGGACCCGGTGGCCACGTGTTCGCGGGAGAGCTGCGCGGCGCGCTCCCGGACGTCGGCGGTGAGCAGCAGCTCGCGACAGGGCGGCGCGACGACCTCGCTCGGGCGGGCGCCCGCGGCGTCGGGCAGTGAGCGCTGGTCGGCCACCGAGAAGCAGCGCAGCTCCGAGACCTCGTCGCCCCAGAACTCGATGCGCACCGGCGACTCGGCCGTGGGCGGGAAGAGGTCGACGATCCCGCCACGCACCGCGAACTCGCCGCGCTTCTCGACCATCTCCACGCGCGCGTAGGCGAGGTCGACCAGGCGCTCGGCCAGCGTCTCCAGCTCGATCTCGGTGCCCTCGCGCAGGACGACGGGCTCGAGGTCGCCCAGCCCCGGCACCAGCGGCTGGATGAGGCTGCGGGTCGCGGTGGTGACGACGTGCAGCCGGCCGCGCGGGTCGAGCTCCGGGTGGGCCAGGCGGCGCAGGATCGCGACGCGGCGGCCCACCGTGTCGGCCCGCGGCGAGAGCCGCTCGTGCGGCAGGGTCTCCCAGCTCGGGAAGTAGGCGACCGTGTCCTCGCCGAGGAGGTCACCGGTCGCGGTGGCCAGCTCCTCGGCCTCGCGCTCGGTGGCGCAGACGACGAGCGCGGTGCGCCCGGCGCCGCCGTCGTCACCACCCGGGTCCGCCGCCAGCGCGGCCGCCAGCAGCGGGCGCAGCGCCGTCGGGCCCTCGACGGCGGCGTCCCGACCCGCGGCGTCGACGACCGAGCGCAGACCGGGGTCGGCCAGGAGAGCCGAGGCGAGACCCGACAGGGGGGCGGACACGAGCGACGTGTCGGAGGGGGACACCAGAGCCCTTCGCAGAAGCGTGAAGCGATCGATTCCAGTTTACGAGAACGCCCTGACGGCCTCGGCCCTTCCCCGGGCGTCGTGGGCGACGATGGGGACGTGACCCGTGCCGAGCCCTCCTCCGACCCCGGCCGGCCGGGCCGTCCGGGGTGGTCGGCGGGTCGCCGGAGACGGAGCGCAGCGGAGCTCGACCAGTCGGGCCGGAGGCGGAGCGGGGACCGGGGTCCCTGGGAGCCGGAACACCGGGAACCCGACGCCGACACCTCCGAGGACCCCGGGCCGAAGAAGATCACCGTCACCCGGGTCGCCGCCTGGCGCACGCGCAACCTCACGCGAGCGGGCGTGAGCGCCTTCCACCGGGCGGCCTCGGCCGACGGGGCCGACCGGTCCGGGCTGACGGCCCTGACCTACGCGTGGATGGCGAACTACGCCTCGGACGCGACCCTCGCCATCGCCCTCGCCAACACGCTCTTCTTCTCCGCCGCCAGCGCCGAGTCCAAGGACAAGGTCGCGCTCTACCTGCTCATCACCGTGGCCCCGTTCGCGGTGATCGCGCCGGTGATCGGCCCGCTGCTCGACCGCATCCAGCGCGGTCGCCGCTGGGCCCTCGCGGCGTCGACGGCGGGCCAGGGCGCGCTCGCCGTCGTGCTCGCGCTGTTCATGGACACCTGGGCGCTCTACCCCGCGGCACTCGGGATCCTGGTGCTCTCCAAGTCCTTCGGGGTGCTCAAGGCGGCCGTCACGCCGCGGGTACTGCCACCGGGCATCACGCTGGTGACCACCAACTCCCGGCTGACGGTCTTCGGGCTCGTCGCCTCCGGGGTGTTCGGCGCGATCGGCGCGGGGGTGGCGTACCTGTTCGGCTCCCCCGGCGCCGCGTGGCTGACCGCGGTCATCTGCGGGGTGGGCGTGTGGCTGTGCCTGCGGATCCCCTCGTGGGTGGAGGTGACCGAGGGCGAGGCGGTGACCACCCTCATCCGTCGCCCCGGGACCACGCGGCGCCGCGTCCGCCGGGTGCCGATGAGCGCGCACGTGGTCACCGCGCTCTGGGCCAACGGCACCATCCGGACCCTCACCGGCTTCCTCACCCTGTTCGCCGCGTTCGTGATCAAGCACCAGACCGAGGGCACACCGGGACGCCAGCTGCTGCTGCTCGGCGTCGTCGGCGCCGCGGCCGGCGCCGGCGGCTTCCTGGGCAACGCGCTCGGCGCCCGACGACGCTTCGACCGGCCCGGGACCGTCCTGGTCACCGGCCTGGGTGCGGGCCTCGCCGCGTCGGTGGTCGCCGCCGTCCTCGTCGGGGTGGTGACGGCGGCCGTCGTCGCGCTCGTCGCGGCGACCGCGTCGGCGCTGCTCAAGGTGTGCCTCGACGCCGTCGTGCAGCGCGACATGCCCGAGGCCGCGCGCGCCTCGGCGTTCGGGCGCTCCGAGACGATCCTGCAGCTCTCCTGGGTGTTCGGCGGGGCGCTGGGGGTGCTGCTCCCGCCGACGTGGTGGCTCGGGTTCACCGTGATCAGCGGCGTCCTGGCGGTCGGTACCGTGCAGACCGTGCTCACCACGCGCGGCCGCTCGCTGATCCCGCACCGCCGGACGGCGTCGTGACGGTGTCCGACCAGGACTCCCGCCCACCGGAGCGCGACGGCGCCGGGCGGCTCGCCCGGCTCCGCCGTGTCCCGCGGTGGGTGTGGGCCGCCGTCGTCGCGATCGTGGTCGTCGTCGCCGCGGTCGTCGTCGCCCTCGTCCTGACCTCCGGGCCCGACTCCCCCGGCGCGGTCACCTTCGCCGCGGACGGGCAGACGCGAGCCGCGCAGCCCACCGTCTACTGCGACGTGCGGGTCACCGACTGCCGCAACGACCCGTCCGCCGTCGTCGCCCTCCCGCTGCCCCCGGGCACCGCGGTCGACCTCACCGTCCCCGACGCCGTCCTGGCGACGCCCTGGCAGGTCGCGTTCACCTACGTCGACGAGAACGGCGCCCAGCAGAGCGGGCGCAGCCAGGTGTTCCCGCCGAACGCCCGCGGGCAGTTCCGGCTCACCCTGCCGGACCCGCGCTGGCGGCTGCAGCGCGTGGAGGTCCAGCAGTTCGGGGCGAGCCAGACCGTGACGGCCCAGGGGAGCCTGTTCTCGACCCGCTCCACCTGGGTGCTCGTCAGCGGGTGAGCCCCGCGGCCCTCAGCCCTCGAGCTCGCGGGCGACGGCCCGGACCACCTCGGCGAGCCGCTTGGTGTTGCGGCGGTCGGGGTAGCGGCCGCGACGCAGGTCGGGCTGCACCTTCGCCTCGAGGAGCTTGATCATGTCGTCGATGAGCCCGTGGAGCTCGTCGGGCGAGCGGCGCTTGGCCTCCGCGACCGAGGGCAGCGGGTCGACGAGCCGGACCTGCAGGGCCTGCGGTCCGCGACGGCCCTCGGCGATGCCGAACTCGACGCGCTGACCGGACTTCAGCGCCTCCACCTCGCGCGGGAGCGACCCCTTCGGCACGTACACGTCGGCCCCCTCCTCCTGGGAGAGGAAGCCGAAGCCCTTCTCGGCGTCGTACCACTTGACCTTGCCGGTCGGCACCGTGCTCACCCGTTCTCTCGTCCATGAGAACGCGCCCCGGCGAGGTGCCGGAGCGCGTGCGTCCATCGTAGCCCGCGAGCGCCACCGGGAACCGGAGACGATCACGCGCCCGGATCACCTGCCAGCCGCGGCCCTCAGGCGGTCGGGCTCCCCTGCCCCAGGCCGAGGAGCTCGACGGCCTCGGCACGCATCTCGACCTTGCGGACCTTGCCCGTCACCGTCATCGGGAACTCCTCGACCACGTGCACGTAGCGGGGGATCTTGTAGTGGGCGAGCTTGCCGGTGGCGAACTCGCGAATCTGCTCGGCGGTCAGCCCGGAGACCCCGTCGCGCAGCCGGACCCACGCCATGAGCTCCTCGCCGTAGCGCTGGTCGGGGACCCCGATGACCTGCGCGTCGAGGATGTCCGGGTGGGTGTAGAGGAACTCCTCGATCTCGCGCGGGTACACGTTCTCGCCGCCGCGGATGACCATGTCCTTGATCCGGCCGGTGATGTTGACGTAGCCCTCGTCGTCCATCACCCCGAGGTCGCCGGTGTGCATCCAGCGGGCCTGGTCGATCACCTCGGCGGTCTTCTCCGGCTGGTCCCAGTAGCCCAGCATCACCGAGTAGCCGCGGGTGCAGAGCTCGCCCGGGGTGCCGCGCGGCACCGTCAGCCCGGTCTCCGGGTCGACGATCTTCGACTCGAGGTGGGGCAACGTGCGGCCGACGGTCGAGACCCGGCGGTCCAGGGAGTCGTCGGCGCGGGTCTGGGTGGAGACCGGCGAGGTCTCGGTCATGCCGTAGCAGATCGTCACCTCGGTCATGCCGAAGCGGTCGACGACCTGCTTCATCACCTCCACCGGGCACGGCGACCCGGCCATGATCCCGGTGCGCAGCGGTTCGAGGTCGTAGTCGTCGGCGTTCGGCAGCGAGAGCTCGGCGATGAACATCGTCGGGACGCCGTAGAGGCTGGTGCAGCGCTCCTCGGCGCACGCCTCGAGGGTGAGCGTCGGGTCGAACCCCGGTGCCGGGATGACCATCGTCGCGCCCGAGCTGGAGCACGCGAGGTTGCCCATGACCATGCCGAAGCAGTGGTAGAAGGGCACCGGGATGCAGACCCGGTCGACCTCGGTGTAGCCGCACAGCCGGCCGACGAAGTAGCCGTTGTTGAGGATGTTGTGGTGGGACAGCGTGGCGCCCTTGGGGAAGCCGGTGGTCCCGCTCGTGTACTGGATGTTGATCGGGTCGTCCGCGGAGAGCTGGAGCCCCCGCTCGCGGACGCGGCCGACCCCGCTGGTCCCCGTCGCTTCGCTCGCCCCGTCGCCGTCGTGGACGAACAGCGCCGCCCACTCCTCGGTGTCGGTGATGACGACGCGCTCGAGCGCCGGGCAGTTCGGCCGCACCGTCTCGATCATCTCGGCGTACATCGAGGTCTTGAACGAGCGCGCGGCGACCAGCATCCGGATGCCGGCCTGGTTGACCACGAACTCCAGCTCGTGGGTGCGGTAGGCCGGGTTGATGTTGACCAGGATCGCGCCGACCTTCGCGGTGGCGTACTGCAGCAGCGTCCACTGCGCGCAGTTCGGGGCCCAGATCCCGACGCGCTCGCCCTTCTCGATCCCGAGGTCGAGCAGCCCGACGGCCAGTGCGTCGACCTCGGCGACGAACTGGGCCCACGTGTAGCGCAGCCCCTGCGCGCGGTCGACCAGCGCTTCGCCGTCGGGGACGCGGGCCGCGGTGCGGTCGAGGTTGTCGCCGATGGTGTCCCCGAGCAGGGGCTCGTCGGAGATCCCCGAGGCGTACG
Organism: Actinomycetospora sp.; assembly: GCF_036497585.1. Classification (GTDB taxonomy): domain Bacteria; phylum Actinomycetota; class Actinomycetes; order Mycobacteriales; family Pseudonocardiaceae; genus Actinomycetospora. The sequence continues at coordinate 7,928 of NZ_DASXJD010000043.1, read as the reverse complement.
AGGGCAGTGACGGGACGGCGGGCGCGCTCACCGGGGTGAACCTCCAGGCGTGACGATCGTGGTCTGCCTCACTATGCCCGCGCCGACACGTTCGGCGCACCCTCCGGTCCGCGGGGCGTCCTGGGCGGGAGGCACGCCGCGTGGCTGGCACGATCGGCCCCGTGACGGTCCAGAACTCCACGGCCGCGTCGGGCACGGCGACCACCTCCGCGGGCACCTCGACGAGCGCCGGCGTCGACGGCGCGACCCTCGCGCCGGGAGAGGTCGACGGCACCGTCGCCGGCCTCGTCGACACCCTCGCCGCGATCGACGACGACGGCTGGTACTCGACGATCGAGGTCGTGCGGCCGTGGTCGGCGGTCAACCCGCGCCTGACCGGCGAGTTCTCCCGCACCCACGCCATCCGCCGCTACCTGCACCGCGAGCTCGCCGCGCTGCTGCGCACCGGGGCCCGGATCACGGTGCGCCCGGCCCGTCCGGCGCTGGGGTTCGACGATCCCTCGTTCTTCGCCGCCCTCGACGAGGACCGCGTCGACGTGCGCTCCAAGAAGCTCTTCCTCTTCGGGCCCGAGCGGATGGGGCTCTCGGTCGACCGGCTCGGCCACTACACCGGCACCTCCGCCGAGGCGTTCCAGCGCCACGTGCTCTTCACCAACTACGCGATGCACGTGGAGGCGTTCCTGGAGCGCTATCCCGACGCGGTGGTCCCGGACCGCCACGGCGCGCAGATGCCCGCCTACCACCACCTCACCCCCGACGGCGACGGCGTCTCGCTGGTCAACATCGGGGTCGGGCCGGCGAACGCCAAGACCGCGACCGACCACGTCGCGGTGCTCCGCCCGGACACGATGCTGATGATCGGGCACTGCGGGGGCCTGCGGAACCACCAGCAGAAGGGCGACTTCGTGCTGGCCACGGGCTACCAGCGCTTCGACCACGTGCTCGACGAGGTGCTGCCGCTCAACGTCCCCGTGATCCCCAACCACCGGCTCAACACCTTCCTGCTCGAGGCGCTCGAGGGGGCGGGTGCGGAGTACCGGATAGGCACCGTGCACACCACGGACAACCGCAACTGGGAGCTCAACCAACGCACGACCCTGGCCGCCATGCAGGCGTCCCGGTCCGTGGCGGTCGACATGGAGTCAGCGACGATCGCTGCGAACGGCTTCCGCTACCGCGTCCCGAACGCGACGCTGCTCTGCGTCTCCGACAAGCCGCTGCACGGATCGCCCAAGCTCTCCGCCGGCGCGCAGCAGTTCTACGAGGCCTCGAAGCGCCAGCACCTCGGGATCGCGTTGTCCGCCCTGGACCGGGTGCGTCGCGAGCACCCGGGCGGGCTGCCGAGCCAGGAGATCCGCTCGGTCGACGAGCCGCTGTTCGGCGGGCCGTCGGACACCTGAGCGGCTCAGCGCGATCTCCGGACCGTGATCGCGACCTCGGTGGCGACACGCCCAACCGGCGCCGGGACACGCCACACGGGTCGTGATCACGGCGGTGCCCCGTCGTTCGCCGGCAGCGGAATCCCGGTCACGGAGGCCCCGGCGTCCCCTACCTTCCCCGCATGGGCGAGGTCATCCCACTCGAGAGCCGTCGTCGGAGCGCTCCCGCCCCGGCACCGCCTCCATCGCTGCGAGCGCCGGCGGAGGAGGCGGAGCCGTTGTGGCGGGAGGTCGTCGGACGGCGCCTTCGGGACCTGCGGCGGGCCCGGGGTGACCGGCTCGCCGACACCGCCCAGCGCGCCGGGATGTCCCCGCAGTACCTCTCCGAGCTCGAGCGCGGCCGCAAGGATCCGTCCAGCGAGATGCTCGCGGCCGCCGCCGGAGCCCTCGGGGTGCCACTGCGCGAGATCGTGCGGCTCGCCCACGCCGACCTCGCCCGCGGGGGCGGCCCCCGGGGTCCGGTCCTGCTCGCGGCGTAGGTGCGCTCCGCGCCGGTGAGCACTTTCCGGGGTCATAACCCCGGACAGTGCTCACCGGCGCGGAGCGCACCTACCGGAACTCGATCACCTGGTCGACGATCCCGTAATCCCGGGCCGCGGCGGCGGTGAGGACGAGGTCGCGGTCGGTGTCGTGGCGCAGGGTGTCGGTGTCCCGGCCGGTGTGCTTCGCGAGGATCGCCTCCATCTCGGCCCGCACCCGCACCACCTCGTCGGCGGCCAGGATGAGGTCGGGGATCGCGCCCCGGCCCTGGGCGGCCGGCTGGTGCAGCACCACCCGGGTGTGCGGCAGCGCCGAGCGCCGTCCGGGCGCGCCCGCCGCGAGCAGCACCGCCCCCGCGGCCACCGCCTGGCCCACGCACGTCGTGGCCACCGGGGCGCGGACGTACTGCATGGTGTCGTAGACCGCGAGCATCGCCGCGGTGTCACCGCCCTCGCAGTTGATGTACATCGAGATCTCCTGCTCCGGGGCGTCGGCCTCGAGGTGGAGCAGCTGGGCGATCAGCGCGTTGGCCACCCCGGCGTCGATGCCGGTGCCGAGGTAGACGATCCGCTCGGAGAGCAGGTGGGAGTAGACGTCGACGACGCGCTCGCCGCGCGCGTCCCGGGTGATGACGTTCGGAATCGTGTAGGTGCTCATGCCGCCACCCCCATGCCCCCGCGGAGCCGGCGGACCGGCATGACCTCGTCGAAGTCCGAGACGATCCCGTCGACGAAGCCGTAGTCCCGGGCCTGCTCGGCGGTGAACCACCGGTCGTGCAGCGAGTCCTCGAAGACCCGCTCCGGCCGTTGACCGGTGTCCTCGGCGATGAGGCCGAGCACGGTGTCGCGGGTGTGGCGCAGGTCGTTGGCCTGCACCTCCACCTCGACCGCCGATCCGCCGATGCCCGACGAGCCCTGGTGCATCAGGATCTTGGCGTGCGGGAGGGCGAACCGCTTGCCCGACGTGCCCGCCGAGAGCAGGAACTGGCCGGCGCTGCACGCGAGACCGAGCGCCAGCGTCGTGACGTCGCAGGGAATCAGGCGCATGACGTCGCGGATGGCCAGCATCGCGGGCACCGAGCCGCCCGGCGAGTGGATCCAGAGCGCGATGTCGGCCCGGTCGTTCTCCGCGGCGAGGCTGAGCAGGTGGCCGGCGAGTGCGGTGCCGTTGTCGTCGTCGAGGGCGCCGTCGAGGACGAGCACCCGGTGGCGGAGCAGGTGGGTCCGCAGCTCCGTCGAGAAGGTCCCGGAGGTCGATTCGCTCATGCGCCCACCGTCGCGCCAGGCGAGCCCGCCCCGCCACGATCTCCGCTGCGGGCAGCGCCGATCCGCTCACAGCAGCGCCACGGCCGGGGTGCGAGGGGAGGATCCGGCCGCTCTACGCCCACGAAGGCTCCCCTCGGTGCGCGATGGGGGGCGTCGGGACCGCGGTGGCGGGACCTCGGACTCAGCGCCCTGCCGGGTGCACCGTCACCTCGGCGGCCTTCACCGCGAACCACACCTGGTCGCCGGGCTCGACGCCGAGCTCGGCGACCGCCGCCGGGGTCACGTCGGCGGCGAGCCCGTCGACCCAGCCCGGCCCGCCGTCGACGGTGGCGGCGCGCAGCCGGACCAGCTCCCCGTGCGGCTCCATCGCGGCCAGCCGGACCGGCAGCGTCGTCCGGGGGGACCCGTCGGGCTTGTCGCGGAACACCGCCACCGAGGCGGGCGCGAAGAGCGCGACCGCCCGCTCGCCGTCGTCGACCGGCTCCGGGTGGGTGCCGGCGACGACGGTGCCCTCACCGGTCACCAGCCCGTCCGCCGACGACCGACCGGGCACCAGGTCGAGCCCGGCGATCCGGGCCGCGAATGCCGACCGCGGCCGGGTGAGCACCTCGGTCGTCGTCCCGGACTCGACGATGCGGCCCGCGTCGAGCACCACGATGCGGTCGGCGAGGACGACGGCGTCGAGGACGTCGTGGGTGACCATCAGCGTCGTCACCCCGGTCGCGCGCACGACCCGGCGCAGCAGCGAGCGCACCGCCGGGGTGGCGTCCACGTCGAGGGCGGCGAACGGCTCGTCGAGCAGCAGCAGCTCGGGCTCGCACGCGAGGGCCCGGGCGATCGCGACGCGCTGGGCCTGGCCCCCGGAGAGCTGCGCGGGGCGTCGACCCGCGAGCTCGGTGGCGTCGACCTCGGCGAGCCAGCGCTCGGCAGTGGCGCGCGCGACCCGCCGTCCGGCACCCGTCGAGCGCGGCCCGAAGGCGACGTTGTCGAGCGCGGACAGGTGGGGGAAGAGCAGCGCCTGCTGGCTCAGGAGCCCGACGTGGCGCCGGTGCACCGGGATCGCGACCGTCGGCGAGGTGAGGGTGCGTCCGCCGAGGACGATCTCGCCGCGGGTGGGGCGGTGCAGTCCGGCGAGCGCGCCGAGGAGGGTCGACTTGCCGGTGCCGTTGGAGCCGAGGACCGCGACGACGTCGCCGCTCGCGACCTCGAGCGAGACGTCGAGCTCGAACGAGCCCCGCACCACGGTGACGTCGACGTCGAGGCGGCTCACCGCAGGTCCCGGGTGCGGCTGACGACGATCACCACGATCGCGATGACCACCAGGACGAGTGACATCGCGACGGCGCCGTCGATGTCGTCCTGGGACTGCAGGTAGATGAGCAGGGGCAGCGTGCGCGTGGTGCCCTGGAGCGAGCCGGCGAAGGTGATCGTCGCCCCGAACTCGCCGAGCGCGCGGGCGAAGGCGAGCACGCTGCCGGACAGCAGCCCGGGCAGGACGACGGGGACGGTCACCCGCCACAGCGTCGTCACCGGGGAGGCCCCGAGGGTCGCCGCGACCGCCTCGTAGCGCTCCCCCGCCGTGCGCAGCGAGCCCTCGAGCGACACCACGAGGAACGGCATCGCGACGAAGGTCTGCGCGAGCACCACCGCCGTCGTCGAGAAGGGCACGGTGATGTCGAAGCGGTCGTAGAGGAAGCCGCCGACCGGTCCGGTCCGCCCGAGCAGGAACAGCAGCGTCAGCCCGCCGACCACCGGCGGCAGGACCAGCGGCAGCAGCACCACCGACCGGATGAACGGCAGCCCGGGCAGGTGCGAGCGGGCGAGGACGATCGCGAGCGGCCCGCCGAGGACCAGGCAGCAGACCATCGTCGCGAGCCCGGTCTTCAGCGAGAGCCACAGGGCCGCGAGCGCCGCCGGCGAGGTGACCAGACCGAAGAAGTTCGACAGGTCGACCCGGACGATCAGCCCCGCGACCGGGACCGCGACCAGCAGCCACGCCAGCGCCGCCGGCACCCACAGGACGCGGGGGACCCCGCTCACTTCGTGGTGAAACCCGCCTGCTGGAGCGCCGCCTTGCCCTGCGGCCCGGTCACGAAGCTCACCCAGGACTGCGCGAGCTGGGGATCCGCGCTGCCCGTGACCACGCCGATCGGGTAGGACTGCGTGACGCCCTGGGCGCTGGCCTGCGGGAAGTCGACGCCGGTGACCTTGCCGGCCGCGCTCTTGACGTCGGTGACATAGACGAGGCCGCCGTCGGCGTTGCCCGTCTCCACCCGGGTGAGCACACCCTTGACGTCCTGCTCCTCGCTGACCGGCTTCAGCGTCACGTTCGCGGCCTTCTCGGCGGCGACGGCGGCCGCGCCGCAGGGCACGGCGGGGGCGCAGACGACGGAGGTCACGCCGGGCTTGGTCAGGTCGGCCAGCTGGGCGACCTGCTTGGGGTTGTTCGGGGCGACCGCGATCTGCAGCTTGTTGGTCGCGTAGACGACCGGCTCGCCCTGGATCTTGCCGGCCTGCACCGCGGTCTGCATCGTCTTGGTGCTCGCGGTGGCGAGGACGTCGGCGGGGGCGCCCTGCACCACCTGCTGGGCCAGCTGGTCGGAGCCGCCGAAGTTGAACTTCACGGTGACGCCGGGATTGGCGGCCTGGAACTGCTGCGCGAGCCCCTGGTAGACCTCGGTGAGTGAGGCGGCCGCGGAGACGGTGAGCGTCTTCGGCGGGTCCTGCTGGGCCTGGTCGGACGAGCCCGACCCCCCACAGGCGGCCAGGGCCAGCCCGAGCAGGGCGGCGAGGGCCGCGACGAGGACGGCACTGCGACGCGCCGTCCGGGGGGAAGGCTGCGTGCTCACGCGGTGCCTCCAGGGGTCTCGACGATGATGTGGGTGGCCTTGACGACGGCGACCGCGAGCGAGCCCACCTCGAGGGAGAGCTCCTGCACGGCCTCGGTGCTCATGAGCGAGACGACGCGGTGCGGGCCGCACTGCATCTCCACCTGCGACATGACCTTGTCGCTCTGGATGTCCGTGACCAGCCCGACGAAGCGGTTCCGCGCGGACCGGCCGACCCCGGAGGGATCCGGGGTGGCGTGGGCCTGGGCCCGCGCGAACCCGGCCAGGTCGCCCCCCGCGATGACCTTGCGGCCGCTGGAGTCGATCTCGACGGGCAGCGCGCCGCCGTCGGTCCAGCGACGCACGGTGTCGTCGCTGACGCCGAGCAGCCGGGCTGCCTCGGCGATCCGGAATTGCGTCACGGCGGGCGAGTCTAGGGGCGCAGGTGCGGTTGCGCGCCCCGTGATCGCCGGGAATTTCCGGGGAGGTCCTCCGGGTCGAGGGGACGGCCCGCCCCGGGAGGCCTCGCGGGCGGCGCCGACCGGTGGGACGCTCCGTTGCGTGGACTTCGCACCCAGCGCCGTGGCGGACGATTACACCAAGCGCATGCGCGCCTTCCTCGACGAGTCGATCCTCCCGGCGGAGGCGGAGTACGAGTCCTGGCGTGAGGCGCGGCGCGGGACGCCGGCCGAGCACGACACACCTCCCGTGCTCGAGACGCTCAAGGCCGAGGCCCGCGAGCGCGGCCTGTGGAACCTGTTCCTGCCCTCCGAGTCCGGCCTGTCGAACCTGGAGTACGCCCCGGTCGCCGAGGTGACCGGCTGGTCGCCCGTGATCGCGCCGGAGGCGATCAACTGCCAGGCGCCCGACACCGGGAACATGGAGACGCTGCACCTGTTCGGCACCGCCGAGCAGAAGCAGGACTGGCTCGCGCCGCTGCTGGCCGGCGAGATCCGCTCGGGGTTCGCGATGACCGAGCCGGCGGTGGCCTCCTCGGACGCCACCAACATCACGACCTCGATCCGCCGCGACGGCGACGACTACGTGATCAACGGCCGGAAGTGGTGGATCTCGGGTGCGTCCGATCCCCGCTGCGCGATCTTCATCGTCATGGGCAAGACCGACCCCGACGCGTCGACCCACCGCCAGCAGTCCATGGTCCTCGTCCCGCGGGACACCCCGGGCCTGACGATCACGCGCGCGCTGCCCGTCTTCGGCTACCAGGACCAGCACGGGCACTGCGAGCTCGAGTTCTCCGACGTCCGGGTGCCGGTCTCGAACCTGCTCGGCGAGGAGGGCGGCGGGTTCGCGATCGCCCAGGCGCGCCTCGGGCCGGGCCGCATCCACCACTGCATGCGCCTGATCGGGATGGCCGAGCGCGCCCTCGACGCGATGGTGCGCCGCGCGAACGACCGGATCGCCTTCGGCAAGCCGCTGTCCGACCAGGGCGTCGTGCAGCAGCAGATCGCCGAGAGCCGCATCGAGATCGAGCAGGCCCGCCTGCTGGTGCTCAAGACCGCGTACCTCATCGACGAGGTCGGCTCGCGCGGCGCGGCGACGGAGATCGCCGCGATCAAGGTGATCTGCCCTCGGATGGCCTGCGCGGTGATCGACCGCGCGATCCAGGTGCACGGCGGGGCCGGGGTGTCCGACGACTTCCCGCTCGCCTACGCCTACGCCTGGGCGCGGGCGCTGCGCCTGGCCGACGGGCCCGACGAGGTGCACCTGCGCTCGGTCGCCCGTCAGGAGATCAAGGCCCGGTAGGTGCGCTCCGCGCTCGTGAGCACTAGCCGGGCTGCGCCCGATGCCCGAAGGCATGGGGTCGGGGGTTGAGTTGATCGTGGGGGCTCCGGCCGGCGGGATGTAGACCGTGACCGGTGGGCCGGTCCGGTGTTATGAACCGCTCGGAGCGGTTG
>NZ_DASXJD010000042.1:0-59265 GCF_036497585.1 Actinomycetospora sp. | reverse complement strand
AGCTCGTCGCGATGCTCGACGCGGGCGTCTCGATCTGCCTGCGCGAGAGCCCCGCCCGCCTCGTCGCCGGCCACATGCTGGCCCGGCGACGCCGTGGCGGGCACCGCCGGCGGACTCGCGTGGAGGACTGACCAACCGGTTCGGCCGTCCGGTGTAACGCTTGCCCGGATTGCGTGCGATGCGAGGTCGACGGTCCCGCGGGGTGGCGGGACGGGAGACCGAGGAGCACGGACGGATGAGGGCTGGCACGAGGATTCGCGCAGCAGCGGTGCTGATGGCGGGTCTGGTGGGCGCGGCGACCTGGCGAGCAAGGTGAACGCCCCGGCCGGCTCGGAGGCCACCCTCGGCCAGCAGTTCGCCGACTTCTGCGGCGGTCTCCCTGCGGCCTCGACCGCGTCCCTGACCGATCTGATCACGGCCCTCACGAACCTGCTGACATCGTTGCAGGCGACGCCGGCGCCGTCCTCGGGCAACACGAACACCACGCCGATCCACACCTTGTGGGGCGAGCTTCCCGCGTCGTTCTGGGACCTCGACTGCTCCCAGCTGACCTACGACGAGGCGCAGGCGGTCCTCCACGCCGACCCGTCCGACCCGAACCGTCTCGACGGGGACCACGACGGCATCGCCTGCTAGCGCAACGCCCACGACTACGCGAAGGTGTGCGACGACTACGTCGGTTATCCGGTGGGCGGCGTCGCGACCGGCGACTCCGCACCCGTCGTCGCTCCCGGCCTCGCCGCGGCCCTGGCGGGGCTCGCCCTCGCGACCTTCGCGGGGGCGAGGGTGGGCCGGCCCGAGGACACCGCCGAGCACTCCGAGGAGACCGCCGAGGACGCCGACGCGGGCGACCTCCTGACCGCCGGGGAGCGCTGACGTGCCGACGGAGACCCTCGAGCGCGGGACCACTCGCCCCGCATCGCGCGCCGGACGCGTCGCCTCGGTGCTCACCACGCTGATCGTCGTCGCCCTCGCCGGGATCGCCCTCGTCGCCGTCGTCACCGGCGGACCCGGCTCGGCTCGCACCGGTCCGGCGACGGCGACGGTGCCCGCGAGCGCCCCCTCCGAGGCGCTGCCGCTGGCGACGTCCTCGCCGACCGGGATCGAGATCCCCGCGATCGGCGTGACCCGCGACTCGATCATGAAGCTCGGTTTCAACGAGGACCTCTCGCTGCAGATCCCGCCGGACGCGGCCACCGTCGGGTGGTTCTCGCGGGGTGCGGCTCCGGGGACGTCCGGCCCGGCAGTGTTCGCGTCCCACATCGACTACGCCGGCAGGAAGGGCGGCTTCGCCGACATCTCGCAGCTCGCGTCGGGCGACGAGATCGTGGTGCACCGCGTGGACCGGACGTCGGTCGTCTTCACCGTCGACCGGGTGGAGCGGGAGTCGAAGCAGGCGTTCCCGACGGCGGCCGTGTACGGCCCGACGGCCCGCCCGGAGATTCGGTTGATCACCTGCGGTGGGGCGTTCGACGCGGCGACCCGGAACTACGAGGACAACGTCATCGTCTTCGGGCACGCGGAGCGTGCGTACCAGGGCTGAACCAGGCCTGGTTCTCACGGAATCATCAGGTCCGGCGGGGACCCTGATTGCATGACGTCCGCCGGAACGATCGCCACGCGGCCCACCGTCCCGCTGCGCCCGCTCCCCACCGGGAGGGCCCCGAAGTCGGGAGGGTGGGCCGCGCGCGTCGTGGGCGGGGTGCTGCTCGGGGCGGCGGGCACGCTGGTGGTCGTCTCGAGCTGGGTCCTCCTGGTCGCCGACGACCACGGGCGCCGGATCGACCACGCGCTCATGCTCGCCGTCGAGGACCGCTTCTCCGGGGCGCAGGGCCGCCTGCTCGACCTGCTGGGCCTGGTGAACGTGGCCTCGGTGGGGCTCGTGCTGCTGGTGCTCGCCGGGATCGCGCTGCTGCGACGGCGGCCGGGTGCGGCGGCGGCCGGGGTGGTGCTGGTGCTCGCCACGCAGGCGCTGACCCAGGGCCTGAAGTCGGTCCTCCCGCGCGAGGGCTCGGCGGAGAACTCGCTGCCCAGCGGCCACGTCACCGTGATCACGGCGCTCGTCGTCGCGGCCTTGCTGGCCCTCCCGGTGGCGTTGCGCTGGGTGGCGGGGCTCGTCGGGGTGGTGCTCGTCGCGGGCGCCTCGGTCGCCGTGATGGCGGTCGGCTGGCACCGGCCGGGCGACGTGGTCGCGGCGTTCGGGGTGGTCGCGGCGGTCGGTGGGGTGCTGCTGCTCGTCGACGGGGTGCGGCGCGCGGTCGTGAGGGAGCGGCCCGGCCCCGGGCCGACGATGTCCCGATACTGACAGGTGTCAGCGATGGTCCGTCGCCGACACGGCCTCAGCCCGGCGCGCGCGCATCCACGAGCCGGAGGCCGCCGAGCGACCGCTCCGCCACCCCGGTCCAGCCGCGCGAGCGCATCTCGCCGGAGAGGTCACCCGGCCCGAACAGCCGCGCCTGCCCGAACCGCGCCAGCGTCTCGGTGAGCGGCCGCAGCGGACCCGGCGCGTGCGCCGGTACCGCGATCGCGACCGGCCCGCCCGGACGCAGCACCCGGGCCATCTCCTCCAGGGCGGTGCCGAGGTCGGGCACCAGGTGCAGGCACAACGAGCAGGACATGGCGTCGACGGTGGCGTCGCGCAGCGGCAGGTCCATCGCGTCGACGCGGGCGAAGTCGACGCATGCGTACGGCGTCGAGCGGGCGGCGCGCGCGAGCATCGGCACCGAGAGGTCCGCGGCGATCACCAGCCCGTCGCGCCCGACCGCGCGCGCCAGCCGCCGGGTCAGCGTCCCCGGCCCGCAGGCCAGGTCCAGCACGGTCTCGCCGCCGACCAGGCCCAGGCGCTCGTCGACCCGGTAGAACGCCCGCAGGTTCCGCCCGCCCAGGAGGTCGGGGACCACGCCTTCGAGCCGGTCGCCCACGGCGAGCAGCCCGTCGTACCCGCTCGCGCCCCCCTCGCTCTGCCAGACGTCCTGGACGCGCCCCCGCGAGCCCGGCCGGCCGGCGACGAGGTCCAGCCACGGCCCCGTCGTGTCCGACGGCGGGTGGGCGAGCAGCTCGAGCAGGCGCCGACGAGCGCTCACGAGTCCGCCTGCGCGAGCACCTCGAGCTCCGCGACCACGAGGTCGGCCAGGCGGGGCAGGTCGGGGACCAGTTCCGCGTCGGCCACCAGACCGACGTCCACGAACCCGGCGTAGCTCTGCACCGTCATGTTGAGGCCCTGGCCGTCGGCGATCGCGGACACCGGGTAGTAGTGCCGGGCCCGGGCTCCCGCCATGTAGAGCGGCTCCTTCGGCCCGGGGACGTTGGAGACGATGACGTTGAACGGCAGCACCCCGTTGGTGGCCCAGCGGGTGGTGGCGCGGCTGATCAGCGTGGTGATCGCGGGCGTGCCGAGCTCGACGCCGTCCGGGGCGAGCGCGGCGGGCGTCGCGGCGAACACCGCCTTGGCGGTCTTGAGCGAGCGGTGCGCGGCGGTCAGCCGCTCGCGGGGGTCGGCGACGTCGGTCGGCAGCGAGGCCACGGTGCCCGAGACCCGGTTGGTCCACATGTCGGGCTCCTCGCCGGTGCGCAGCGAGACCGGGATGAGGGCGGTCAGCGGCTGGTCCGGTAGCGCACCGTGCTCGAGCAGGTAGGTCCGCAGCGCGCCGGCACAGGCGGCCACGACGACGTCGTTGACGGTCGCCTCGTGCTCCTTTCCGGCGGCCTTGACGTCGGCGAGCGGGACCGAGCGGCGGGCGAAACGGCGGTAGCGGCTGATCGCGGCGTTGAACGGGGTCGCGGGCGCGGGCGCCGCGGGCAGCCGCGGCGGGTCGGCGTCCGGGTCGCGCTCGCGCCCGAGGTTGAGGACCTCGCCGACCGGCCCGCGCAGCGAGCGGCGGACGCGGTCGGCCAGGTCGATGACGGCGGGCTGGCGCGTCGCGGCCGCGAGCTGCTGGCCCGCGCGGGCGGCGAGGAGCAGCGCCCGCCCGGGGCGGGTCACCCCGTGCCAGGCGGCGCGCCCGAGCACGTCGACGGTCGACGGCGGGTCCTCCGGTCGCCACGCCCCGGCGTCGGCGGGCCGCTCGGCGTCGGGGGAGTCGTCGAGCATGAGCGTGAGCAGCTCGGCGCCGGACGCGCCGTCGACGGCGGCGTGGTGGACCATCGTGAGCAGCGCGAACCGGCCGTGCGGGGACTCCTCGGTGGGCGCGAGCCCCTCGATGACGTGGGAGACCCACAGCGGGTGGTCCCGGTCCATCGGGCCCGCGATCAGGCGGCCGACGAGGGTGTCGAGCTGCTCGTCCGTGCCGGGCGGGGGCACCGCCGAGTGCCGCACGTGGAAGTCGAGGTCGAAGTCCGGGTCGGAGATCCAGTAGGGGTGGTCCAGCCCGAGCGGCACCTCGACGAGACGACGGCGCAACGGCTCGAGCAGGTGCAGCCGGTCGGCGAGCTGGCGGCGCCAGGCCGTGAACGGCTGGAAGTCCGGATCCGGTCGGTCGAGCACGACGAGCTGGCTGATGTGGAGGGCCTGGTGCTCGTCCTCGGCAGCGAGGAACGCCGCGTCCAGACCCGAGAGCTGCTGCACCCGTTCCTCCTCCACGACCACGGTGTCGACGACGGGCGGGTCGTGTCCGCGCCGCCCGAGCGGTGAGTCTGGTCGGTCCACGCGACGGGGGCCAGCCGACGACCCGTTGTGATCAACAACCACGCACAGTGACTGTGGCGGTCACCGCGGGCGTCACCCGTAACGGGAACGACGTGGGCGCGTTGGGTGCGGTGAGTGGTCATGCGCTCGTGTGCGCATGACGGCCCGGCGTCATTCGGGAGACGGCGGCAACTCCCCCCGGAACACGAGGAGAGAAGTCACATGGCCCGCGCCCGTCACGCGATGCATGCGCACCCGCTGCGCAGCAAGGGCGTCGTCGTGGGGATCCCCGTCGCAGCAGCCGTGGCGTTCGGGGCGCACACCGTCCTCGGCGTCACCCCGCTCTCGGACCAGCACGGCACGCAGACGTCCTCGGCGACGCCGCAGGTCGGCACGTCGACGGCGAGCGGAGGTGCCCCGGTGCAGTCCTACGGCCTTGCCACGGCCCCGCCGCCCACGACGCTGGGCCTGCTGTCCGCGCCAGCCACCGCGCACGGGTCGGCCCCGGCCTCGTCGGGGTCGTCCACGTCCTCCCCGGTCACCGGGCACCACGCGGAGGCGGCGACGCAGACCGTGCCCGTCCCCCAGCCCGCTCCCGCTCCGTCGATCATGTCCTTCACCCCCGCCGCCCCGCCGGGGGCCGCCCCCGCGGCCGCGGCCCCGGTGCGGGAGGTCGCCGCGCCGGCGTCGCACACCGAGACGCCGGGGGCGGCGGCGGAGGCCGGCCCGGCCCCGGCCGCGGCGCACGACGACGCGCAGTCCTCGGACAGCGGGTCGACGGGCGGCTCCCTCCTCGGGCTGGACCTGGCCGGCACGAAGGTCTCGGTGCTCTCGTTCGGCGAGTGATCACGCCCTGATCGACAGGGCGGGCGCCGGACGAGAAGATGCCGCGCCATGAGCAAGGCGCTCGACGAGCTGGTCGACGACGTGCTGGACCTCGAGGACATCGAGCGCGACATCTTCCGGGGGCGCAGCCCCCAGGAGTCGCTGCTGCGGGTCTTCGGCGGGCAGGTCGCGGCCCAGGCGATGGTGGCCGCGGGCCGGACGGTCGCTGACGACCGCGCGGTGCACTCCCTGCACGGCTACTTCCTGCGCCCGGGGGACCCGCACCGGCCGATCGTCTACGAGGTCGACCGGACCCGGGACGGCCGCTCATTCACCACGCGGCGCGTCACGGCGGTGCAGCGCGGCGAGGCGATCTTCACGATGTCCGCCTCGTTCCAGGTGCTCGAGGAGGGCGTCACCCACCAGGCGGAGATGCCCGAGACGCCCGGCCCCGACGGCCTCGATCGGCGCGACCGCCCGCCGGTGCCGTCGCCCGAGCCGGCGTACACGACCACCGGGCGGGCGCTCACCTGGCCGCTGGACGTGCGCTACGTCGACCACGCCCCCTGGGACTTCGCCACCGCCCCGGTCGCCCGCAACCGGGTGTGGCTGCGGGCCGACGGCGAGCTACCGCCCCCCTCCGACCCCCGGGGACGGCTGCTGCACGCCTGCGTGCTCACCTACGCCAGCGACCTGACGCTGCTCGAGGCGGCGCTGCTCCCGCACGTCGAGGGCGGGGTCGCCTCGCGGCAGGTCGACGTCGCGAGCCTGGACCACGCGGTGTGGTTCCACCGCCCGTTCCGCGCCGACCACTGGCTGCTCTACGTGCAGGAATCCCCGAACGCGGGCGGCGGGCGCGGGCTCGCGACCGGCCGGCTCTACGCCTCGGACGGGACACTCGTGGCCTCGGTGGTGCAGGAGGGCCTGATCCGGCGGCGGCGCAACCGGTAGGTGCGCTCCGGGCCCCGTCCCCCGCCCCGGGTTCCGCCCCCGTGGCAGCAACGGCACGTTCCTGGCATCTGACGTCAGGACGGCGCCGGTCACTCACCCGGCCTGACCGGCCAGCGCACCCACGGCCGCCGTCACCAGCTCCCGGTCGTCCCCGCGACGCCAGGCGACGGCGAGCTCGCACGGCGCGAGGTCGGGTACCGGCCGGCACACCACGTCCGGCCGGGCGAGCAGGCGCGCGTTCCCCTCGGCGAGCAACGCCACCCCGACCCCGGAGGCCACCGCCTCGATCGCGCCCTCCGCGGTGTCGGCCTCCACCGCCACCCTCGCCGGCGCCGACCGCTCCGCCGAGGCCAGCCAGAACTCCCGCAGCGCCCCCGCCGCCCGCGGCAGCGCGACGAACGGCTCGTCGGCCAGCTCGGCCATCGTCACCTCGGCCCGGGCCGCCAGCGGGTGGTCCGCGGCCAGCGCGACCCACCGCGGCTCCCGAAGCAGCACCCGGGCCTCGACGTCGGGGGCGACCAGCGGCAACCACACGAACGCCACGTCGACGCTGCCGTCGGCGAGTCCGGTGCTCGCGTCCGACCAGCTGATCAACCGCACCTGCATGCTCGCGCCGCGCTCCCGGGTGGCCTCGAGCAGTCGCCGGGTGAGGTCACGCCCGACGGCGGTCTGCAGCCCGACGAGCAGGGTCGGCGCCGCCCCGGCGCGGCGCACCTCGGCCCGCACGGCCGCCCAGTCCTCGACCATCCGCCGCGCATGCGGCAGCAGCGCCTCGCCCTCCGGGGTCAGGGCGAGCCCGGTCGACCCCCGCTCGAGCAGCCGGACCCCGAGCCGCGTCTCCAGCGCGCGGACCTGCTTGGAGAGCGCCGGTTGGGAGACGAAGAGGGCCTCGGCGGCGCGGGTGAAGCTGGCCGCGTCGGCCACCGCGACGAAGTAGCGCAGGTCGCGCAGGTGCACGTCCCCCGAGGGCGACGACGGCGTGCTCATGACCGATGGTTATCACGGCCGGTCTTGGACGTGCGACGGCCGCGGCCCGAGGCTGGGACGCCATGAGCGCACTGCCCAGCCGCACCCTCGGCGATCTGTCCGTCTCGGCCCTCGGCGTCGGGGCGATGGTGCTCTCGCCCGGGATGTACGGCGAGATCGACGACCAGACCGGCGAGGCCGCCCTGCGCGCGGCCGTCGACGCCGGCGCCACCCTCGTCGACACCTCCGACGGCTACGGCGCCGACGGCCACAACGAGCGCCTCGTCGGGCGCGCCCTCGCGCCGGTCCGCGACGAGGTCGTCATCGCCACGAAGTTCGGGATGCGGATTCCCGACGGCGAGCCCGGCCACCGGTTCCGCGTCGGGCTGGAGTTCGGCGAGCTCGCCGTCAACGCCGACCCGCGCCTGGTCCGGGGCTACGCCGAGCAGTCGCTGCGGGCGCTGGGCACCGACCGCATCGACCTCTACTACCCGCACTTCCCCGACCCCGAGATCACCATCGAGGACACCGTCGGCGCCGTCGCCGAACTGATCGAGGACGGCACAGTGCGCCACCTCGGCCTGTCCAACGTCGACGCCGCCACGCTGCGCCGCGCCCACGCCGTGCACCCGGTGAGCGCCGTGCAGACCCAGTGGGCCATGTGGCACCGCCCCGACCCGGCCCTGCTCGAGACCGCCGACGAGCTCGGCGTCGGGATCGTCGCCTGGAGCCCGTTGGGCAGCGGGTTCCTGACGGGGGCGGTGTCCGCTCTGGCCGAGGGCGACTTCCGCAACAACATCGACCGCTTCGCGCACCTGGCCGCCAACAACGACCGCTACGCCCCGGTGCGCTCCATCGCCGAGGAGCTCGGCATCAGCCCGGCCCAGCTCGCGCTCGCCTGGCTGCTCCACCAGCACCAGCACGTCGTCCCGATCCCCGGCAGCCGCACCCCGGCCCACATCGTCGAGAACCTCGACGCCGCCCGCGTCCGCCTCGGCGACGACGAGCTCGCCCGGGTCGACCGCGCGCTGGCGGAGTTCAGCCCGAAGGGCGGGGTCGACGTCTTCGGCGGTTCCTCGTGGTCCCGAAAGCACGAACGGCCGGTTCGTGACCTTCTTCGGTGACGAACCGGCCGTTCGTGCGGTCCGGGGCGGTCCGGGGCGGTCCGGGGCGGTCCGGGGCGGTCAGGGTGCGACCGGCAGCGCCTCCCGCGTGCCGTTCGGGGACCGGACGGGCGGCCCCGTCGTCGGGAGCCCGAAGTCCGACGCGCGGCCGAAGAGCTCGTAGTCCTCGGCCCGGAAGCGGCGGGTCTCGGCCCAGTACCGGACGGTGAAGCCCGGCCAGATGGTCCGGTTCACCCCGGCGGCGTCGAGGTACCAGCTCGTGCAGCCGCCCCGGGTCCAGATGCCCTTGCGCAGCCGGTGCTGGACCGCCGCGTTGGACCGGGTCTGCGCCTCCGAACGCACGTCCAGCCCGCTGCACCCGGCGTCATGCACCGCCGCGATCGCCTGCGCCACGTACCGCGTCTGGCATTCGATCATGAACACGACGGAGTTATGGCCCAGCCCGGTGTTCGGCCCGAGCAGGAAGAACAGGTTCGGGAAGTCGGTCACGGTGATGCCGTAGTGGGTCGCCATCCCGTGCTCGGCCCAGGTCCCGCGCAGTGTGCGCCCGCCGCGGCCGGTGATCGCGATCCCGTCGAAGGCGTCGGTGACGTGGAACCCGGTGCCGTAGACGATCACGTCGGCCGGGTGCTCGACCCCGGCGTGGTCGACGATCCCGGTCTCGGTCACCTCCGCGATGCCGGAGGTGACGACGTCGACGGTCGGGCGCGCGAGGGCGGGGTAGTAGTCGTTGGAGACCAGCACCCGCTTGCACCCCAGCGAGTAGCGCGGCGTGAGCTTCTCGACGAGGTCCGGGTCGGAGACCGCGTGCTCGATGTGCTTGCGCGCGAGCCACTCGGCGGGGCGCAGCAGCTCGGGGCGGCTCATGAAGCCGATCGCCCGGGACTCCAGGGCGGCGTAGAGCGCGGCCCGGTAGGCGCGCTGCAGGGCCGGGACCTTGGCGAAGAGCGCGCGACGCGTCCGGCCGATGGGGTGATCACCCTTGGGCAGCACCCAGGCGGGGGTGCGCTGGAAGAGCGTCACCCCGGCCGCGACCGGCGCGATCTGCGGCACGAACTGGACCGCGCTCGCCCCCGTGCCGACCACGGCGATCCGCTTGCCGCGCAGGTCGACGTCGTGGCGCCACTGCGCGGAGTGGAACGCCTCGCCGCGGAAGCGCTCCGCGCCGGGCAGCGAGGGGATCGAGGGCAGGTGCAGGGCGCCGACCCCGGAGATCAGGAACCGGCACCGGTACTCGCCGTTCGTGGTGTGCACCTCCCACGTCCGGGTCTCCTCGTCCCAGGTGGCGCCGGTCATCTCGGTGGCGAACCGAACCCGGCGGCGCAGGTCGTGGTGGTCGGCCACCCGCTCGAGGTAGGCGCGGATCTCCGGCTGGGGGGAGTAGGAGCGCGACCAGTCCGGGTTGGGGTCGGTGGACAGCGAATACATGTGCGACGGGATGTCGCACGCGCAGCCGGGATAGGTGTTGTCCCGCCAGGTGCCGCCGACGCCGGCGGACGCCGGGGCCTTCTCGAGCAGCACGA
The DNA here is from genome assembly GCF_036497585.1 of Actinomycetospora sp. GTDB lineage: Bacteria > Actinomycetota > Actinomycetes > Mycobacteriales > Pseudonocardiaceae > Actinomycetospora. The sequence goes on along the minus strand of NZ_DASXJD010000042.1, from coordinate 49,252 downwards.
CGTCGCGGACCCCGGACCGCGCCAGCGCCAGCGCCTGGCCGAGCCCGGCGAACCCGGTCCCGACGACGACGACGTCGTGGAATTCAGCCGGCAACGCGCGTCTCCCTCGACGTGTTGTTGGGCGCCGCGACGGTGGCGGCCTCGAGCAGCCCCTGCAGGTGTGCGGCCACCTCCTGGGAGCGCTCGAAGGTGATCATGTGGCCGGCGCCGGGCAGGACGACGATCTCGGCGTCGGGCAGCGACGCGGCGATGGTGCGGGCGTGGTCGGGCGGGCAGAGCCGGTCGCGGGTGCCGACCAGGACCACCGTCGGGAGCCCGCGCAGCGCCGCGAGCGACGACGTCCGCCGGTGCTCCCCGATGGAGGCGCGGAACGCGGCCACCGCGACCGGGTCCGCGGCGAAGGTCTGCTCGGCGACCGAGAGCACGTCGGCGCGCCGCGGGTGGCGGCCGAAGACCAGCCGGCGCACCACCGGGGCCAGCGCCACGGACCGGCTGTGGACGCCGTCGCCCTCGGGGTCGGCTCGGTGCACCGGTGCACGGTCCCCGACGGAGGCCAGGAACGGCATGATCACCCGCTCGCCGCGGGCGACGAACGCGCCGCGGCGGCCGGGGATCCCCAGGCGCATCTCGGCCATGTCGTCGCTCGCCGTCGCGACGAAGCCCGCCGCGCGCACCCGCTCGCGCACGAGGTCGGGGTGGCGCTCGGCGAGGGCCATCAGCGTCATGCCGCCCATCGAGTGCCCCGCCAGCACGATCGGGCCCTCGACGTGGTCGGTGATGATCGCCGCGAGGTCGTCGGCGGCCCGCCCGATCGTCGCGCCCTCGCGGCCCGGGGACTCCGAGCCGCCGTGCCCGCGGTGGTCGTAGCGCAGCACCGGCGCGCTCACCCCCGCGCGGCGCAGGTCGCCCAGCACCCGGTCCCAGGTCCGCAGGTCCTGCGACCAGCCGTGGGCGAGGACGAGGGTCGGCTCGCCGGGGCTCGGGACGCCCGAGCGGGCGACCCGCAGGCTGATGCCCGTGGCGAGCCCCAGCGGGCCGACGTCTTCGCTCGTCGTCATCACGTCTCCAGCAGGAACGACTTCTTCCACAGCGCCCGCCCCGGCCCGGCGAGCATCCCGGCCTCGTCGAGGAAGGCCATGATCTTCTCGCCGCCGAACCGGATCATCTCGCGGTGGTGCGGGTTCGCGAGCGCGGTGCGGTGTCCCTCACGGGGGTCGATCCCGACGGCGGCGTAGACCTTCGGGTTGATCAGGCTGCGCACGACGAAGAACGAGGTGAGCGCGCACGTGAACCGCTGGTAGGCGAGCTCGGCGCGGTTGAGCTCGGCGATCCCGCGGGTCACCTCGTCGCGGGCGAAGGCGACGTGGCGCGCCTCCTCCACGATGTGGATGCGGTTGACCTGGCGCATGAGCGGCTGGATGGCGTCGTCGTGCGCCTGCTCGCGCTGCAGCCGGTCGAGCACCTCCTCGGCCACGAGGATCGACGCGTAGGCCGCCGGACCCCAGTTGAGCACCGAGAACAGCTTGCCGAGCTGGTGGACGGCCGGGACCGCGCCGTAGGGCTCGACCCCGGCCCGGGCCACGAGCCGCGCGAACATCTGCGAGTGCCGGCACTCGTCGGCGACCTCGGTGAGCGCCCACTGGGCGCGCGGGGTGGTGGGGTCGTCGGCGTAGAAGTCCTTGAGCAGCCGCTGCATGAGCAGCGTCTCGAACCACAGCCCGACGCTCGCGACGCTGCACGCCTCGTGCTTGCCGAGCTCGACGCGCTGCTCGGGGGTCATCCGGTCCCACAGCGCGGTGCCGTAGAGCGACACCCGGTGCTCGGGCATCCAGAGCGCGCCGTCCACCAGGGGCGCGTCCCAGTCGATGTCGACCCCGGGGTCGTAGGACTTCTTCGCCGCCGAACGCAGCAACCGGGCGGCCGTGGCAGCCGGGTCCTTCGTGGCGGCGTCCCCCTCCCCGGCTCGGGAGGTCTTCTGGGGCACGGCGGGCGCCGACATGGGCGATCGTCCTTCCCGGTCCTGCGACGGTGACGGATGGGGATCAGGTGCGGCCGACACCGCGTATCCCCAACGTTGTGTACGTCTTACTGCTGGTAACTGTAACCAGTGGTAGCATCCGCACCATGACGGAGGGTGTCAAGCCGAACCGGGGGAGTGAGCCCCCGTCACGTGACGGGCGTCGCACCCGCTGGACGAAGCACCGCCAGGAGCGCCGGGCGGAGTTCGTCGAGGCGGCGATGTGCGTGCTCGCCGAGATCGGGCCCGAGTTCGGGATCGAGCAGGTGGCGGTCGAGGCCGGCGTCACCAAGCCGGTGCTCTACCGGCACTTCTCCGACAAGGCCGACCTCGTCGAGGCGATGGGCGAGCGGGCGACGGAGATCCTGCTGGACCGCCTGATCCCGGCGCTGAACTCCGAGGAGGCCCCGCTCCCTCGGATCCGCAAGTCGATCGACGCGGTGCTGGGGACGCTCGAGGAGTACCCGAACCTCTACTGGGTGCTCGCCCGGCAGGGGCACGGTGGCGACGCGGTCGTCCGGGCCGACAAGGAGATCATCGCGACGGCGCTGTCCGCGCTGCTGGGCGACTACCTGCGCGCCTTCGGGCTGGACTCCGGTGCCGCCGAGCCGTGGGCCTACGGCGTCGTCGGGCTGGTCCAGAACACCGCGGAGTGGTGGCTCGAGCGCCGGTCGATGAGCCGCGACTCCGTCACCGAGTACCTGACGACGCTGGTGTGGGCGGCCATCGACGGCTTCGCCCGCCAGCGCGACGTCGTCATCGACCCGAACGTGCCGCTCGAGATCAACCGGGTGATCCAGCTGTCGCCCGGCTCCACCTCCGGCGCACGATCCGGGACGCCCGACACCGACCCGACGGGAACCGACGCCGAGCCAGGGAGCGGACAGCGATGACGTCACCGACCGACGAGCACCCCCACGAGGAACACCAGGAGGACGAGGACGGCTACCGCGGTCCCGCCTCGGTGCGCCTGGAGAGCGCCGACGCGGAGCCCTTCGAGGTCGAGGTGACCCTGCGCGGGCACTTCGAGCCGCTGGACGGGCGCTACCACTGGTACGGCCGGGTCGCGGTGCACGCCGGGCTCGAGGCCGCCCTCGGCGGCAAGAAGGCGACCGGGCTGCTGACGACGCCGCACGGCGAGGCCGTGGGGGAGCTCTCCGACGTCGACCCGTGGGGCCGCTACCGCATCGTCGGGACGAGCACCCCGCCGTTCGCGGTCGGCGCCCGCGACGAGCTCGCGGCGGGGACCACGTGATGGCCGACCGGGACGCCGTGGTGGCGGCGATCGCGACGCCGGAGCGGGCGGTCCGGGACATCGGCGGTCTGATCGGCGACCGGGTCTCCTTCGGCCCGGTCACCGCGGGGCCGGGCGGCATGGCGACCGCCCACGCGAACGGGGTCGTCGGCCGGCTGCGGGGCCGGCACGGCACCCGGGCCGGGCGCACCGAGGTCCACGTACCCGTCGATCTCGACGTGCGGGTCGAGATCGGTGCGCGCAACGTGCCGGTCGAGGTGGGGATGACGGTCCGGGTCGGGCTGGACGCATGCCTCGCGCAGGGGGGCGAGCACATCGTGGTCGAGGTCGACGAGATCGGGCCCGGCGACATCGCGCTGGAGACGCACGCGCGCGGGGTCGGCGGGGTGTTCGTGCGCCGGCTCGGCAACCTCGACGCCGAGATCCGCCACCACGTGATCGGCTTCGTCAGCGGCCTGCTCGACACCCCCGAGGCCCGCGAGCTCCGCTACATCCCGCTCGAGGAGGAGGGCGAGGAGACGGCGTAGGTGCGCTTCGCGCACGTGAGCACTTTTCGGTGCTATAGCGCCGAAAAGTGCTCACGTGCGCTCGCGCACCAACGACATGAACTCCGACCGGTCGACGACCTTCACCCGCGGCCGGCCGCCGCCCTCCCCGGCGGCGCGCTCGTGGGCGTCGATCGCCTCCCACCCGTCGAGGTCGACCAGCTCCGGGCAGCGCTCCGAGAGCCACTCCTCGACCTCTTCGGCGGAGGCGATCGTGGCGTCCTCGCGGGCGCCGGAGGCGAGGTCGGCGAGCAGCGCGCGCACCGTCTCGTTGGCGTCCTTGCGGTTGGTGCCGATGATCCCGGTGGGGCCGCGCTTGATCCAGCCGACGACGTACTCGCGCTCGCGCCCCTCGATGCGCCCCTCGGTGTGCGGGATCGTCCCGGAGGCCTCGTCGAACGGGACGCCCGGCAGGGCCACCCCGCGGTAGCCGACCGCGCGCAGCACCAGCCCGCACTCGACGGTCTCCCGCTCCCCGGTGTCCACCGGGCGCACTCGGCCGTCGTCGTCGGTCTCCAGCCGGTTGACCGCGAGCTCGACACCGGTGACGGGCCCGTCCTCGCCCTCACCGAGGATCTCCACCGGGGACCGCAGGAACCGGAACTCCATCGCGCGCCCGGCGTCCGGCGCCGGTCCGGCCTCGGCCCACCGGCGGAAGAGCTCGACGTTGCGCCGCGTCGCCTTGGGGAGGTCCTCGTCGCCCGCCGCGTCCGGCAGCTGCGCGGGGTCGACGTTGATCGCCAGCCCCTCGATGTCGTCGAGCTCGCGCAGCTCGGTGGTGGTGAACGCCGCCTGGACCGGCCCCCGGCGGCCGCAGACGACCACCTCCCGCACGCCGGAGCCGGCCAGCGCCTCGATGGCGTGGTCGGCGGTGTCGGTCGGCCGCAGGTCCTCCTCGGGGAGCAGGAGCATGCGGGCGACGTCGAGCGCCACGTTGCCCGCCCCGATCACCACCGCGCGCTCAGCGCCGAGGTCGGGGGCGAGGCCCACGTAGTCGGGGTGGCCGTTGTACCAGCCGACGAAGTCCACCGAGGCGTGGCTGCCCTCGCGGTCCTCGCCGCCGATCCCGAGCCGGCGCTCGGTCTGCGACCCGACGGCGTAGATCACCGCGTCGTACCGCTCGAGCAGCTCGGAGGCGGTGACGTCCTCCCCGAGGCAGACGTGGCCGAAGAAGCGGAACCCGGGCCGCGCCGCGATCTTGTCGTACTGCCCGCTCACCGACTTGATCTTGGGATGGTCCGGCGCCACCCCGGCGCGCACGAGACCCCACGGCGTTGCGAGCCGGTCGAACATGTCCACGCGGACCGGCGGGTCGGTGGAATCCAGCAGCGACCCGGCGGCGTAGAAGCCGGACGGCCCGGAACCGACGATCGCCACCGCGTGCGTGCGCATGTCCCCGATCCTGTCGGACGACGTGACCCGTCGCACCCCGCGCCGGGCGCCGGGCCCTCCGCGGCGCGCCACGCCGACGATCGGTGGAGCCCTCGAGGACGGCGCGTCGGAAAAGGGTCCTCCATCGAGTCATCACTCCATGCGGCGACCGGGCTGTGGAGCCCGTCCACCTGCGCCGACGATGTCCTTGATGATCGAGATGGGACGCCTCGCCCGTGACGGCGACGACTGCTGGGGCCCGGCCTCGTGGCGTGATGACGCCTGGCGCCGCGGGAGGGACGTCCTCGACGCCTACGACGAGGACCGCGTCCTCTCCGAGGAGCTCGCCGACGACCTCGTCAACGAGCTCGCCGGACGGGCCGTGGGCTCCCGCCGTCGTCCGGACGCCGACCGGGCCTGGCGCCCCGGCATGCTCGCCGGGGCCGGCGTCGAGGGGCGGGGCGGACGTCGTCGCCGGCCGCACCTCACGCTCGTCGCGGGTGGGCGCGACGGCTGAGCGTCACCGCTTCACGGCGGCGAGCACCACGTAGTACAGCTCGGTGCCGGCCATCGAGAGCCGGTGCCGGAAGCGGCGCCGGAGGACGACGCTCGTGTCCTCGAACCCGGCGAGCATGCCCTCGACGTCGGGCACGTCGTGGTCCCCGGTCTCCGGTCCGCCGTCCTTGAGCGTCAGCGCGATCACCGAGTCGGCGGGGAACGCCGACCACAGCTCCGCCAGCGCGTCGACCGGCACGTGCCCCTCGCCGACCGCGCCGGCGGCGACGAGCGCGTTGAGCCGCTCCTCGCGCACCAGCCGGGCCACCTGCTCGCCCTCGAGCCGCTCGCCGACGAGGTAGTGCGCGTAGAGCCCCGGGCGGTCGCGGTGGGCGGCGTCGCGCGCCTCGTCGATGCCGTCCGCGCCCACGACGACGGTGACCCCGCGGGCGGCCAGCTCCTGGCCGACGACGCCGTTGCCGGCTCCGAGGTCGAAGGCGCGCAGGTCCGCCGGGGGCACCCCGATCGACGACCCCGCCTCGACCAGCGCGTCGGCGACGGTGGCGGGCGAGGCGCACTGCAGCCGGTGCTGCACGACCTCCTCGTAGAGCCCGGGCACCGAGTACACCGTGGCGTAGTCGTGCAGGACGACCTCGCGGGTCTGGTCGCCGTGGTGCAGCACGAAGCGTTCCTCGCCCTGGCGGCGGCCGGGGGTGGGGTCGAGGTCGACGGTGAACGGGGCGGTCATCGGGCTCCTCGGTGAGCGGGTGTCTGGGCGCGGCGCGGCCGGAGACTCCCGTCACGGCCGGACCGGTGGCCATCGTCGCGGGCACAACCTCCGAACGGACAGGTGATGTGTCGTTGCTCCCGCGGTCGTTTCCTCCTGGCTCCCGGGCGGTCACCCTGAGTACGTGCGCCAGGGCGTCGCCGAGGCCGCCGCGCATGCAGCTCGGCCGACGGCCACGTGGCGCCCTCATCGGGGCCCGCGGGCCCGACTCCAGGAGGCGCCATGAGTGCTCCCCCGTCCGGTGCCACCACCGACGCTCCCGACCGGCCCGCCGACGACCTCGCGGCGCGCCGTCCCACCGAGGCGGTCGCGGCGCTCATGCGGCCGGCCGCCTCGCCCCGGGCCGCCCAGGTCTCGACCGAGGACCGGGAGCACGCGGCCACCGTCGTCGCCCACCTGCTGCACCGCGAGTGCGCGGAGTGGAGCTGGACGTCCCACCGGTCGGACGCGCACCGCGCGGACGCCCGCCGGATCGTCGGGGCGCTGTGCCGCGAGGGCTGGTCGCCGGCGGCGTAGCCGGGGCGGTGTCGCCAGGCCCGGTGGCAAATGCTGCTGGTTGTCTCGTCCCGAGACGGAACCCGTTAGTCTGATGCGCCGATCGGCGCAAGCTCGGACGTGTTCCGGTGGTGTGCACGGCACCGACCGGCGGAGAGGATTCGTCGTGGGGACGTGGGACGTCGACGGTCGGCAGGTCCGGGAGGTCAGCCGACGGTCGGGCGCGGTGTGGACGTGGCAGTCGGACGCCCCGCAGCCGATCGAGTACGAGATCGAGTGGGTCGAGGAGAAGGACATCTTCCTCTACGGCAGCCGCGTCAAGCCCGGCGGCTGGAGCGTCAGTCGGCTCGACCCCGCCGTCTGGACGAACGACGGGACGCTGGAAGGCGCCCGCGAGGTCGTGGAGCAACGACTCCCGACGATGCCGCGCTGAGGGTCGGCGCCGAGGACCGGCGCTGAGGCCGGCGGCGCGGCCCGGGCCGTGTCGGCCCGGACCGCGGACCACCTCAGGAACCGCCGAGCGCGCCCGCCTGGCTCAACTTCTCCATGACGGCGTTCGGGCCGTCGAACTGATCCTTGTCGAGGCCGCGGAGGGTGTCGACGAGCTGGTCGTCGGCCCCCTTGTCCTTGGCGTGGTCGGCGAGCTGCTCCGGGCTGCCCGGGTACTGGAATCCCCCGAGGGACTTCTGGACCTGCGTGACGTCGTAACCCATGGGCGCGGATTGCCCCCGTCGGCCGCGTGCAACCGCCCCGGCGCGGGTGACGGGATGGGATCCTCGTGACCGTGGACTCGCCCTGGGCGTGTGTGGTGTGGGACCTCGAGGGCACGCTGCTCGAGCGCGGCGGGCTGCGTCCGGTGGCCGGGGTGGCGGCGGTCCTCGCGCGGTGGGCCGGGGCGGGCGTCGAGATGGCCGTGGCGACGTCGGCGTCGACGCCGAGCGCGCGGCGGGTCGTCGACCGGCTCGGGTGGGCCCGGTACTTCGGGCACGTCGCGGGGAGCGCACCCGGCGTCGTCGGGAAGGACGCCGTCCTCACCGAGGCGCTCCTCGGCCTCGGCCGGCTGCTGCCCGACGGCGTCAGCAACGCCGCGATGGTCGGCGACTCGGCGGAGGACGTGTGGGCCGCCCACCGGGCGGGGCTCACCGCCGTCGGGGTCACCTGGAGCGGCACGCCCGCCGCGGTGCTGGCCGAGGCCGACCTGCTCTGGGCCCGGCCCGACGCGACGTGGCACCCGCCGTCGTGAGCGGTGGCGGGGTGGGCCGGGGGCGGTGGGTGGTCCACCTCGACCTCGACTCCTTCTTCGCCTCCGCCGAGCAGCTCACCCGCCCGACGCTGCGGGGGCGCCCGGTCCTCGTCGGCGGGCTGGGGCCGCGCGGGATCGTCGCGGGCGCGTCGGGAGAGGCGAAGGCCCACGGTGCCCGGTCGGCGATGCCCATGGCGCAGGCGCGGCGCCTGGTCCCGCACGCGGTCGCGCTGCCGCCCCGCACGGCGGTGTACCGCACGCTCTCCGAGGCCTTCTTCGGCGTGGTCCGGGCCGCGGCTCCGGTGCTCGAGCAGGTCGCCTACGACGAGACCTTCGCCGAGCCGGAGGCGCTGGCGGGCGCGCCCGAGGAGGAGGTGCGCGCCTGGGCGGAGACGGTGCGGGCGGACGTCCGGGCGGCGACGGGGCTCGCGGTGTCGGTCGGGGCGGGATCCGGCAAGCAGGTCGCGAAGATCGCGTCGGGGCTCGCGAAGCCGGACGGGGTGCACGTCGTCGCGCACGGCGGCGAACGGGGCCTGCTCGACCCGCTACCGGTGCGCGCGCTGTGGGGGATCGGGCCGGTGGCCGAGACGACGCTGGCCCGCGCGGGCGTCACCACGGTGGCCGCGCTGGCCGCGCTCGAGCTCTCGGAGGTGACGGCGCTGCTGGGCTCGGCGGTCGGGACCGGGCTGCACCGGCTCGCGCGCGGGATCGACGACCGCGCGGTCACCGAGCGCGGCGAGGCCAAGCAGGTCAGCGCGGAGACGACGTTCGACACCGACCTCTCCGACGTCGCCGTGGTCCGGCGGGCCGTCGCCGAGCTCGCCGGGTCGGCCCACCGCCGCCTGGTGGCCTCGGGACGGGCGGCGCGGACGGTGACGGTGAAGGTCCGCGGCGGCGACTTCGCGACCCACACCCGCTCCGAGACCACCGCGGTGGCCTCGACCGACCTGCCCGTTCTGGCCGAGACCGCCCAGCGGCTCGCGGTGGCCGCGCTGCCGGACGCGGGGGTGCGGCTGGTCGGGGTGTCCTACGCGGGCCTCACGACGGCGGTGCAGGGCTCGCTGTTCGAGGATGCACCGGGCCGCGTCGCGGGGCCCGGTCCCGTCGAGGACCCGGAGACGGGCGGGACGCGCCGGGCCGCCGTCGTCGGGACGCCTCCCGAGGACCGCCTGGCCGACGACGACCGCCTGCCCGACGACGAGCCCGCGCCCGATCCCGCGCGGGAGTGGCGCACCGGGGACGACGTCACCCACCCCGAGCACGGCCACGGGTGGGTGCAGGGTGCCGGGCACCGGCGTGTGACGGTGCGGTTCGAGACCCGCTCGACCGGACCCGGACGGGCGGTGACGTTCGCGGGCGACGACCCGGAGCTGGCGCGGGCGGACCCGCTGGGATCCCTGACCTGAGCAACGAGACCGAGGAGGAGTCCGATGACGGAGGTGTCGCGGCGTGTCGCGGCGTTCTGCGAGCGGTACGGCCTGGACGTCCCGATCGTCCAGGCGCCGATGGCGGGTGCCTGCCCGCCGGACCTGGCCGTGGCGGTCGCCGAGGCGGGGGGGATGGGCGCCGACGGCGCGGTCCTCGACTCCCCGGAGGCGATCGGGGACTGGGCGCGGCGGTTCCGCGAGGGCTCGTCGCGGGCGTTCCAGATGAACCTCTGGATCCCGGACGAGACCTCGTCCGCGGACTCCGGGGAGGAGCCCGCCCGACGGTTCCTCGAGCGGTTCGGCAGCCCGGGCGAGGTGGGGGGAGCGGCACCCGTGTTCACCGAGCAGTGCGACGCGCTCCTGGCGGCCCGTCCCACGGTCATCTCGTCGATCATGGGCCTGTTCGAGCCGGCGATGGTCGAGCGCATCCACGCCGCGGGAATCGCGTGGTTCGCGTGCGCGACCACGCTCGAGGAGGCCCTCGCCGCCGAGCGGACCGGCGCCGACGTGGTGGTCGCGCAGGGCGTCGAGGCCGGCGGGCACCGCGGCACGTTCGACCCGGACGCGGCCGGGCGGACCGGGGTCGGGCTGCTCGCGCTCGTCCCCCAACTCGTGGACGCGCTGCGCGTGCCGGTGGTGGCGACGGGTGGGATCGCGGACGCACGGGGGGTCGCGGCCGCGCTGATCCTCGGCGCGAGCGCCGTGCAGGTGGGAACGGCGTTCCTCCGGTCACCGGAGGCCGGGATCGCGGCGGCCTGGTCGGAGCAGCTCGCCGCGGCCGCGCCGGAGACCTCGGTCATCACGCGGGCCTACTCGGGGCGCCCGGGGCGGGCCCTGCCGACGCACTACGTCCGGGCGTGGGCGGCCGACGGCGCGCCTCCTCCGGCGGGCTACCCGGTGCAGCGGGCGCTGGTCGGGCAGTGGCGGCGCGGTCAGCCGACGGGGGAGGGCATCGACCGGACCAACCACTGGGCGGGTCAGGCCGCCCGGCTCGCGGCCACCGAGTCCGCCTCGGTGATCACCCGCGAGCTGTGGAGCGGAGCACGTGAGTACTTGTGGTCGTCATAGCCACCAGAACTACTCACGAGCCGAAGGCACCTCTGAGTTCGGCGACGAACAGCTCCGGCTCCTCCAGCGAGGCGAAGTGCCCGCCGCGGTCGAGGACGTTCCAGTGACGCAGGTCGGTGTAGCGCGCCTCGACCCAGGAGCGCGGCATCTTCGCCATCTCCGCCTGGAAGATCGACACGGCCGAGGGCACGGTGACCGGCGCCGACCGGTCCACGCCCCCGAAGCTCTCCCAGTAGATCCGCGCCGACGACGCTCCCGACCCGCCGAACCAGTACACCGCCACATTGTCGAGCAGACGTTTCCGTGGCACCGAGGGGTCCAGCGTCGCGCCGCCGAACGTCCACACCCCGAACTTCTCGGCGATCCACGCGAGCTGGCCGGCCGGCGAGTCGACCAGCCCGTACCCGAGGGTCTGCGGGCGGGTGCGCTGCTGGGCGGAGTAGCCGCTGCCGACCTCGCGGAACTCCCGCGCCTGCGCCAGCCACTGCTGCTCGAGCTCGGGCAGGTCCTCGGTGCGTGCGCCCTCCGGGCGGTCGGCGAGCGGCATCGTCGTGTGGATCGCGGCGACGCGGTCGGGGTGACGGACGCCGAGCGCGGTCGTCACCATCGCGCCCCAGTCGCCCCCCTGGGCGAGGAAGCGGGGGTAGCCCACACGGTCCATCAGCTCGACCCAGGCGTCGGCGATGTGGTCGACGCCCCAGCCCGTCGTGGTCGGCTTGTCCGAGAACCCGAAGCCCGGCAGGGACGGCGCGACCACGTGGAACGCCGGATCCGACGGGTCGGCCGGGGTGGTCAATGCGTCCAGGACGTCGAGGAACTCGACCACCGAGCCCGGCCACCCATGGGTGAGCAGCAGCGGCTGCGCGTCGCTCCGTGGTGACTCTGCGTGCAGGAAGTGGATCCCGAGGCCGTCGATGACGGTGCGGTACTGCCCCCGGGAGTTGAGCTCGTCGGCCAGGGCGTGGACGTCGTGCTCCTCGAGCCAGGCACGACACAGTTCCGCCACGGTGGCCGTCGGGATGCCCTGCGACCAGTCGTCGACCGGCTCGGGCTCCGGCAGCCGGACCCGGCGCAGCCGTTCGTGCAGGTCAGCGACCTGGTCAGCCGGGATGTCGAGCACGAAGGGCACGACATCGCGGGTCGCGCCGAGGGGCGTGGTGGCGGAGGGGGCGTCACGGGACACGGCAGCGTCGCGGGACATGGCGGGCACGCTAGACGGCTGCCGGTCACGCTGCCGTACCGGCCACCGGATGGGGTGTCACCCCCGCACGCCGTCGTCGGAACCCGATCCCCCGAAGGTGGCAACTTCTGCCCGCGACGTCACACGGCCCGTCATCGTGGCGATGAACGGAGCGGAGGTGATCATCGTGCTGAACGAACGGCCCGCGACGCTGCTGGCGGCAGTCGCGGATCTCGACGAATGCGACGGCTACGTGGTGCTGGTCTTCGACCCGGAGACCGGCGAGATGGACGCACACGGTCCCTACGAGGGGGTCGCGGCCACGCTCCGGGCGGAGGAACTGCGCCGCGCCTTCGACGGCGACGACCTGTCCGACGTCGTCGTGCGCGTGAGCAGGCTGCACCTGCCCGCACAGGTGCCCCACCAGGTCTGGTGATCCGCTGGTGATCGCGCGCCCCAGGGGGTAGACCCTCGGGCGTGACGACCGACGCGCAGCGCAGCGGAGCCGGACCCACGTGCACGGTGCGCGAGGCGGCGCTCGAGCTGTTCAGGGCCCACGGGATGACCACGGTCTTCGGCAATCCCGGCTCGACCGAGCTCCCGATGCTCCAGCAGTTCCCCGACGACTTCACCTACGTGCTGGGGCTCCAGGAGGCGGCCGTCGTCGGGATGGCCGACGGGTACGCCCAGGCCACCGGCCGTCCGACCCTGGTCAACCTGCACACCGCGCCCGGCGTCGGGAACGCGGTCGGCGCGCTGGTCAACGCGGCCGCCAACAAGACCCCGCTCGTGGTCACCGCGGGCCAGCAGGTCCGCCCGATGATGACCCTCGAGGCGCTGCTGACCAACCCGCGCGCCACCGAGCTCCCGGCGCCGACCGTCAAGTTCGGCGCCGAGCCCCCGCGCCCACAGGACGTGCCCGCGACGCTCGCCCGGGCCATCCACCTGGCGACCACCCCGCCGATGGGACCGGTCTTCGTCTCGATCCCGATGGACGACTGGAACGTCGAGCTCACCGGCCCCGACCTCGAGGTCGCCCGGCGCGCCGCCGCACGGACCGTGCGCACCGCCCTGCTGCCGGACCCCGCCGACGTCGACCGGATCGCCGCGGCCCTCGACGGCGCGTCGGCGCCCGCCCTGGTGTTCGGCGGCGACGTCGACGCGGGCGGCGGCTTCGACGACGCGGTGGCGCTCGCCGAGCGCTGCTCGGCCGCGGTCTACGGCCCGCCCGCCGACGGCCGCGTCGCCTTCCCCGAGGACCACCCGCTCTTCCGCGGCAGCCTGCCGATGGCGATCGCGCCACTGGCGGACACGCTCGAGCCCCACGACGTCGTCGTCGTGCTCGGCACCGCCGTCTTCCGCTACTACCCCTACGTCCCCGGCCGGCTCCTGGCCGAGGGGACGTCGCTGCACCACGTCACCGCCGACCCCGACCAGGCCGCCCGTGCCCCGATGGGTGACGCGCTCGTGGCGGACCCGACGGCGGTGGTGCGGGCGCTGGTCGAGCGGGTCGCGGCGTCGTCGCGCGCGGTGCCGGGGGAGGCACCCGCCGTCGGGAAGGCCCAGACCTCGGCCACGCCCGGGACGCTGAGCGCCGAGGAGGTCTTCGACGCCGTCGACGCGGTATGGCCGGTCGACGGGGTGGTCGTCGACGAGTCGCCGTCCAACCGGGCCGCGCTGCACGCGCGCCGCCCGGTGCGCCGCCCCGGCAGCTCGTTCTTCACGACGTCGGGCGGGCTCGGGTTCGGGCTGCCGGCGGCGGTGGGGGTGGCGCTGGCGAACCGCGAGCGGCCGGTGCTGGCGGCGATCGGGGACGGCTCGATGCAGTACTCGATCCAGGCGCTCGCGACGGCGTCGGCGCTCTCGGTGCCGGTGACGGTGCTGGTCCTGGAGAACCGCGAGTACGCGATCCTCAAGTGGTTCGCCTCCCGGGAGAACACCCCGAAGGCGCCCGGGCTGGACCTGCCCGCGGTCGACTTCAGCGCGCTGGCCGCCGGGTACGGGGTGTCGGCCGAGGCCGTGACCACGATCGACGAGCTGCGCGCCGCCCTCGAGCGCGGCCGGGACTCCGACGGCCCGCGGCTCGTGTCGGTGCCGATCGGGCGTGCTTCGGGCTGACGCCCTCGTGCGTGCGTTTCCGTCTCCCGGCACGGAAACGCACGCACACGCCGGAGGCGAACCCCTCCATCGATAACGACAATCGTTGTCGTCTAGGGTCTCGCCCCGTCAAGATCGCCTTCGTCGGCAAGGGCGGCAGCGGGAAGACCGCGCTCGCCTCGCTGTTCGCCCTCCGCGCGGCCGGGACCGGGGCCCGGTGCTCGCGCTCGACGCCGACATCAACCAGAACCTCGCCGGCGCGCTCGGCGCCCCGCCCGACGTCGCGGCGCGCCTGCCCACGCTCTCCGGCCACGTCGACGTCCTCAAGGAGTGGTTGCGCGGCACCAACCCGCGTGTGCCGGCCGCGGACCAGATGATCAAGACAACCCCGCCGGGCCGCGGCTCGCGGCTGCTGCGGGTCGTCGAGCGCAACCCGGTCTACGACGCGGCCGTGCGGGAGGTCGTCCCTGGGGTCCGGCTGGGGCTCGCGGGTGCGTTCGACGACGCCGACCTCGGGGTCGCGTGCTTCCACGCCAAGACCGGCGCCATCGAGCTGCTGCTCGGCCACCTCGTCGACGGCCCCGACGAGTACGTCGTGGTCGACATGACCGCGGGCGCCGACGCGTTCGCCTCCGGGCTGTTCACCCGCTTCGACCTCACCGTGCTGGTGTGCGAGCCGACCGCGCGCGCGGTCGGTGTCGTGCGCCAGTACGCCGGCCACGCCCGGGAGTTCGGGGTGCGCCTCGGCGTCGTCGGGAACAAGATCGCCGAGCCCGACGACGAGGCGTTCCTGCGGGACGCGCTGGCCGACGTCGACGTCCAGCTGCTCACGTGCGTCGGCGCCTCGCGCCATGTGCGGGCCGGCGACCGCGGCGGCGACCGCGCGATCGCGGGCCTCGAGCCGGACAACGCGGCCGCCGTCGACGCCGTGCGTGCCGCCCTCGACGCCGTCCCCCAGGACCGGGCGCGGTTCCACGCCGACACCGTCGCCCTGCACCGCCGCAACGCCCGCGCCTGGGGCGGCACCCACCTGCTCGACCAGATCGACCCCGAGTTCGTCCTCTCCCCCGTCCAGTCCTGATCACCGGAGGGCCCCGTGTCCCTCGAGGTCTCCCCCGACCTGCTCGCCGCGGCCCATCGCGGTGAGGTCGACGACGACGCCCTCGTCGGCTGCATCCGCGAGTCCCTGCCCTACGCCTGGGAGGTGGTGTCCTCGGCCGCCGGCGCGGGCCCGGTGCCCGGCTCGCCGACCGTGCACGAGGTCCCGCCGCCCTCGGAGGCGGCGCGGGGCGAGCTGCTGCGCGCGCTGGCCTCGGACGCGATCCGCGGCGGGCTCGAGCGGCACTTCGGGGTGGTGCTCGCCTTCCAGAACTGCCACCGGGTCGCGGCGTTCTCCCCGGAGGGGGTCGAGGGCGCCGACGCGGACACCTTCGACGCGTTCGTCTCCCCGTGCGGTCAGCTGCTCAACCAGAGTCCGGAGCTGCGCGACTGCTGACCCCGGCCTGGTCTCGACCGAAGGGCACCCTCGCTCGGATAGATCGTCGAGGGGCGCCCTCGGCCGCAATCGGGGTCGCTGAGCCGGCTTGACCTCAACGGTGCTTCACGTTCGAGGCTGGGCTGCATGACCGCCCCGACGAGGAATCGACATGCCCCGCCCCCGGACCCGCCGGTAGCGTCGCGGCACGTGTCCACCGAGACCCGGGTCGCGCGCCCGGACAGCTCCGCGCCCGAGGCCGCCCCGCCGGCCGTCGAGGTGGCCGACCTCGTCAAGCGCTACCCCAAGGCCCGCAGCAACGCCGTCGACGGCATCTCGTTCGCCGTCGCGCCCGGCGAGGTGTTCGGGCTGCTCGGCCCCAACGGCGCGGGCAAGACCACCACGATCGGCGTCCTCACCACCCGCGTGCGCAAGACCGCGGGACGGGCCACCGTCGCCGGCATCGACGTCGCGGCCGACCCGGTCGCCGCGCGGGCGGTGCTCGGCGTCGAGCCGCAGCGCCCGAACCTCGACCGCTCCCTCGACGCCCGCGCCAACCTCGTCTGGCATGCCGCCTACCACGGGGTGCCGCGGGCGCAGCGCGGTCCGCTCGCCGACGAGCTGCTGGAGCGTATGGGGCTGGCCGACAAGGCCACGACCAACCCCGACGAGCTCTCCGGCGGCCAGGCCCAGCGACTGATCATCGCGCGGGGCCTCATGCACGACCCACAGGTGCTCTTCCTCGACGAGCCCTCCACCGGGCTCGACCCGCAGGCGCGGTTGTTCGTCCACGACCGCGTCGCCGAGCTCGCCGCGAGCGGCGTGACGATCGTGCTGACCACCCACGACATGGACGAGGCCGCGAAGCTCTCCGACCGGGTCGGCATCGTCGACCACGGGCGGCTGCTCGCGCTCGACACGCCGGCCGCGCTCGTCGCGGGGCTGTCGGGCTCGGCGACGGTGGACCTCGACGTCGTCGGGCCCGAGCCCGCGGCCCTGCGCGAGCGGCTCGGCGCCGTCCGCGGCACCGCCGGCGTGGAGATCCTCGACCCCGGCTCCGGCCCCGGCGGTGCGGTGCGCCTGCGCGCCCGCGTGGACGGCGAGGCGGGCGCCGCGCTGCCGGGCCTGCTCGACGAGGTCGCGGCCACGGGCGGCCGGGTCCTCGACGTCGGGCTGGGGGAGCCGACCCTCGAGGACGTCTTCATCGACCTCACCGGACGGGGACTGCGATGACCACGCTGACGACGACGCCGGTCGCCCGCCGCGTCTCCACCGGGCGGGCCTTCCTGGGGGTGCTCGGCCGCGACGTCGCGGTGACCGGCCGGGAGTTCGGGAGCTTCCTGTCCCAGGTGCTCGTGCAGCCGTTCTTCCTGCTGTTCGTGTTCGGCAAGGTGCTGAGCCAGCTCGGCTACATCGCCCCGGGCTACGCCCAGCTGCTGCTGCCGGGCCTGCTCGCGCTCAACGCGTTCCTCGTCGCGGTGCAGGCCGTGGCGCTGCCGCTGGTGATCGACTTCAGCTATACCAAGGAGATCGAGGACCGGCTGCTCGCGCCGCTGTCGACGCGGATGGTCGCCGTCGAGAAGATCGTGTTCGGGGCGATCCGGGGGCTCATCGGCTCCCTGGTGATGATCCCGGTCGGCTACCTGGTGCTCGACCGGGTCACGTGGCAGACCGGCGGGCTCCCGGAGTCCGCGCTGCTGCTCGTGCTCGGGGCGCTCGCCGGGGGCGCGGCGGGGCTGGTCATCGGCACCGCGGTCTCCCCGCGGCGGATCAACATCGTGTTCGCCGTCGTGATCACGCCGTTGCTGTTCACCGGCTCCACCCAGTTCCCGTTCCTGCAGATCTCCTCGCTGCGGTGGTTCCAGGTGATCTGCGCGCTCAACCCGATCACCTACGTCGCGGAGGGCCTGCGCGGGGCGCTCACCCCGCAGATCCCCCACCTCCCGGGCTGGCTGTGCTTCGCGGCGCTGGTGGTGGCGTGCCTGCTGTTCGGGGCGATCGGGATCCAGGGCTTCGTCCGGCGGGCGCTGGACTGACCCCACCCACCACGCGCAGTCAGACCGCCGGGAGCGACGGAGCCGCCACGTCCGGGTGGGAAGTCTCCGATGATCACCGCGCTCGGAGCGCCGCCGTGGCGCGCGGTGCCGGACCTCCGGGCCGTGCCCCGTAGCCCCTGACGAACCCGGTCGCAGCGGGGCGTCGTTGCTCGGGTGCTCGGCGGCGCCCTTCTCCGAGGCCGCTCCACCGTCACGCATCGACCATCCGCTCGGAGGGTCGTGGTGGATCAGTAATCAGCGAGGTCGGCGGTGGCGTAGGGCGTACCGGTCGGATCGGTGAGCTGCGCCCGAGTGAGGTCGTAGGGGTCCTCGGACACGGGGCCGGCCCAGGCGCCGTAGCCGTCGGTGACGGTGAGCGTCGCGACCCCGCGGGTGGTCCCCTGGGCGTCGAGGAGCTGGACGCTCAGGACGACGGCCCCCGGAGGCGTGCTGTCCCGGTCGTGGTCGAGGACCACGTAGATCCAGGTGGGGTCGCCGGGGAGTTGGCCGGGGTGGGCATAGATTTGTCCCACCGCCTCCGGGCCCCGCGTCAGGGGGGCGTGCAGGACGGAGCCCACTGCGGGCGGCGTCGTGCTCCCCGGGAGGGGCGCGGACGAGACGGCAGGGGGTGAGACATCGACGAACCCGATGGTCCCCCCGACCACGCCGAGCACGACGACGATCGCGATCAGCGCGGTGCGGCCGATGTAGCGATGCCAGTGGGGGACGGGGCGGTGGCGTCGGGCACCCCCAGGCGGGGGAGGGAGCGTGCCGTCCGGGTCGGGGAGCCGCCACCGGAGCGCCGTCCGCCGGCCGCCGATGCCCGACCGACGTCGTCCGGCGACCTCGTCGCCGTGAGAGGTGTCCTCGCGGTCTGCGCTGTTCACCACCACGGTCAGGCCGTCCGACGGGTGCGGCCCTCGGGGTGGCGGAACGGCATCGACCATCCAGAGCGTGTCCGCATCGAGGTCGTCGTCACGACGGTGGCGCTCGAGGCCGGCCAGGACGCGGTCGTCGAACCCGGCGGGCGGCTCGATCGCGGGAAGTCCCACGACCAGAGCGTCGGCGACCTCGGTGTAGTCCCGCAGCACCCGGCGACATCCCTGGCAGTGCTGCAGGTGATCGATGAGCTGCACGCGCTCGCGGCCGTCGAGGTCGGTCACCGCGTACTCGGCGGCCAGACCCCGGTAGCGCAGACAACCCTGGTCGGTCACGGTCGGTGAGCTTCCGGAGTCGGCTCGCCGGAGGGCTCCGCCAAGCGCTCGCGCAGCCTGCCCATCGCGGTCCGCAGCCGGGTCTTCGCGGTCCCGACCGGGACGCGCTCGTGATCGGCGATCTCGCGAGCGGTGTAGCCGTGGACCCCCGCGAGCACGACGGCCCGGGCCTGCTCGACGGGCAGGGTGCGGAGCGCGGAGCGCAGCGGCGCTGCCGCGGCGATCCAACGCGGGTCGCCGGCAGCCGCGCCGCCGCGCTCATCGCCGAGGAGGTCGGCCAGGACGAGCGGGTCGGTGGGGGTGGGCGACGAGCGGCGGGCGGTGTCGATGGCCTCGTGGCGGGCGATGCCGGCCAGCCAGACGTGCACGCTCCCGCGGCGGCTGTCGAAGGTGGCGGCGTGCCGCCAGGCTTGCTCGAAGGTGCGCTGGGCGACGTCTTCGGCCACCGTCCGGTCGCCGAGCACGCTCAGGGCGACGCCGAAGATCACCGACTGGAACCGGCGCACGAACCGCACGCTGAGCGTCGGATCTCCGGCACCGAATCCGGCAAGCAGCATCTCGTCGCTCATCTCCGTCGAATCGCTCTTTTCATGCGATCTCGATTTCCCCCGCCCCCACCTGTCCATGACCTGGGTGATAGGGGAGGACGGTGATCGAAGGATTGCTTTCCGTGTCACGATGGGGACACGATTCCCGCGCCACCGGTCGCTTTCGCCCGGAAGACTGTTCGGGTTCGTCTGGCCGGTCCAGAGCGAGATCCGGTTAAGAATCGGGTGAGGAGGCGCGTGCGGGTCGGCCGGACAGGGCCTCCTCCTGATTCTCGTCGTGCTGATCCGTCCGAGTGAATATGGGGAAGCGGGCAATCCCCACGGCGAGATCGACTCCTATTGAGGGTGAGGCGGTGAACGGAGATCGTCGCCCAGATGAACACGGAGGGGAGTCACTCATGATTCTCGGCAAGTTCGACCCGTTCGAGCGGGCACAGACCGGCTGGGGCCGCGGCGGCACCAACCGAGGCCACGGCACGAACCGAGGCCACGGCACCAACAACCGACGCCACGGCACGCGCCGGTGAGCTGATCCGGGCTCTGTGGTGGTCCCCGGGCCCGGGGCCATCGCACTGCGCGGGGGCCTCATGCAGGCGGTGAGGTCCCCGCTGCCGCGGCGACGCAGACAGCGAGGGCCATGAGGGCGGGAGGTCGGCGAGCGGACCGACCAGTTGAGGGTGAGCGTGGGTGGGGGTTGTGTGACGACCGAGGGTCAAGGCGTGGTGTCGAACCCGTCGACGGCGCCATCCACGGAGACGATCGGCGCGTCGGCCGCGACAGCCCCCAGTCAGGTCTCGGCTGAGGCGACCGCGAGTTCGGAGGCGTCCGCCGTTCCCGATCCGCCGCGGGCGCGGCAGATGAGTATCCCGGCGATCTTCCGGTTCTTCTGGCCCGCGACCCGCGCTTACCGGGGCCGTCTCGCGGCCGGCCTCGTGCTGGTGATGATCGGGCCGCTGCTGGACACCGCCCAGATCTGGATGCTCAAGCTGTTCATCGACGACGTGCTGGTCCCGCGCAGCTTCACGCTGTTCCCGGTGATCGCCGCGGCGTACCTGGCACTCGGTCTCGGTCAGGGAATCGGTGCCTACGCCGACGAGTGGCTGACCAACTGGTTGGGCGAAAGATTCGTCCTCGATCTGCGCACCCGGTTGTTCCACCACCTGCACGGCCTGTCGGTGGACTTCTTCGACCGTCGCCACCTCGGGGACACGCTCTCCCGGTTGACCAGCGACATCGACCAGATCGAGCAGCTGGTGCTGTCGGGCCCCACCGACACCCTCGCCTACGGATTCCAGATCCTCTTCTTCGCCGGGGCGCTGTTCTACCTGAATTGGCAGCTCGCGCTCGCCACGCTGCTCGCCGCGCCTCTGTTCGGGCTCGCCGCGCGCTACTTCAACGCCCGCATCAAGGAGGCCTCGCGCGAACAGCGGCGCCGATCGGCGACGATCACGGCCGCCGCCGAGGAGAGCCTCGCCAACGTCGCCCTGGTGCAGGCGTACCACCGCCGCGCGGCCGAGACCGCCCGCTTCCACCGGGAGAACCTCGCCCGCTTCGCCGCCGAGATGGTCGCCACCCGGCTGCGGGCGATCTTCCAGCCGTTGATCGACTTCCTCGAGGTCATCGGCGTGGTGCTCGTCATGGCCCTCGGGCTGTGGGAGCTCCAGCAGGGTCGGATCACCCTCGGCGGGCTCCTGGTCTTCATCACCTATCTCAGCCAGCTCTACAGCCCGGTCAAGGGCGTCGGGAAGCTCTCCGGGCGGGTCTATGCCGCGAGCGCCAGCGCCGAGCGCATCGTGGAGGTCCTCGAGACCCGACCCGAGATCACCGAACCGGCCCGGCCACGGACGCTGCCCGCCCCCCGGGGCGAGATCAGCTTCGACGACGTGTGCTTCACCTACCACCAGTCGCTCCGGCCGGCCCTCACCCAGGTCACCCTGTCCGCCCGGCCCGGTCAGACCCTCGCCGTCGTCGGCGCGAGCGGAGCCGGGAAGTCCACGATCGGGAAACTCCTGCTCCGCCTGTACGATCCCGACAGCGGCCACGTCCGGTTGGACGGGGTCGATCTGCGCGAGCTCAGCCTCACGACCCTGCGCGACACCGTCGCCGCGGTCCTGCAGGAGACGCTCGTGTTCGACGGCACCGTCCGCGAGAACCTGCTCTGGAGCCGCCCCGACGCGTCCGAGCACGAGATGATCGAGGCTGCCCGCGCCGCCGACCTCCACGAGTTCGTCACCGAGCTGGCCGAGGGCTACGACACCCGGGTCGGTCAACGGGGCCGGTTGCTCTCCGGCGGCCAACGCCAACGCCTCACGATCGCCCGGGCCATGATCCGCAACCCGCGGGTGCTGCTGCTCGACGAGCCCACCACCGGCCTCGACGCCGCCACCCGCGCACGCATCCTCGGGCCGCTGCGACGCCTCATGGCCGGGCGGACCACAGTGGTCATCTCGCACGACCTGCTCACGGTCGCCGACGCGGACCAGATCGTCGTGCTCGACGGCGGGCGGGTCACCGGGCGCGGTACCCACGCCGAACTGCTGGCCGGCGACCCCGGGTACGCCGAGCTCTACCGCCTGCACGATCCCGACCACCGCGTCGGCCCGGCCGAAGTCCCCCTCGCTCCGCCGCTCGATCTCGACCGAGCCCGACCCGGCGGGTGGCACCCCCGTCCCAGCACCGTGGAGTCGACATGAGCCCCGTCGCCCTCCGGGCGCCCGAGCGCCGCGACGCTCCCGCCACGCCCGCCTCCGGTCGCCCGGAGGCGTCGCCCCCGAGCCGCCCGGACGCGACGGGCGGCTCGGAAGTGACACCCGAGGACGACGGCCCCCCGCCCCGCGCACCGGGGTGCGAGATGGCCCCGGGATACGTGGTCGTCGAGCACGTGCAGCGCGGCCGGGAGCTCGACTGCTACGAGATCTGGAGCACCGACCGACGCTGCCGGTGCTTCGCGAAGGCGCTGCGCTCCGACCGGCTGACCGACCTCGGTGCGCGGGGCGACCTGGACACCGAAGCGCAGGTGCTCCTGGCCCTGACACACCCGCACATCGTGCGTGCCTACGCCTACCTCGAGCCCGGCCTCAGCGAGCGGCACCCACCGGTGCTCGTCCTCGAGAACCTGCCCGGCGCAACCCTCGCGGCCCTGCTCGCGTCCCCGGCGAGCACGGTGGAACGCGACGACGACGGCTCCCGACGACGTGGAGGGCGACTCGGTGCCGTCGATCTGGGCCACCTGGGCCAGCACCTGTGCTCCGCGCTGGGCTACCTGCACGCACAGGGCTACCTGCACCTCGACGTCAAACCCAGCAACGTCATCGCCAGCCAGGGGATCGCCCGCCTCATCGACCTCGGCCTGGCCCGATCTCCCGGTCTCGGGACACCCGGAGCCGGCACCCCCGGCTACATGGCCCCGGAACAGCTCGCCGGCGAGCCCCTCACCGCTGCCACCGACGTCTGGGGCCTCGGCCTGGTGCTCTACGAGGCCGCCACCGGCTTCGCGCCCTTCGAGGTCCCCGACCCCCACCTGTCCGGCCGCTGCCCCGACACCCTCACCCGCTACGAGTCCCGGCTCGACCGTCCCGCGCCGGCACTGCGCGCTCGTCGACGGCTGCCGCGCCGGTCCGCCACCACCATCGACGCCTGCCTCGCCCGCGACCCGGGGCGGCGGCCCACGCTCGACCAGCTCGCGGACGCGCTCAACGAGCTCACCGGCCGCCCGGACCTCATCCGCCACCCGACCCCAGCCGGCCAGCCGTGCACCGCGAGGGAGTAGCCATGACCGGGACCACCACCACCGCACCGCAACGCACCACCGCCGGCACGGCGACATTGCACACCCTGCAGGTCCTGGGCGTCCTCTCGGTGCTCTCCCTGGTGTGCCAGGCCGTCACCGCCGGCCAGCTCTTCCCCCGGGGTGGCCCTGTCGAGCTCCACGCGGACGGCGCCGTCGTGTTCCACGTGCTCACCGGGCTGACGGCCGTCGCCGCCGGACTGCACCGGCGCGCCACCCGCGGCCCCAGGTGGCCCACCGTGCTCGCCGCGCTGGTGTTCGTGCTGTCGTTCGTGCAGGCCTGGTTCGGCGACCGCGGCACCCTCTTCGTGCACGTCCCCGGCGCGATCGTGCTGACCATCGGGACCGTGTGGGTCGCCGCCTGGACCTTCACCTCCGGGGCCTGTCGCCCAGGTCATCCCTGATCGACGGCAAGCTTGGCAGCCACCTGCGCGAGGCGCGCCCCCTGCACCCGGGCCGCCCCCAGCGCGTCCTCGTCCGGCGCCGCCGACTTCCGCGACACCCACGACGCGCCGTAGGGGTTCCCCGACTCCATGAGCGACGGGTCCGCGGCGTAGCCGAGCGGCATGATGATCGTGCCCCAGTGGTAGAAGACCATGTTCATCGCGACGATGGTCGCCTCCAGCCCGCCGTGCCCGGTCGAGGCCGACGTGAACGACGTCCCGACCTTCGACGCGAGCTTGCCCTGCGCCCACAGGCCGCCGGTGGTGTCGAGGAACGCCTTGAGCTGCTCGGCCGCGGCGCCGAACCGGGTCGGGCTGCCGAGCGCGATCCCGTCGGCCCACTCGAGGTCGTCGAGGGAGGCCACGGTGTCGTAGGGGTTGTCGTCCACCCACGCCTTCCAGCGACGGTTGGCCTCGATCGCCTCCCGCGGCGCCCGCTCGGCCACCGGACGCACCCGGACCTCGGCGCCGGCGCCGCGGGCCCCGTCGGCGAGTGCCTCGGCGAGGGCGGCGACGTTGCCGGTGGCGGAGTAGAAGACGACGGCGATCCGGGCCAACGGGAACCTCCGGGGAGGGGGAGCGACGGTGTCGGCCTCACCCTCTCGCGGTCATCTCCCGCGCGCGTGCGCAGGACCCGGCGGGTGCGGTTCGGCACACTGGTCGGGTGGCGACGACGGGTCGGTTCCCCCCGGGGCGGCCGGCCGGTCCCGTCCGGGCAGTCCCGACGACGCCGAGGCCCGCGTCGCCGGGCGCCGGGACCGGAGGCACCGAGGCGCTGCGCGGCCTCGTCGTGCTCCACCGGCGGCTGTCCGCCCTCGCGACCGCCCATGACGCCGGGCCCGCCGCCGTCGTCGCGCTGCTCGCCGCCGAGCTCGGTGCGGTCGCCGGCGTCGCCGGGCCGGCGCCCGAGCACGCCGTGCTCGCCGCGTGCGCCCCGGGCGTCGACGAGGGTCGCGCGGCGGCGGTGCTGCGCGCCGAGGTGGCCGGTGCTCGGGGTGGCCGGGTCCTGGCGGCCGCGGCCCGGGGTGGCCGTGCGCTGCGGGTGCCGGGCAGCGGCACCTGGGTGCGCGTGGTGGTGCCGGTGGTGGTGGGCGGCGAGACGGCCGCGTTCCTGCTGGCCGAGGAGGACCCGGCCCGCCGCGAGCGTCCCGCCGCCCTCGACGGCGACGACGTCCTGCTCCTGGCCGCGGAGCACGCCGCCACGATCGTCGGGGTGCTCCTGGGGCGGGAGCGGGTGCTCGCGGCCGCCGCCGGCCACGTCCGCGACGACCTGCTCTCCGGTCTGCTGCTGGGCCGGACGCGCTCGGCGGCCGAGGCGACGCAGTGGGCCGAGCACGTCGGTTTCACCGCCGGGGTCGCGCACCGCGTGCTCGTCGTCGTGCCCAGGGCGGGCGAGCCGGCGGTCGTCGACCCGGCGGACCCGGGCCGGCCGTCGCTGCTCGCCGAGGCCCGCGACCGGCTGGCGCGCCTCGTCCCCGGCGTCCTGGCCGTCGTCCGCGACCGCGAGGTCGTCGCGCTCGTCCCGGCCTCCGCCGACCCCGTCGCCGTCGGGACCGCCACGGCCACCGCGCTCGCGCGCGGCACGGGCGGGGAGTGGCCGGTGACGGTCACGCTGGGACGGGAGGTCGACGACGTCGCCGGGCTGCCCCGCTCCTACGAGCAGGCCCGCCGCACCGTGGAGGCCGCCCGGCGGCTCGGCCGGGAGGGCCGGCTGCTGCGCTTCGACGACCTCGGGGTGCACCGGCTGCTCCTGCAGGTCCCCGACCCCGAGGACGCCCGCGCGTTCGCCCGCGAGGTCCTCGGGCGCCTGGCCGACGACTCCTCGGAACGCACCGTCGAGCTCGTCCGCACCCTCGCCCGGTACTTCCGCGAGGACGGCAGCCCGCAGCGCACCGCCAAGGCGCTCTCGGTGCACCCCAACACCGTGGGGTACCGGCTGCGGCGCGCCGAGGAGCTCTCCGGGCTCGCCCTCGAGCACTACCAGGACCGTCTCGCCGCGCAGGTCGCCCTGGAGATCCTGGGGTGGATGGAGTGAGCGGGATCGCCGAGGAGCTCGCCGCCCGCCCGCTGCTGGGCGACGGCGCGATGGGCACCCTCGCCCAGGCCACCGGCGCGCGGCTCGAGGGCGCCGGCAGCGAGCTCGCGCTCGTCGCCCCCGAGCTGGTCGGGGCCCTGCACCGTCGCTACCTCGACGCCGGCGCCGAGGTGCTGCAGACCCACACCTACGGGGCGAGCCGGCTGCGCCTGGCCCGCCACGGGCTCGGCGGCCGCGTCCGGGACGTCAACCTCGCCGCGGCCCGGTTGGCCGTGCAGGTCGTCGAGGATGCCGCCCCTGGGCGGCCGGTGTTCGTCGCCGGGTCGGTGTCCCCGGCGACCTCGCCGCGGACGCCGGGGCCCGTCGACCCCGCCGGGGTCCGGGCGGCCGTGCGCGAGCAGGTCGCCGCCCTGGTCGCGGGCGGGGTCGACCTGCTCGTGCTCGAGACCTTCGCGCACGCCGACGAGCTCGCCGAGGCCGTCGAGCTGGCCCGCGAGGAGAGCGACCTGCCCGTGATCGCCCAGGCCACGTTCGTCGACGAGGACGGCGCCCCGGTGACCACCCACGGGGAGACCCCCGAGCAGGTCGCCCACGTGGTGGGGGCGTTGCGGCCCCTCGCCGTCGGGTCGAACTGCACGCTCGGACCGCAGGGCCTGCTCGCGGTGGTGCGGCGGATGGCGGCGTCCGTCCCCGAGGGGGTGCTGGTGAGCGGGCTGCCCAACGCCGGCCTGCCGCACGTCGTCTCGGACCGCTCGGTGCGCTTCGCCTCCGACACCGCGCATTTCGGGCGCTACGCCGCGCACTACGTCGCCGCCGGCGCCCGGCTCGTCGGGGGCTGCTGCGGCACCACCCCGGCGCACGTGGCGGCCGCCGCGGCCGCGCTCGCCGAGACCCCGGAGCCGCTGGTGCGCGAGCCGGTGGCGGCGCCGGCCCGGCCCGTCGTCACCGTCGGCCTCGGGGCGGTGCCCGGCCCCCTCCCCGACCTCGACGCCGACCGCCCGTCGCCCGCCGCCGGGAACGGCTCGGCGCCCGAGCCGCGACGGGGCGTCCTGGGACGCTGGCTGGACGGGTCGCGCCGGCCGCCGCTGCTGGTCGCCGAGGTGGGCGGGACCGGGGCGGACGACCTCGAGGCCGGCCTCGCGCGCGGCCGGGGGGCGCTCGGCGCGGGCGCCCAGGTGCTCTGGGCCGGGCGCGAGCGATCCCGGCGGCCGCGCACCACGGCCGCCGCCGTCGCCGCCGGCCTGCACGAGACCGCCGCGGCCGACGTGATGCTCACCGTGACCAGCTGGAACACCAGCCGGATGGCGTTGCAGGCCGACCTGCTCGGGCTCGACGCCCTGGGGATCCACGCGCTCGTGTGCGAGACCGGGAACCCGCCGGTGCACGCCGACCGCCCGGTGCGCGACGGGGTGTGGGAGGTGGACGGGCTCGGCCTGGTCGAGCTCGCGACCTCGCTCGCCCGGGGCGTCGACCCCGACGGTTCCGCGTTGCCGGTGGCGTGCCCGTTCCGGGTCGGGGTGCGGGTCGCGCCCGGCGCCGACGACCTCGACCGCGAGCTCGACCGGGTCCGCGCGAAGATTCGGGCGGGTGCGGAGTACCTGGTCACCCGCCCGGTCTACGAGCTCGATCGGCTGCGGCGGGTCCGGGCCGGTCTCGCCGGCGAGCGGGTGCCGCTGCTCGTGACGGCGGCCCCGCTGTCCGGCTTCGCGGAGGCCGAGCAGCTGCGCCACGAGGTGCCCGATGTCGTGCTGCCCGAGGCCGTGCTCGCGCGCGCCCGCCGGACGGGCGAGGACCCGGCCGTCGGCCTGGACCTCGCCGCGGACCTCGTGGCGGAGGCGGTCGCCGACGGGCTCGTGGACGGCGTCGTCGTCCGCCGCCCCGGCGCGCCCGAGCGGCTCGCCGAGGCGGTGGCGCGGCTCGGCGCGGCCCTGCCGGCGCGGTCCTGACGGGTCACACGACCCGGCTCAGACGGCGACCGGCTCGATCGCCACCGGGCGCGGGACGCCGGTCGCCCGGACCGCGGCGCGCAGGTGCGCGACGGTCTCGCGGAGGTAGGTGACCTCGCGGGTCAGGGACGCCACGGTCTCCCCGGCGAAGTCGTAGGACAGCTCCTCGGGCATGACCACGACCCCACAGCAGGGGCAGGTCGCGGGCGTCGTCATCGGGTCCACCTTCTCGGATCGGCGGGGCGTCGTCCCCGGGCACCGGGGAGATCACCTCCCAGTCTCCCGACGGGCCCGCGACGCGGCACTGTCCCGCGCGACAGCGTTGGTGGCCCGCGCCTTGTGGTCCGGCACAGCCGCCCGGCGACGCTAGGCCGGTTGGGTCACGAGCACCTTCCGCCACTGCTCCACCCGCTCGTCCGCCACGCCCGCGGCGGCCGCGACCCGCTCCGCGCCGTCGCCGTCGAGCCGGTCGAGGACCCCGAGGATCTCCTCGCGCCGCACCCCGACCTCACCGGCCGGGACCGCCCCGGGTCGCAGCGCCCCGCGCCGTTCCAGACGCCGCTGCAGCCCGACGCGCCGGGCGTTGGTGCGCGAGAAGTCGGCGTCGACGGCCGCCCGCGTCACCCCGGCGAGCCGGAGCAGGAGCGCGACCGCGACGCCGGTGCGGTCCTTGCCCGCGGCGCAGTGCACGAGGACCGGGTGGGGTCCGTCGACGACGGCGTCGAGCACCGTCGGCAGCCAGCTGTGCGCCGCGTCGAGGAGGCCGAGGTAGAGCTCGCCCGGGGAGAGGCGGTCCTTGCGCCCGCGGCTGAGCAGGTCGGGGGCCAGCGCGTCGACCATCGGGAGGTTCACCCATCGGGTCGTCGCCGCCGGGAGCGGGTAGGGGTGGTCGAGCTCGCGGTCGCTGCGCAGGTCGATCGCCACCCCGGGGGGCCACGCGAGCCCCGCCGGCCAGCCCGGCGCCGTCGGGCCGTCGTCGGCGAACGGGGCGTCGCCGCGCAGCAGGATCCCGGGCCGGGTGCGCCGGCCGTCGATGGTCGGCAGGCCCGCGAGGTCGCGGATGTTCGTCCACGGCGGGCCCGGCGGCACGTGGGTCTCGAGGTCGCGGACGTTGCGGGCCTCACGGCGCAGCCGGCGCAGGCGCCGCAGCGGGTTCCTCACGGCTCCCGATCCTCGCACCGCGCGCGCTCAGACCGGCTGCTCGGAGCGTGGCGTCCGACTCAGCAGCGTGTGCACCGCCCGCACGAAGCCCGCGACGTCGTCGAGCCCGAAGGCCTGGCGCTGCAGGATGAAGCCGGGCAGCAGGGCCATGACCACTCGGGCACCGTCGTCGGGGTCGAGGTCGGCGGGCACGGCCCCGCCCTCGCGGCCGCGGCGGAGCACCTCGGCCATGCGGGAGCGGACGGCGTCGAACCCGGCCGCCGCCCGCTCGCGGAGGGACTCGTGGCGCAGCAGCTCGCTCCAGGCCTGCACCCCGCAGCGGGCCAGCTCGTCGGTCGGGACGACCTCGCCGGACGGGAGGGTGATCGTGTCGCCGCCCAACGGCCCGACCACGGCGGCGACGATGTCGCCCACGCTCGGCGGCCCCGTCCCGCCCCCGCTCGCCTCGATCCGGCCCGCCATCACGCCGAACGCCTGGCCCGCGATCTCCAGGATCACGTCGTCCTTGCTCGGGAAGTACCGGTAGAAGGCCCCGGCGGACATCCCGGCCTCGCGGGCGATGTCGGGCATCGAGGTCTGGTGGAAGCCGTCCCGGGCGAAGCAGCGTCGGGCAGCGGCGACGATCTCGCGTCGTCGGGCCTCCCGGCGCTCCTCGGTGATGCGTGGCACGGCGTCCTCCCTTCCGTGAACGAACATTCGCCTTGACGTGCGGCGAGCTCGGCTCCACCATAGTGAAAGAGCGTTCACGGAACGAGGAGGCGGTCACCATGACCCGGGAGACGACGTCGAGGACGACCTGCTGCGTCGTCGGGGGCGGGCCGGCCGGGATGATCCTCGGTCTGCTGCTGGCGCGGGCCGGGGTCGAGGTCACCGTGGTGGAGAAGCACGGCGACTTCCTGCGCGACTTCCGCGGCGACACCGTGCACACCTCGACGCTGACGCTGCTCGACGAGCTGGGCCTCTGGCCGCGGTTCGCGCAGCTGCCCTACCGCGGGCTGACCAAGGCCACGATCCGGCTCGACTCGGGCGACGTGGACTTCGCCGACATGGGCCGGCTGAACGCGCCGCACCCCATGGTCGCGATGGTCCCGCAGTGGCACCTGCTCGACATGCTCGCGACCGCGGCGGAGGAGGAGCCGACCTTCACGCTGCGGATGCGCACCGAGGTCACCGGGGCCGTGCGCGACGACGCCGGGCGCGTGACCGGGGTCCGGCTGGCCGACCGCGCCGAGGACGGCTCGCTCGGACCGGAGTCCCTGCTCGCCGCCGACCTCGTCGTGGCGTGCGACGGGCGCGACTCCCGCCTCCGGGCCGAGTCCGGCCTGCCGCTGCGCCGGTACCAGGTGCCCCTCGACGTCGAGTGGTTCCGCGTCCCGCGGCGGGACGGGGACCCCGAGGGCGGACTGGGACGGGTCGGGCGCGGGCGGTTCATGGTGTTCCTCGACCGCGGCGAGTACTACCAGTGCGCGCTGATCATCGGGAAGGGCACCGACGCCCGGCTGCGCTCGGGGACGGTCCAGGGGCTGCGCGATCTCGTCGCCGGCATGAACCCGTGGATGGCGGGCCGGCTCGACGCGATCGGTTCCTGGGACGACGTGAAGCTGCTCTCGGTCACGCTGGACCGGCTCGAGCGGTGGTCGGCGCCGGGGCTGCTCTGCATCGGGGACGCGGCGCACGCGATGTCCCCGGTCGGCGGGGTCGGCATCAACCTCGCCATCCAGGACGCGGTGGCCGCCGGCCGCGCGCTGGCCGGTCCGCTGCGGACCGGGGATGCGGAGTCGGTGGCGCGCGCGGCCAGGTCGGTGCAGCGTCGTCGCACCTTCCCGACGCTGGTCACCCAGACGCTGCAGGACCTCGCGCACCGGCGGGTCGTCGCGCCGCTGCTCGAGTCGGAGGCCGTTCCCGACCAGGCGGACACCGAGGTCCCGTTCCCGATCCGGCTCATCGAGCGCTTCCCGGTCCTGCAGTGGATCCCGGCCCGGCTCGTCGGGGTCGGAGCACTGCCGGAGCACGCGCCGGACTTCGCGCGCCGGGCGCCCATGCCGGTGCGGGGCGCGGAGCCGGTGGTCAGCCCGCGAGCATGAAGAACTCCAGCGCGTTGCCGTCCGGGTCCTTCACCGAGAGCGCCAGGCCGTAGTCCGCCTCGACGATGCCGCTGTGCTCGATGCCGACCGCGTCGAGGTGGTCGCGCCAGGCGGCGACCGCGTCCGGGTCGGCGCAGCCGAAGCCGACGTGGTCGAGCCCGACGCGGGCCGGGTCGAACCGGTCGCCGTCGGGGGCGCCCTCGTGCTGGGTGAGCCCGAACAGCTGCCCGTCGGCGAGGGCGAACACCCGGCGCTGGAAGGGCCCGTCGGCGAGCGTCATCGCGGGCCCGGTGCCGAACAGCAACGTGTAGAAGGGCTCGCTCACGGCGAGGTCACTCACGGACATCGCGATGTGGTGGATCGCGGGGATGGCAGGCATGCGGTCACCGTGGCCCTTCGGCCCCGACAGCGACACCCCCGTCCCGGTCGTTCGGTCAGGCCGCCACCGGGAACGTCCGCGGGCCGCGCAGGATCGTCGCCGTCTTCGGGACCGCCCGTCCGGTTGGACGCAGGCCCGGCATCCGCTCGGCGAGCATCCGCAGCGCCACCTCGCCCTCGAGCCGGGCGAGCGCCGCGCCGAGGCAGTAGTGCGCCCCGCCCGAGAACGCCAGGTGCGGCGTCGTCTGCTCGCGGCGCAGGTCGAAGCGGTCCGGGTCGGGGTGGGCCTGTGGGTCACGGCCGGCGGCCGCGATGAGCACGAGGACGCCCCAGTTCCGGCGGAACGTCACCCCGGCGAGCTCGGTCTCCTCGTGCGCGATCCGGGCGGTCAGCTGCACCGGCGGGTCGTAACGGAGCGTCTCCTCGACCGCGCCCGCCGCGAGCGTCGGGTCCTCGACGAGTGCCTCCCACTGGCCCGGCGTGGCCTGCATCGCACGAACGGCGTTCCCGACGAGGTTGGTGGTCGTCTCGAAGCCCGCGACCAGTAGCAGCTGGGCCAGCGACACCAGCTCGTCGAGCGACATCTGCCCGGCGTCGAGGGCCTCGACCAGCCCCGACACGACGTCGTCGCCGGGGTCCGCGCGCCGCCGGTCGACGAGGTCGGTGAACAGCTCCCGGGCCTCGGCGGTGGTGCGGGCGAGCTCGTGGGCGTGCGACACCGAGCGGACCCCGTCCAGCGCCGTCGCGAGGGCCCGCCCCCAGCGTGCGAACCGGTCGGCGTCCACCGAGGGGATCGCGAGCAGCCGGGCGATCACCGTGATCGGCAGCGGCGCGGCGAGGTCGCGGACCAGGTCGAACCGGCCGCGCACGGCGGCGTCGTCGAGCAGCCCGGCCGTCACCTCCTCCGCGATCGCGCGGTACTGCTGCAGCCGGCGGGGCGCGAACGTCGGTGCGGCGAGCCGGCGCAGCCGGGTGTGGTCGGGTGGGTCCATCCCGAGCAGGGACAGGTCGACCGGCTCGAGCAGCGACGCCTCGGCGTCGTCCGACGGTCGAGCTCCCCTATCGGCGTGCTCCCCTGTCTGCTTCGTCTCCGCCTCCGGCGCGAAGGGCGGGCGGCCGTCGGCGAGGCGCACCCCGAAGCGCCGGTCGCGCAGGACCTGCTCGCACAGCGCGTGCGTGCCGACCGCCGAGAGCCCGACCCGGCTCCGCGCGAGCCCCTCGCCGCGGATCGCCGCGTAGGTCGGGTACGGGTCCAGCCGCCACGGCTTGTGCATGAGCCGCGCCACCGGGTCGCCCCGCACGGCAAGCGCCAGGCCCGCGAGCCGCATCGCGGTGATGCGCCCGCCGAGCGCGAGGTCGTCCCGGAGAGAACTCGCGGAAGGCAGGGCCATGGAGGGCGACACCTCTCGGGGATGCGGTACGGCTCACGTGGCCGGTCCGGGCAGACCGGGCGACAGTGGTCATGTAGTCGTCGTCCACGATGCCACCGTGGGAAGGGCCGGGAGGGAGTCGACAGGGTGACCAGCGAGGGCGCGGTCGATCTGCTGGGCGAGGCCACCGCGGATGGCGGGCCGTCCGGTGACCCCGCGGCGCTCCTCGCCCGGTGGCGCCCCGGCCGCGGGACCTGGTTCTCCGGCCCCCGCGGCGGGCTCCTGGCGCGCGGCGCATCGCGGCGCCTCGAGCACCCCGACGACGTCGGCGACGTGCTCGCCGAGGCGTCGGCCCTGGGCCGGGAACCGGCCCTCGTCGTCGGGGCCCTGCCCTTCGACCCGGCCGAGGACGCCGCGCTCGTCGTGCCACGCGCGGTGACCTGGTGCCCCGCCCTCGGCCGCGCCGTCCCGGTGCGGCCGACCGGCGGTCCCGGACCGGGCTGGGGCGCGCGGGCCGTGCCGGAACCGGGCGGCTACGAGGCGATGGTCGCCGACGCGCTGCGGCGGATGGCCGACGGCGACCTGGAGAAGGTCGTCCTCGCCCGCGTCCTCGACCTCGACGCGGACACCGCCATCGACCAGGCCGCCATGCTCACCGGCCTCGCCGCCCGCGACCCGTCCGGCTACGTCTTCGCCGTCGACCTGCCCGCCGACGGTCCGCCCCGCACCCTCCTCGGCGCGAGTCCCGAGCTGCTGATCTCCCGCCGCGACGGCGAGGTCGTGGCGAACCCCCTCGCGGGCTCCGCGCCGCGGCGCAGCGCCCCGGCCGACGACGAGGCCACCGGCGCCGCGCTGCTCGCGTCGGCCAAGGACCGCCACGAGCACGCGCTCGTCGTCACCGACGTCGCGGGCGCCCTCGGCGGCGTGTGCGACGACCTCGACGTCCCCGACGAGCCCTCACTGGTCCGCACCGACGCGATGTGGCACCTGTCCACCACGATCCGCGGGCGGTCCCCGCGCTCGGCCCTCGACCTGGCCCGGGCGCTGCACCCCACGCCCGCCGTGGGCGGGGTGCCCCGGGCCGCGGCGGCGCGGGCCATCACCGAGCTCGAGCCGTTCGACCGCGACTTCTACACCGGCATGGTCGGCTGGACCGACGCCTCCGGCGACGGCGAGTGGGTCGTCGCGCTGCGCTGCGGCGAGGTCTGCGGGCGGTCCGCGCGGCTCTACGCCGGCGCCGGGCTGGTGCCTGCCTCGGTGCCCGCGGCCGAGCTGGCCGAGACGACGGCGAAGCTGGAGACGATGCTCGCCTCGATGTGAGCGTCGCAGCGTGCCCGTCACACTGGGTGCCGTGGACTGGGCGGAGCTGCGGGCGGGCCGGGCACGGTACGAGGACGACGCGCTCCTCGTGCTCGACAAGCCCGCCGGCTGGTCGGTGATGGGGGAGCGGCACGACACCGACCTCGTCCGCCTCGCCGCCGACGACGGCGAGAAGCTCTGGCCCGCGCACCGCATCGACAAGGTGACCAGCGGGGTCGTCCTCTTCGCGAAGGACCTCGCCCACCACGGCGACCTCACCCGCCAGTTCAACCGGCGCACCGTCGAGAAGACCTACCTCGCCATCACCGCGACGACGGGCCTGCCCGAGCGCGGCCGCATCGAACTGCCGCTCTCGGTCGGGCGGAAGAACCGGGTGCGGATCGCCGCGCCGCGGGAGGCGATCGAGCGCCGTGACGACGTCTGGACCGTCCCCGACGACGCCGTCGGGGAGGGCAGCGCCTACCCGAGCACGACGACGTTCGAGCGCCTCGAGGAGACCGACGGCGCGACGCTGCTCGCGGTGCACCCGCTGACCGGCCGGCGCCACCAGATCCGGGTCCACCTGGCCTGGATCGGGCACGCCCTCGTCGGCGACCCGCTCTTCGACAAGCACGCCACGACCCGGACCGGCCTGCACGCGCACTCGCTGACCTTCGACGCGCCCGACGGGCAGCGGCTCACCGTCACCGCAGAGCCGGACGCGGAGTTCCTTTCCCTGAGGGCGCTTCGCGCTCGTGAGCACTGATCCGCCCTCTAGCGCGGATTACTGCGCACGAGGCCGAAGGCCACCTATGCCAGCGCCTCCGCCAGCAGGTCCAGCGAGGCCGCGAGCCCGTCCGCGTCGATCACCGGGAAGTACTTCAGCATCTCCGGGTCGGTGACCCCGGACCAGTCGTAGGTCAGCGTCACCCGGGTGCCGTCCCCGACGGGCTCGAGCCGGTAGACCCAGGTGTGGCCCGCCATGGGCTCGCCCGGCGAGGCGGGTCCCCACCCGAGGGCGGTGTCGGGCTCGTAGACGATGACGTGGTTGTCCATCGTGTAGTCGCCGAAGAGCTCGTTGTGCATGTCCATCGTGAACACGTCCCCGAGCTCCTCGATCACGAGGTGGGTCCGCGAGGCCCGGACCATGCCCGAGGCATCGAGGTCGGGGTGTCGGTCGGGGTCGGCGAGCAGCGCGAACGTGCGCTCGGGCGGCGCGTCGATCGTCCGTGACACCTGGATGCTGCGGTCGGTCGTCTGCGCGGACGTCATGGCTCGCATCGTGGCACGAGCCCCGGCGCATGCCACGCCACGGCCGGGGGTAGACGTGCCGCCGTGGGAGCACGCATCACGCTCGTCCGGGGCGACATCACCACCCAGGAGGTCGACGCGATCGTCAACGCCGCGAACTCCACGTTGCTCGGCGGCGGCGGGGTCGACGGGGCGATCCACCGTGCGGGCGGTCCGGCGATCCTCGAGGCCTGCAGGGAACTGCGAGCGACGATGCTGCCGGACGGCCTGCCGACCGGGCAGGCGGTCGCGACGACCGCTGGGAGGCTCCGCGCGACCCACGTCATCCACACCGTCGGGCCGGTGTTCGCCAAGCGGGAGGACCGGTCCGGGCTGCTCGCCTCGGCCTACCGCGAGTCGTTGCGGGTGGCCGACGAGGTCGGGGCGCGCACGGTCGCCTTCCCCGCCGTCTCGGCCGGGATCTACGGCTGGCCGATGGACGACGCGGCGCGCATCGCGGTGCGGACCGTGACCGTCACCTCGACCGACATCGAGGAGGCCCGCTTCGCGCTGTTCGGCGACGAGGCCTACGAGGCCTTCTCCCGGGCGGTCCAGGCGTTGGACTGAACGATCCAACCTGTCCGGCATCCTGCCTCGTCGTCGCAACCGTCCCGATTCCCCGTCGTTGTCCGGTTCGTGCGCGCCCCGCGGGCAGCGGTGGTGCGCACGCCGGCGTGGCTGCTCGACGGGCAGGGGCGGGTCGTCCACGGCCCAGTCGCCGACTCGCACGGCGGGAAGGGCCACGAGACGCCGGTCGGTGACTTCGTGGTGCAGCGCAAGGACCGCTACCACGTCAGCCGGGAGTTCGAGGGCGCGAAGATGCCCTACGCGGTCTTCTTCGACGGCAACGGCCGGGCGTTCCACCAGGGCACGCTCGACCGGCAGTCCGCCGGGTGCGTGCGGCTGGAGGAGGCGGCCGCGAAGCGGTTCTTCGAGTTCCTCAACCCGAACGACCGGGTGCAGATCGTTCCCTGACGGCGGGCGCGGCGGGCGCGGCGGCCGCGGCGGGCGCCGCCTCGGCCCCGATCTCGGCGCGCACCGTGTCAGCGACCTCCCAGGCCGCCTGGTGGGCGACGGCGGGCAGCAGGCGCGGCATCGAGATGTAGCCGTGCGGCGCACCCTGGTACTCGGTGTGCCGCACGGCGACGCCGGCGCGGCGCAGCGCATCGACGTAGAAGGTGCCGTGGTCGCGCAGTGGGTCGTGCTCGGCGGTCTGGACGACGGCGGGCGGGAGGTCCGTGAGGTCCGCGCGCAGCGGGGAGGCGTACGGCACCGTCCCGTCGGCCCCGGCGAGGTAGAGGCGGACGAAGCCGCGGATGTCCGAGGCGTCCAGGATCGGCGCGAACGGGATGGCGCGCTCGGAGGGGAGCACGTCGATCATCTCCGTGCCGGGGTAGACCAGCGCCTGGACGCCGACGGCCGGGGCGTCCTCGCCGCGGCGGCGCGCATCACGGGCCATGAGGCAGACGACGGTGGCGAGGTTTCCGCCGGCGCTGTCGCCTATGACGCCGATCCGCGTCGCATCGATGCCCCAGCGGCCCGGCTCGGCGGCCAGCGCGGCGGTCGCGGCGTACGCGTCCTGGGCCGGGACCGGGAACGGGTGCTCCGGTGCCAACCGGTAGTCGACCGACACCACGACCGCCCCGGAGAGCAGCGCCACCTGCCCGCAGAACCAGTCAGACTGGTCGAGGTCGCCCTGCACGTAGCCGCCACCGTGGAAGTTCACGACGAGCGGGGCGGGCACGGTCGCCGTCTGCGGCGGCCGGTAGACGCGGACGGGCAGCACCGCCTCCGGCGTCGTGACGACGGTGTCCTCGACGACCACGCGCCGGTCGTGGCTCCCGACGATCGCCCGCCCCGCCGGGCCCGCCTGGATGCGTCCGGAGCGCTGGCGGGCGGCGGGCACCTCCTCGGGCGGCAGGTCGGCGACGGAGCCGCCGAGGCGGGCGCGGAGGAAGCCGAGGGCCCGGGCGCGGAGGGGGAGACGCACGGTCCGGAGCCTAGGTGAGCTCCGCGCACGTGAGCACGGATCCGTCGTACAGCGCGGATTACTGCTCACGTGGTCGAAGGCCACCTGGCCGGCCGCTTCCCGACGAACGCCGCCACGCCCTCCCGGCCCTCGGCCGAGAGTCCCCGGTCGCCGATCGACTTCGCCTCGACCTCGAGGTGGGCGTCGGTGAGTACCCCGTTCGCGCTGCGCACCAGCTTCTTCGTCGCCGCGAGGGCCTGGGACGGGCCGGCCGCGATGGTGGCCGCGATCGCGGCCGTCTCGTCGTGCAGGTCCGCGTCGGGCACCACCCGGCTCGCGAGACCGCACGTGAGCGCCTCCTCGGCGCCCATCGGCCGGTTCGTCAGGAACATGTCCATCGCCTTCGCGCGCCCGACCGCCGCGGGCAGCGTCGCCGTCATGCCGCCGTCAGGGGTCAGCCCGATCGCGGTGTAGGCCGGACGCAGCCGCGCGCCCGCGGCCAGCACGATGACGTCCCCGGTCAGCGCGAACGAGAGCCCGATGCCCGCGGCCCACCCTTGCACCCCGACGACGACGGGCTGGGCCAGCCCGAGCAGGAGCCGCTGGCAGGAGTGGAAGTCGTCGGCGAGCGCGGTGAGGCTGGCGTCGGGGTCCGCCGCGAAGCCGCGCACGTCGCCCCCGACGCAGAAGTCGGGGCCCTCGGCGAGGATCTCCACGACGCGGGCCGACTGCGCCGGCCCGGCGAGGGCCTCGCGGAGCTGGCGGCCGAGCTCGAAGTCGACGACGTTGTGCCCCGGCCCGTTGGTCAGCGCCACGCGCACCACGCCCGGGGTCTCCTCGGACACCCGCACCCGCTCCTCGGCCACTCCGGCCCTCCTCGCCCGTCCCGTCCGACACCCGCGGCGATCGTGCGCGGGGCCCGGCGAGCCTGCCACGCTGTGCCTGCCACCGCGCAGTGCTGCCCCACCGAGGAAGGAGCACGAGGTGCCCGATCTGCACATCCCGGCCGGCGCCGGCTCGCACCAGCAGGCCTACCTCGCGACGCCGCCCGTCGGCAACGGGCCGTGGCCCGGCGTCGTCGTCCTCCAGGACGCCTTCGGCATGACCGACGACCTCCGGGAGCACACCGACCGGTTGGCGACGGCGGGCTACGTCGCCGTGGCGCCGCGGCTCTACAGCCCGCGCGGCGGCGGGCCGCGGTGCATCGCTGCGGTGTTCCGCGCGATGACCAGCGGAACCGGGCCGGTGTTCGACGACATCGACGCCGCCCGCGGCTGGCTCGCCGGCCGCGAGGACTGCACCGGCCGGATCGGGGTCATCGGGTTCTGCCAGGGCGGTGGGTTCGCGCTCATCGCCGCCGCGCGCCACGACTTCGCCGCGGCCGCCCCGAACTACGGCCACGTCCCCACCGAGGCCGAGCGCGAGCTCGAGGGCATCTGCCCGGTGGTGGCGAGCTTCGGCGCCCGGGACGTCTCGCTGAAAGGACACCCCGAGCGGCTCGAGGCGGCCCTGGACGCGCTCGGCGTCGAGAAGGACGTCAAGACCTACCCGACGGCGGGCCACTCGTTCTTCGAGCGCTTCCCGGCCCAGGCCGTGGTCCGCCGACTCGGCGCCGGGCACGACCACGACGCCGCGGAGGACGCCTGGGGCCGCATCCTGCGGTTCTTCGACACCCACCTGGCCGCGGCATGACTGCCCCGGAGGAGGCTCCCGAGCTCGAGCACTACCTCATCGACATGGACGGCGTGCTCGTCCACGAGGAGAACGCGCTGCCCGGGGCGGACGAGTTCATCCGCCGGCTCGGCGAGGCCGGCAAGCAGTTCCTCGTGCTCACCAACAACTCCATCTACACCCCGCGTGACCTGCGGGCCCGACTGCGCGCCAGCGGGATCGACATCCCCGTCGAGAACCTGTGGACCTCGGCGCTGGCCACCGCGCAGTTCCTCACCGACCAGCGTCCCGGCGGCACCGCGTTCGTCGTCGGCGAGGCAGGTCTCACCACGGCACTGCACGAGGTGGGCTACGTGCTCACCGAGCGGGACCCCGACTACGTCGTCATCGGCGAGACCCGCACCTACTCGTTCGAGGGCATCACCCGTGCGATCCGGCTCATCGAGCACGGCGCGCGCTACATCTGCACCAACCCCGACGCCACCGGACCGTCGCCGGAGGGCCCGGTGCCCGCGACCGGGTCGGTGGCCGCGCTCATCACGCACGCCACGCGCAAGCAGCCCTACTTCGTCGGGAAGCCGAACCCGCTGATGATCCGCGCGGGCCTCAACACCATCGGGGCGCACTCCGAGACCACCGCGATGATCGGCGACCGGATGGACACCGACATGGTCGCCGGGATGGAGGCGGGCCTGCACACGATCCTGGTGCTCTCCGGCGTGACCGACGTGGCCGAGCTCGACCGCTATCCCTACCGGCCCAACCAGGTGGTCGAGAGCGTGGCGCACCTGTCGGTGGGCTCCCGGGGATAGCGGGTAACCACCGCTCATGCCTGAGGACTTCGACGACCTGCCGTCGACGCTGCAGCGCTCCGAGAAGGGCGCCCGCGACACCTACGCCAAGGCGAAGGAGTCGGCCGAGGACACCTACGGCAAGGGTGAGCGGGCCAGCCGCACCGCGTATTCGGCGCTGAAGCACAGCTACGAGAAGGTGGGCGACCACTGGGAGCCCAAGGAGGAGAAGGGCCCCTCCGACTCCCGCGCCGAGAGCGGCGGCCGCGACCCGGGCGGTCAGCCGGCCGGCGGGGTCGACGCCAACGCCAGCAAGGAGCACCTCTACGAGCGGGCCCAGCAGCTCGGCGTCGAGGGGCGCTCGAAGATGGACAAGGACGAGCTCGTCGAGGCCATCGAGAAGGCCAACGACCGCGCGACCCGCAAGGCCCGGGGAGATTCGTGACCGGTCCCGGGGACGGCGGGGAACCCGCCCCCGCGGACGGGGAGCCGGCCGTGGCCGGCACCACGCCCGACGGCCCGACGGGACCTCACGCACCCGACGGACCCCACGGCCCGGCCGGGCTCGGCGGCGCCGAACTGCCGGAGCGGCCCCCGATCGGGGTCGGCCGGGACGGACGCCGGCTCGGGTGGGCCGAGTTCGTCACCGGCGCGGTCGTCTACGTCCTGGTCCAGGTCGGCCTCGGGATCGCTGTCATCACGGCGTTCGGGCGCCTGCCCGCGTCGCCGATCCTGCTCGGGGTCTCGGCGGTGTCGGCGTTCGCCGCGGTGGGCGCGGCCGTCGCGCTCCGGGTCCGGCGTCCGGTCGCCGTCGGGTTCCGACGGGTCCCGCCGCGTGCGCTCGCCGTCGCGGTCGGGCTGGGCATCGGGGTGTGGCTGCTCTCCCGGATCCTGATCGTCGTCTACGTCTCGCTCACCGGGGACCACAGCGACCCGCAGCAGGACCTCACACAGTTCTCCGGGGTCGCCGCGGCGTTCTGGGTGGTGCTGCTCGGCGGACTGGTCGTCCCGCTGGGCGAGGAGCTGCTGTTCCGCGGCGTCGGCTACGGGTCGATGCGCCGGTACGGGCCGGTGGTCGCGACGATCGTGTCGAGCCTCGTGTTCGCGATCGCGCACGGGTTCAACGTGGTGTTCCTGGCCGTCCTGGTGCTCGCCGTGCTCAACGCGGTGCTCTACGAGCGCACCCGGTCGATCTGGCCGTGCTTCGTCACGCACGCCTCGTTCAACCTGTGCTCCTTCGCCGTCCTGCTCACGCTGACCGGAGGCTCACGCTGACCTGGAGCCCGCTCAGCGGGTCTGCTCGGTCGGCCGCACGAGCATCTCGTTGACGGCGGTGCGCCGGGGCCGGGTGACCATGTAGACGATCGCGTCGGCGATGTCCTCGGCCTCCATGAGCCCCAGCTCCATCTCGGACTCGGCCCGCTGCGCGGCGCCCTGGCCCTCGGTGAGCTCGCTGCGCACCAGGCCGGGCTCGACCAGTCCGACGCGCACGTGGGCCGACCCCAGCTCCTGGCGCAGCGCCTCGGAGAACGCCCCGACGGCATGCTTGGTGGCCGCGTAGACGTTGACCGCGGGCCCCGCGACCTTGCGGCCGGCCACCGAGGAGACCGTGACGACGTCGGCGATGCCGCGCTCGCCCCTGGCGGCCTCGGTGAGGTGGGCCAGCGCGGCGTGCGTGGTGGCCAGGACGCCGTTGACGTTGACGTCGACCATCGTCCGCCACTCGGCCAGGTCGGACTCCGCGGCGGGCGTCATCGACCCGTAGCCGGCGTTGTTGACCAGCACGTCGAGCCGGCCGTGGCGCGCGACGACGTCCTCGACGGCCCTCCGGACCGCGTCGGGGTCGCTGACGTCGACCTCGTGGACGCTGGTGTCCCCGCCGCGTTCGCCGGCCAACGACTCCAGGCGGTCGCGCCGCCGCGCCAGCAGGGCCACCGTGGCTCCCGCGTCGGCGAGGGCCCGCGCCGTCGCCTCCCCGATGCCGCTCGAGGCACCCGTGACCACCGCGACGTTCCCGCTCAGCGCTCCGCTCATGGTCATCGGCTACCCGCGTCGCGACGCACGGCACGCGTGACCGCCCGTGGTGGAGGGCACCTCCTCCTGAGCAGGGATGCCGTCAACGAGGAGGAGCAGGGTGACCACAGCGGCCGCCGACATCGAGATCCACGACCCGGCGACCGACGAGGTCGTCGGGCGGGTGGCCCCCGCCGGGCCGGAGGAGGTCGACGACGCCGTCGGCCGGGCCGCCGGAGCGGCGCCGGCCTGGGCGCGGACCGACGCCGCCGAGCGCGCCGGACGGGTCCGCGAGGCCGCCTCCGCGCTGCGCGCCGAGGCCGAGGATCTCGCCCGCCTCAACGAGACCGAGACCGGCCGGCCCTACGACGACGGGCTGGGCGGCGTGCTGGCCGCCGCCGGGACTCTCGAGCAGTACGCCGAGCTGGGCCCGGTGCACCGCGGGAGGTCGTTGCAGGGCTCCTGGTCGGCCACCGACCTCATGGTCCCCGAGCCGCGCGGCGTGGTCGCGGCGATCACGCCCTGGAACGACCCGGTCGCCGTCGCCGCCGGGCTGATCGGGGCGGCGCTGGTGACCGGCAACACCGTCGTCCACAAGCCCAGCGAGCGCTGCCCGCACCTGGGGCGCCGCGTCGCCGACCTGCTCGCGTCCTTCCTGCCCGACGGCGTGCTCACCGTCGTCGACGGCGCCGGGCCCACCGGCGCGCTGCTCTGCGCCCACGAGGCCGTCGACCTCATCGCCCACGTCGGCTCGGTCGCCGCGGGCCGCGCGATCGCCGAGGCCGCGGTCGGCACGGGCGCGAAGGTGCTGCTGGAGAACGGCGGCAACGACCCGCTGATCGTCGACGACGGCGTGGACCCGCGGTGGGCGGCCGAGCAGGCGGCGCTGGGGTCGTACGCGAACGGCGGCCAGGTCTGCGTGTCCGTGGAGCGGATCTACTGCCACCGCGGCGTCGCCGACGAGTTCCTCGCCGCGCTCGCCCACGAGGCCGGCCGCTGGGTGTACCGGCCCTCGACGCCGGGGGAGAAGGCGCTCGGCCCGCTGGTGGACCGTCGCCAGCGCGAGCACGTGCACTCCCACGTCGCGGAGGCGCTCGCCGCCGGTGCCACCGCGCACGCGGGCGGGGAGCTGCCCACCGGGACCGGGGCGTTCTACCCCGCCACGGTGCTGTCCGGGTGCACCCCGGACATGCGCATCCTGCGGGAGGAGACGTTCGGGCCGGTGGCGCCGGTCCGCGTCGTCGACTCCTTCGAGCAGGCCCTCACCGAGGCGGTCGACGACCCCCACGGGCTCGCGGCCACCGTCCTCACCCCGGACATGGCGCACGCCCAGGAGGCGTGGAAGACCCTGCCGGTCGGGACGGTGAAGGTGAACGCGGTGTTCGGCGGCGCGCCCGGCGGTGCGGCGCAGCCCCGCGGCCTCTCCGGCGCCGGCTACGGGTACGGCCCCGAACTGCTCGACGAGATGACCACGACGAAGGTCGTCCACCTGGAGGCCGCCCCGCCGCGCCGGTGAGATCACTCCGAGCGACATCGGGGTCGGCGATGGTCACCCGACGTGGTTGATCGCACGGATGCGTCACCCCTGATGGGTGACGTCGTTACGTCCCATGTGATGTCCCAGCCGCCCCCTCCGGAGCCGCAGGTGTCCGAGCCGGAGACCTCGCTGATCGACCCCGAGGTCCGCTCCGGAGGGCGCCGGCCGGGTCTGCCCGGGGCCGCGCACTCGCTGCTCGGGTTCGTGGTCGCCGCGACGGCGGCGCTGGGACTGGTGGTGGCCACCGGCGTCGCGCCGGTCACGAGCCTCGCGGCGATGGCCGGCGTGGCCACCGTCCCGACGGGGGCCGCCGCCGTGCCGGCCGAGCCGGTCCTGCCGGCGCTGGGGCCCGCCCCGAGCACCGACGAGGCCACGGGCGACGCCGTGCCGACCACCACGGCGAGCACGGACGAGACCACCGACCCGGCCCCGCTCGTCCGGGCGCCACGCACCCGCGATGCCGCCGTGGTGCCGCCCGTCGTGAT
Source organism: Actinomycetospora sp. (assembly GCF_036497585.1). Taxonomy (GTDB): domain Bacteria; phylum Actinomycetota; class Actinomycetes; order Mycobacteriales; family Pseudonocardiaceae; genus Actinomycetospora. The sequence goes on along the minus strand of NZ_DASXJD010000042.1, from coordinate 5,741 downwards.
GCCGCCGCCCGCCGCCCCGCCCGTCGTCGTCCCCCCGGCGGCGCCGCCGAAGCAGGACCCGCCGCCGGTCAACGAGCCGACGCCGGCCGAGCCGTCGCAGCCCGCCCAGGCGTCGGAGCCGACGAAGCCCACCCGGCCGACGAAGACGCAGGACCCGACCCCGCCGCCACGCGACCCGGGCCCGATCCAGCAGCCGGACCCCACGAACCCGCGGCGCTGACCGCGAGGGCCGCAGGGCATCGTCGACCACCGGGGGTGGCCGACGGTGCCCCGCGGCCGAGGACGGCGCGGTCGGTCAGCGCATCAGTTCGGCGAGCCCGCCGGGCAGCTGCTCGAGCGTGCGGTCGACCTGGTCCTCGGGCAGCCACTCCCGCAGCAGGCGGAGCACCTGCTCGACCTGGCGCTCGACCTCGTCGGCGTCCACGGAGTGCACCGCGCCGCTCACGGCGTCGACGAAGGCCGCCTTGTCGACCGACCGGGCCTGGTCGTCGGACTGGTGCTGGGTCCGCAGCTCGGCGGAGAGCTCGGGCGGCAGGCTGACCGTGAGGTCCTGCGCGATGCCGGAGCTGACGGCCTTGCCGAGCTCGTTGAGCGTCGCCCGGGTGAGGAGCTCGGCCTCGCTCTCGGTCTCCAGGCCGAGCCGGCGCTGCACCTGGCCGGTGAAGGCCGACAGCGTCGCGCTGGAGCGCGCGGGGTTCGGGTCGTTGGGGTTGCGCTCGGTGTTCGGGGTGGTCACGGTGTTCTCCTGCTGTTCGGGGACGTCCACGGACCGAGGGCTCAGTAGCCCTCGGCGCCGGCCTGCTCCAGCCCGTGCGACCAGCGCCCGCGGCGCTCGTCGTCGGACTGCTCCCACCACCGCGGCCCGCGCTCGCCCAGTGCGGTCTTCGCCGCGTGGACGCGTGCGCGGGCCCGCCGCTCGGCGTCCCGGTCGCCGGCCCGGGTGGCCGTCCCGACGTCGCGTCGGGCGGCCATCAGCCAGCGCCGCAGCCGGGACGCGTCGCTCTCCGGGATCGCCGGATCGGTCGCGCGCCACCGGCGGCCGTCGACGACGATCCAGCGACCGTCGGCGGTGGTCTCGGGCACGGCCGGGGGTGCCCAGATGATCATGGCGGAACACCTGGGTGGCCTGCGGCCCCGTGAGCACTTTCCGGGGCTATGACCCCAGAAAGTGCTCACGTGCGCGGAGCGCACCTCGCGACGGCGTCCACGACCTCCGCCGGCGGGACGTCCAGGCACTCCTGCCCGAACGGGCATGTCAGCTGCCGGCACGGGGTGCACGACGTCGGGCGGGTCAGCACCGTGGCCGGCGCGGTGCGCGGGGCGTACTGCCCGACCTCCTCGGTCCCGGCGAAGAGCTCCACCACCGGCGTCCCGACGGCGTCGGCGAGGTGCGCCCCGCCGGAGTTGTTGACGACGACGGCGTCCGCGCCGGCCACCAGCGCGGCCAGCCCGGCGAGGTCGAGGGCCCCGACGAGGCGGTGCGCGCCCGGCACGTCGGCCGCGGCCCGCTCGACCAGCTCGGCCTCCTTCGCCGTCCCGGTGACGACCACCGTCCACCCGAGCTCCGCGAGCCCCCGGCCGACCGCCGCGAACCGCTCGGGCGGCCAGCGCCGCGAGGGGCAGCTCGCCCCGGGCGCGACGACGACGTAGCGCCCGGCCGGCGCCTGCGGGTCGGCCCCGTCCGGGACGCGCACCGCGAGGTCGGTGCCGCGGGCGGGGACCCCGACGGCGCCGAGCACCTCGAGGGCCCGGACCACCTGGTGCCCGCCGTCGGGCGGCGCCGGCACCCAGTGGGTCAGGGCGTCGCCCCCGAACTCCTTGCTCGTCCCGACGCGCACCGGAATGCCCGCGCGGCGGCAGATCGCGGCCGCCGGCCACGGCGACTGGGAGAACGAGGTGAGCACGACGGCGGCGTCGTAGCCGCGGGCGGCGAGCTCGGCGACCAGCTCGCCGTCGGGGTCGCCGCGATCCTGTCCGGGCGCCGCGCCCCCGGGCAGCCGCTGCCAGGACACCGACGCCACGACGACGTCGTCGATCTCGCCGATCAGGGGCGCGGTCGCCGCGCCCGCCGGCGACGCGAGCAGCTCGATCCGGGCCCCGGGCGCCGCCGCGCGCAGGGCCCGCAGCGCGGGCACCGTCATGAGCACGTCCCCGACGTTGTCCGGGCGCACGACGAGGATGCGGGTCATCGCCGCCCAGTCCGGGTCCCCGAGGCCGGGCCGGTGGGCCGCGGGGTGGACGGGGAGGCCGGGCAGGTCGGTGGCGGCGAGGGCGGTCACGGCGAGCAGGTACCCGCCGGGGCCCGGTCACACCGGGGCGGGTGGGTCGACCGACACGCCGAGGGCCCGGTCACCGGTGACCTGGGAGCACCGGTGACCGGGCCCTCGGACCCGGACCGCCGCCCGTGACCGGGGCGGCGAGATCGATCTGCTGCTGGCTCGTGGGGTCACCGGGCTCCGCGGCCGGGCGACACGAGGACAAACTGCCCGGTCCCTGACATCGTCACGAAACTCGTCCCCCGTTCAGCGGAACGAGTGACCCGGGCGTCCTCCCGGGCGTCGAGGTGTGGGGAGATGCCCCTCCGGGGTAGCGCCGGTCTCGTGCCCGCTCCCGGACCCCGTGTCGCGATGCTGCACGGACGCGCCGACCCCGCCCACGACGGCGTCGCGGACTACACCCGCCGGCTGGTCGAGGCGCTGCGCGGGGCGGGCACCGAGGTCGTCGACGTACCCCTCGACCCGGGGGCGGCCGGGGCGCTCCGGGCGGCGCGGACGGTGCGGGGGGCGGGCGTCGACGTCGTCCACCTGCAGTTCGCGCCGTCGGCGTTCGGGTTCTCCGGCTGGCCGGGGCTGCTCCTCGGTGACCTGATCGGCACCCGGCCGCTGGTGACGACGGTGCACGAGTACGGCTGGTGGTCGTGGGCGCCGCGGGTCCCGGCGGCGCTGTGGTCGCCGTGCGAACGCCGCCGCCTGCTCGACCGGGAGACCGGGCGCCTCGTCCCGCGCAGCGCCGCCGTGATCACCACCAACGCCGAGCACGAGGGCGCGCTGCGCGACCGCTTCCCCGCCGCACGCCTGCACCGCCTCCCGATCCCGCCCAACGTCACGGTCGTCCCGGACCCCGACGGCGCGGGCCGGGCGGCGGCCCGGGCCCGCTGGTCGCTGCCCGACGACGCCGAGGTGGTCGCCTTCTTCGGGTTCGTGCACCCGGTCAAGGGAGTGCGCTACCTGGTCGACGCGCTGGCGGAGCTCGCCGAGGAGAGACCGGGGCTGCGCCTGCTGGCGGTGGGCGGCTTCACCTCGCTCGCGCTGCCCGCCGACGAGGCCGCCGCGTTCCGCGAGGAGCTCACCGCCCACGTCGCGGCCGCCGGGGTGACCGACCGCGTGGTGATCACCGGCCACCTCCCGGCCGCCGAGGTCTCCGCGGCGCTCGCGGCCGCCGACCTCGCGGCCCTCCCGTTCACCGCCGGGGCGACCACCAAGTCCGGGGCGCTGCTCGCCACCCTCGACCACGGCCTGCCCACGATCGTCACCCGCCGGCCCGACCAGGAGCCCGACGGCGAGCTCGTCGACGGGAAGACAGTCGTCGTCGCCCCCGCGGTCCGCGATGCCGGGATCCTCGCCACCGCGCTGCGTCGGCTCCTCGAGGACCCGGGACTCGCCGCGCGGGTCGGCGCCGGGGGCCGCGAGCTGCTCGCCGGGCGGGACTGGACGACGCTCGCGGGCCGCCACCGCGACGTCTACGCCGAGGTGTGCCGGTGAGGACGCTCGTCGTCGACCTGCTCGGGGGACTCGGGGACCTCGTCATGGTGCTGCCCTCGCTGCACGCCCTGCGCGACGCCGACCCCGACGGCGAGCTCGTCGTCCTCACCCACGCCCCCGGCGCGGTGCTGCTCGAGCGGGACCCCGCGGTATCCGCGGTGCGGCTCGCACAGCCGCACGCCGAGCGGGCCGCCGTCGAGGCCGCGCTCGCCGAGCTCGCGCCCGACCTCGTCGTCACCACCACGCGCTTCGACGGGATCGGTGACGTCGTCGACGACGATGCGGCCGCGCGCGGCACCCGCGCGGTGTCCAACCTGTGGCGCTCCCCGCCGCCCGACGAGCTCGTCGGCGAGCGCTACCAGCGGATCCTCGCGACCGAGGGCGTGATTTCGCTGCCGGTCCGTCCGCCGCGGGTGGTCCTCGGCGACGACGAGCGCGCGGCCGGCCGGGCGGCCACCGCGTCGCTGCCCGGGGGCACCGTCCTCCTCGTCCCCGGGGCGGGCATGGCGGTCAAACGGTGGCCCGTGTCGCGGTGGTCGGCGCTGGCGCGGGCGCTCGCGGCGGAGGGCCGCGGGGTGGCCGTGGTGGGGGACGAGCCGATCGACGGGGTGATGACCCTCCCGCCGACCGACCTGCGGGGGCTGGCCGCCCGCTTCGCGGCGCTCGGCGAGCGCGGCGGGGTCGTCGTCGGGGGCGACACCGGGCCGGTCCGCGTCGCGGCGGCCGTCGGCGCGCCCACCGCCGCGCTCTTCGGGCCCACGCTCGCCGTCCGCTACGGCCTCGAGGACGGCCGCAACCTGCAGGGCTACCCGGCCTGCCCGCACCGGCGCCCGACGGCGATCACCGAGCAGGTCTGCTGGTGGGACGCCGGCTGCCCGCTCTCGGCCACCGGCCCGGCCTGCCTCGAGGACCTCCCCGTCGCCGACGTGGCCGCCGCCGTGCGGGCCGCGACCCCGACGGCCCGCGTCGAGATCGGGTAGCAAGGACGTATGCGCTATCTGGAGCTGCCGACGGCGAAGCGGTGGTCGGCGATCGGACTGGGGACCTGGCAGTTCGGGTCGGCCGAGTGGGGCTACGGCGGCGACTACGCCTCGGGCCCGGACTCCGAGGCCGCGCAGATCGTCCGGCGGGCGCTCGAGCTGGGCATCACGGTGTTCGACACCGCCGAGGTCTACGGCTTCGGGCGCAGCGAGCGCATTCTCGGCGACGCGCTCGACGCGGCCGACGCGGACCCCTCGACGACCGTCGTGGCCTCGAAGCTGCTGCCGGTGCTGCCGGTCGGTCCGATCGTCGAGCAGCGCGGGGTCGCCAGCTCGGCGCGGCTGCGCCGCCCGCTGGACCTCTACCAGGTCCACCAGCCCAACCCCGTCGTCGGCGACCGCCGCACGATGCCGGGCATGCGGACGCTGCAGGCCGCGGGCGTCGTCGACGAGGTCGGCGTGTCGAACTACTCGCTGGACCGCTGGCAGGACGCCGAGGCCGCGCTCGGCTCGCGGGTGATCTCCAACCAGGTGCAGTACAGCCTGGTCGCCCGCGACCCCGAGCGCGAACTGCTCCCGTACGCGGCCGAGGCCGGCCGGGCGGTCATCGCGTACAGCCCGCTCGCGCAGGGGCTGCTCTCGGGCAAGTTCGACGCCGAGCACCGGCCGTCGAACCGGGTGCGCCAGCTCAACCCGCTCTTCCTGCCCGAGTCGCTGCGCCGCGCGCAGCCGCTGATCTCGACGCTGCGCGAGGTCGCGGACGCCCACGACGCGACGCCCTCGCAGGTCGCGCTCGCTTGGACGATCCACCGCCCCGAGGTCATCGCGATCCCGGGCGCGTCGAGCGTGGCGCAGCTGGAGAGCAACTGCGCGGCCGCTGAGATCGTGCTGAGCCCCGACGAGTGGAGCGCGCTGGGCGAGGCCTCCGAGCGCTTCACGCCGGTGCGGGGGCTGTCCGCGGCGGTCGGCGTCGCGAGGGCGCTCGCGCCCCTGTGAACGA
>NZ_DASXJD010000041.1:0-13745 GCF_036497585.1 Actinomycetospora sp. | reverse complement strand
TGGGTTCTGCGACGATCGCAGACGCCCGATCGGCCAGGAAGGACTGCAACCCACCCCATGTCCACCCACGAAACGACGCCCCCTGCAGAGGGCCCGCTCCGGCTGATGACGGTCCACGCGCACCCCGACGACGAGTCGAGCAAGTGTGCCGCGACCTGTGCGCGGTACGTCGCCGAGGGCGTCGACGTCATGGTCGTCACCTGCACCGGCGGTGAGGCGGGCAGCATCCTCAACCCGGCCATGGACCGGCCCGAGGTGCTCGCCGACATGATGGGCGTGCGCCGGGCCGAGATGGCGCGCGCCGCCGAGATCCTGGGCGTGGCGCACCGCTGGCTCGGGTTCGTCGACTCCGGGCTGCCGGAGGGCGACCCCGCGCCGCCGCTGCCCGAGGGCTGCTTCGCGCTCCAGCCGCTCGAGGTGCCCACCGAGGCGCTGGTGCGGGTGATGCGCGAGTTCCGCCCCCACGTCGTCGTCACCTACGACGAGAACGGCGGCTACCCTCACCCGGACCACATCCGCTGCCACGAGGTGTCGATGGCCGCGTGGGAGGCGTGCGGGGACCCGGACCGCTTCCCCGAGGCGGGCGAGCCCTGGCAGCCGCTCAAGCTCTACTACTCGCACGGCTTCTCCAAGGCCCGCACCGTCGCGTTCCACGAGGCGCTCCTCGCGGCGGGCATGGAGTCGCCGTGGGCGGAGTGGCTCGAGCGGTGGGACGCCGCCGAACGGCCCGACCCCGGCACCCGCGTGACCACCCGGGTGCGGTGCGCGGAGTACTTCCCGGTACGCGACCAGGCGCTGATCGCCCACGCCACCCAGATCGACCCGAACGGCCGGTGGTTCTCGATGCCGATGGAGATGCAGCAGCAGATCTGGCCCACCGAGGACTACGAGCTGGCACGCTCCCTGGTGGGCGACCCGGCGCAGACCGAGTCCGTCGAGGACGGCGACCTGTTCGCCGGGGTGAGGGAGCGGGTGCTGACGTCGTGATCCCTGCACTCCTCGCCGCGCCGGCGGGCACGCTCGCCGTCGTCGTCACGCAGACCCAGCCGCCCGCGCCGGGGGCGAACCGCGGCGACGAGTTCGGCTCGTCGTCCCCGATCGCGCTCGTCGTCATCCTGCTGCTGGGCATCGCGACGGCGTTCCTCATCCGCTCGATGAACAAGCGGCTCCGCAACGTCCCGGCCTCCTTCGACCCGCCGGAGGAACCCGCGCCGCCGGACGGCCCCGACGGGCCCGACGCCCCCGAGCCGCCTCCCGAGGGGTCCACGACGACGGGTGCCGCCGGCGAGAACGGCGCGTCGCGGGGCCGCCCGACGCCGGAGCGCTGACCCCCGGCGTCGTCCGGGCCGCGCTCCGGGCGACCCGCCGGTGACCCCGTGCGACCATCGCCGCATGGCCAACCGGCTCGCGGGCTCGACCAGTCCCTACCTGCGACAGCACGCGGACAACCCGATCGACTGGCGCCCCTGGGAGACCGCGGCCTTCGACGAGGCCCGGGAGCGCGACGTCCCCGTGCTGCTCTCGGTCGGCTACTCGGCCTGCCACTGGTGCCACGTCATGGCCCACGAGTCGTTCTCCGACCCGCAGATCGCGGCCTTCGTCAACGCGCACTTCGTGGCGATCAAGGTCGACCGGGAGGAGCGCCCGGACATCGACGCGGTGTACATGGAGGCCACCCAGGCGATGACCGGCCAGGGCGGCTGGCCGATGACGTGCTTCCTCACCCCGGAGGGCCGCCCCTTCCACTGCGGGACCTACTACCCGGCGGCGCCGCAGGCGGGGATGCCGTCGTTCCCGCAACTGCTCACGGCGGTCGCGAAGGCGTGGGAGACCGACGGCGACAACGTCCGGGAGGCGGCGGGCCGGATCGCCGACCGGCTGGCCGGGGTCGCGCGCTTGCTGCCCGCGGCGGCGGTCGACGAGGCGACGCTGGCCGGAGCGGTCGACGTGCTGGAGGGCGAGTTCGACCGGGTGGCGGCCGGGTTCGGCGGAGCGCCGAAGTTCCCGCCGTCCGCGGTGCTGGAGTTCCTGCTGCGCCACCACGAACGCACCGGCAGCGAGCCGGCCTGGCGGATGGCGACCGCGACCCACGAGCGGATGGCCCGCGGCGGCCTGTTCGACCAGCTCGCGGGCGGGTTCGCGCGCTACTCGGTGGACGCCGGCTGGGTGGTGCCGCACTTCGAGAAGATGCTCTACGACAACGCCCTGCTGCTCCGCAGCTACGTCCACGAGGCCCGGCTGGCGGCGGAGCGGCCCGACGGGTCCGGGCTCGCGCGCCACGCCGCCGAGCTGACCGCCGGCTTCCTGGTGCGCGACCTGCGCACCCCCGAGGGCGGCTTCGCCTCGGCCCTCGACGCCGACGCCGCGGGCGAGGAGGGCTCGACCTACGTGTGGTCGCCCACCGAGCTCGCCGAGGTGCTCGGGGAGTCCGAGGGCGCCTGGGCGGCCGAGCTGCTGGTGGTCACCGAGGCGGGCACGTTCGAGCACGGCCGCTCGACGCTGCAGATGCCGGTCGATCCCGACGACGCCGGGCGCTGGCAGGCCGCGCGCAAGGCGCTGCTCACCGCCCGGGCCGCGCGGCCGCAGCCGGCCCGCGACGACAAGGTCGTGGCCGCGTGGAACGGCCTCGCGATCACCGCGCTCGTCGAGGGCGCCGCGGCGCTCGGCCGGCCGGACTGGCTGGCCGCGGCGCGCCGGGCCGCGACCCTGCTGCTGCGCACCCACGTGGTGGACGGACGGTTGCGCCGCACCTCGCGCGACGGGGTCGTCGGCGAGGCGCCCGGCGTCCTCGAGGACCACGCAGCGCTCGCCGAGGGCCTGCTCGCCCTGCACCAGGCGACCGCGGAGCCCCGCTGGCTCGACGAGGCCTGCGCCCTGCTCGACGTGGTCCTCGCCCGGTTCGCCGAGCACGACGACGCCGGCGCCCCCACCGGGCTGTTCTGGGACACCGCCGACGACGCCGAGGCGTTGGTCAGCCGCCCCCGGGAGATCACCGACGGCGCGACGCCGTGCGGCTCGTCGATCCTGACCTCGGCGCTGATCGCGGCGTCGGTGCTCGCCGGGCCGGAGCGGGCCGGGGGCTACCGCGGGGTCGCCGAGGCGGCGCTGACCACGGCGGGGACGCTGCTCGCCCGGCACGCCCGCTTCGCCGGGGGCTGGGCCACGGCGGCCGAGGCCGCGCTGCGCGGGCCGCTGCAGGTCGCCGTCGTCGGGAACGACGAGACGGCGCGCGAGCCGCTGCTCAGCGCGGCGCGGCGGGCCGCTCCCGGCGGGACGGTCGTGGTGGCGGGGCAACCGGAGGCCCCCGGGGTGCCGTTGCTGGCCGACCGTCCCCTGGTCGACGGCGCCGCCGCGGCCTACCTGTGCCGCGGGTACGTCTGCGACCGCCCCCGGACCTCGCCCGCCGAGCTCGCGGACGCCCTGCGCGCCGTCTGAGCGCTCCCCGGGTCGGAGCGAGCGGGCCGGTCGCGCGCGTAGAAGCAGCGAGAGTGCCGTTCGCTCGGAGGGGCCGGGCCTCCCTCCTGCCCGTCCTCCCTCGGCGAACGCCGTCGACTCCTGCACCGGTGTAATGCTGTAATTGCTGCAGGCGCGAGACGCGAGGAGTGACCATGATGGTGGGACGAGGACACCGGGGACGCCCCGGCGGCGGCGGACGGGTCGGCCGGGGCGGGCGCCCCGCGAGCGAGCTGCCCCCGACCGACGACCTCACGGCCTGGCTGGCCGGGCGGTTGCCCGACGGCTGGTTCACGGGGGCGCCCGAGGTGACGGTGGACCGCGAGGAGATCCTGGTGGTCGGCGAGCTGCCGGCGCCGGAGACGCCCGCCGACGCCGACCAGGCGGCGCGCGCCGCGAGCGCGGCCGGCCGGATCAGCCGGTTCCGGGAGGAGACCCGCGAGGACCGGATGGAGATCGCCCGGCAGGCCGAGCACCGCTACGGGCGCAAGGTCGCCTGGGGTGCCCGGATCGGCGGCGAGGGCGACGAGGACGGCGTCGAGGAGTTGTTCACGACGCTCTCGGTGCCGGTGATGACGCGGCTGCGCCAGCCCGAGCGGCGGGTGCTCGACACGCTGGTCGACGCGGGCGTGGCGCGCTCCCGCTCGGAGGCGCTGGCGTGGGCGGTGGCGCTGGTCGGGGAGCACACCGAGCCGTGGCTCGCCGAGCTGCGGGAGGCGATGAGCACCGTCGATGAGCTCCGCGCGCGGGGCCCGCGGCTCGACGGCGAGGACGGGCCCGGCGACGACGGCCCGACCGACGCCCCCGGTCAGGCGTAGAGGACCAGCCAGATCGCCACGTGGTGGCAGATGGCCGCCACCACCGTGGCCGCGTGGAAGAACTCGTGGTAGCCGAAGGTCGTCGGCCAGCCGACGGGCCGTCGGAAGGCGTAGCAGAGCGCGCCGAGGGTGTAGAACGCCCCGCCCACGAGCAGCAGGACCAGCGCCGCCACACCCCCGCGGTGGAGCAGGTCGGGGATGACGAACACCGCGACCCAGCCCAGGGCCAGGTAGAACGGCACCCCGACCCACCGCGGGGCGTGCGGACGCAGGAGCTTCAGCGTCGCGCCGCCGATCGCGCCGATCCACACCACGAGCAGCACGACGAGGCCGGTCGGTTCGGGCAGGGCGAGCACGGCGAACGGCGTGTACGTCCCCGCGATGAAGATGAAGATCATCGCGTGGTCGAGCCGCTTCATCGTGGTGCGCGATCGCGCCGAGGTCCACGACCGGCGGTGGTAGAGCGCGCTGGTGCCGAACAGGCCGAGCACCGTCGCCGAGTACACCGCGCAGGCCGCGGCCGCCGCCCCCGAGACCGTCGACCCGGCGAGGGCGATGAGCGTGGCCCCCGCGGCGATGCCGACCGCGAACGACCAGAGGTGCAGCCATCCGCGCAGGCGCGGCTTGGCCGGCGGCGCGAGCGGCGACGGCGAGTCGGTGAGGCTCACGACGGCCAGGGTAGGCGAGCCGGGCCGGCCGTCGGAGAACACCGCGCTACCGCAGGATGACCGGCGGACGACCCCGCGCGGCGGTCTCCGGCCCGGCCCCCCGCCTGCACCCGCCCGGGTGGGGACGACGGATCGATCCGTGACCTCGGCGGCGTAACCTGGCCGCCCGTGAGCGTTCGGGGCAACATCCGCGAGGTCGCCGAGTCGCTCTACGAGCGACGGCTGCGGCGCCGGGTCGTGGCCAGCCACCCGCCACGGCACGTCGGGGTCATCCTCGACGGCAACCGCCGCTGGGCACGCGAGGTGGGGCTCACCGACCCCAGTGACGGGCACCGCGTCGGCGCCCGCAAGATCGTCGACCTGCTCGACTGGGCCGACGAGGCGGGCGTGGAGGTGGTGACGCTCTTCCTGCTCTCCACCGACAACCTGGGGCGCCCGAGCGACGAGCTCGAGCAGCTGCTCGAGATCATCGCCACCGCGGTCGAGGGGCTCGCGGCCCCGGACCGGCGCTGGCGGGTACGGGTGGTCGGCAACCCCGACCTCGTCCCCTCGCCCACGGCCGAACGGCTGGCCGCCGCCGCGGCGGGCACGGAGGGCCGCACCGGGATGCAGGTCAACGCCGCGGTCGGCTACGGCGGGCGCGAGGAGATCGCGGATGCGGTCCGCAAGCTGCTCCTGCGCCACGCGGAGGCGGGGACCTCGATCGAGGAGCTCGCGGAGGTCCTCGACGTCGACCACATCGCCGAGCACCTCTACACCTCGGGCCAGCCCGACCCCGACCTGGTCATCCGCACCTCGGGGGAGCAACGGCTCTCGGGATTCCTCATGTGGCAGTCGGTGTACTCGGAGTTCTATTTCACCGAGGCGTTCTGGCCGCAGTTCCGTCGCATCGACTTCCTGCGGGCGCTGCGCGACTACTCGGACCGGCACCGCCGCTACGGCGGCTGATTCCGGCGGGAATTCCCGGCCACGCACGACAGCGCGCACCGGCGCACCTGTGCCATCCCCCGATGGGCACGGACGCGCCGGTGCGCGTGGTCGTCTCGGTGGTGCTGCCTCTTACAGGACGTCGATGCCCACGTGGTTGAGGATGTTGTTGTCGTCCAGGATGTGGCAGGCGTTGACCGGCACGGCCGTCTGGGCGCCACCCAGGACGTCGAGGAGGCCGCCGCCGTTGGCAGCGCCCATCTGCGTGACGTCGTTGTCGCACGACGACGAGGAGCGGTGGTTGTCCGAGCCGTGGTGGCCCCGGTGACCGTGACCGTGACCGTGGTCCTGGTCGCCCTGGTCGCCGCTCCAGTGGTTCCCGCCGTTGTCGGAGGACTCGTGCGGCATGTTCCCGGCGAACGCGGCCGGCGTCAGCGCCACCATCCCGGCACCCGCCGCCAGGACAACCATTCCCGCCTTCTTCAGCAGCATTCGGAGAAATTCCCCTCAGTCGAGTTCGGTTCCCGATCCGGTGCCCGGGGGACCGCTTTCGTGTGTTCCGGCCTCACGGACGGTGTGGCCGATGACGTGAAACCTAACGAGGCCACCGGGCCGAGGGCAGCGTCCATTCCCTGATCGAGTGGCGGCCAATTCGTAGGGCTACTTGAGTGCCCGGTTCGGGTGGGGCCGGGGCCGGCGGGCCCCGTGTGCCGGACCCACCGGGACCATTCAGCAGCGATCCGTCACCGACCTCGACACCCGGGCGTCGTATCCAGCGACGCCGTGTCCGCGCCGAGGCCCGAGCAGCCCCCACGCGGGTACTGTCCGGGCGCGGTGGACGAGAACGGCCCCGAGGGGCTCGCGCGGGCCTACGTGACCCTCGGACTGCGCCTCGGACGCGTCGTCCCGGGCCTCGTCGACGCCCACGTCGGCGACCCCCGGATCGCGCACCGGGTCGACGACGAGCCGGTGCCCGACCCGGCCGCCCTGCGCCGCGACGCCGTCGCCCTGCGCCGCCGCCTCGCCCACGAACCGCTGCCCGACCCCGCGCGCACCGGGTACCTCGACGCCCAGCTCGCTGCCTGCGAGGTCGTCGCCGCCGGGGCCGCCGGGGACGAGGTCGACGTCCGGACGGAGATTCGGGACTGTCTCGGTGTCGAGGTCGGCCCCGGCGACCCCGACGTCTACCGCGCGGCCCTCGGGCGGCTCGCCGACGTCCTCGACACCACGGTCGCCGGGCTGCCCGACGCGCTGGCCGCGTTCCGGGCGCGCGACCGGGCCGCCGCCGAGCACCTGCGACCCGGGATGGCGGCGATGACGACGGCGCTGCGCGAGCGCACGCGTACGGCCATCGGCCTGCCCGCGGACGAGGGGGTCGAGCTGGAGATCGTCACCGGGGTGCCGTGGGCGGGCTTCGCGCGCCGCGCCGGGCCCGGCCGGTCGGTCGTGCAGGTCTCCCGCGAGGCGGGGCACCGGCGGGCCCACCTGCCCCTGCTCGCCGCGCACGAGGCCTACCCCGGGCACCACACCGAGATGGCGAGGACCGAGCGCGAGTACGCCGGCCCGGCGGCCCCGGAGCGCACCCTCTTCCTCGCGCGGACCCCGCAGAGCCTCGTGGCCGAGGGCGCGGCGGAGTGCGGCCTGGCCGCCCTCGTCGGGACCGGCTGGGGCGCGTGGGCCGCGGGGCACCTGGCCGCCGCCGGCGTCCCGACGACGGCGGGTGAGGGCGCGCTCGGCGAGGCGGTCGAGGACGCCATGCTGCCGTTGGGGGCGGTGCGGCAGGACGCCGCGCTGCTGCTGCACGGCGGCGCGCCCGACGGCGAGGAGCGGGCCCGGGCCCACCTGCGGCGCTGGCTGCTGATCGACGACGAGCGGGCCGGGCGGATGCTCGGGTTCCTGGGGCACCCGCGCTGGCGGATCCACACCACGACCTACGTCGAGGGGACGGCGCTCGTGCGCCGGTGGCTGGCCGCCCGTCCGGAGGGTGAACCCGTCGGGCCGCGCTTCGCGCGGCTGCTCGACGAACCGTGGACGCCCGACCGTCTCCGGCACGCAGCGTCGATGTCGGCGGCGGCTTCCGACACGCAGAGCGACACGCTTTCCGGACGCGCCGAAGGGTCCCCGGGGCTCGTCGGGGACCGGTCGGCGTCACGGAACGTATGAGCCACGTCACCAAGTCGTCACGTTCGGCGCGCGACAGCGACCGGCCATCGGCTGTACCGTCCGCCTCGACGGCGCCGTAGCGGATGCGGACCGTCCGGGGAGGCCGGAGAGCGTGACGGGTCGGTTCGGATCGCGGTGCCGCGGCACCGCCGGGATGCGAAGGCCGGACCCCGTGCCGGCCTCGCCGTCCCCGGCGGCCCTCGGCGTCGTCGACCGGGCGGGCTCGGCGGGAGGGCCGGCACCCGGTCCACCCGCTCGGCGCCGGAGAGGCAGGTCCCCCGGCGGGGGACTGCGCCACCGGTTCCGCATCGCGACCTGATCCCGACCGACTCGTCCGTCGAGGAACCGTGGTCGTGGGTGCCGCGACCGCCGAGGGAGTAGCCGTGAGCGCAGAGCACGTCGAGCGTCCCCCGTCGGTGTCCGGCAGCGTCGTCACCTCCCCCGCGGTAGCCGCGGACGGCGAGCGCACCCCCGCGAACGTCCCGTCGCGGGCCGGGATCACCTACGTACTCGACACCTCGGTCCTGCTGTCCGACCCGTGGGCCCCGACCCGGTTCGCCGAGCACGACGTCGTCGTCCCCCTCGTCGTCATCACCGAGCTGGAGGGCAAGCGCCACCACCCGGAGCTGGGCTGGTTCGCCCGGGAGGCCCTGCGGCTGCTCGACGACCTCCGCATCGCGCACGGCCGTCTGGACGAGCCGATCGCGATCACGCCGGAGGGCGGGACGCTGCACGTCGAGCTCAACCACACCGACCCCACGGTGCTGCCGGCCGGGTTCCGGACCGCGGAGAACGACTCCCGCATCCTCGCCTGCGCGGCGAACCTGGCCCGGGACGGGCTGGACGTCACCCTCGTCACCAAGGACATGCCGCTGCGGGTCAAGGCCGCTGCGGTCGGGCTCCCCGCCGACGAGTACCACGCCCAGGACGTCGTGCTCTCCGGCTGGACCGGCATGGCCGAGGTCGCGGCCGACCCGGGCGAGATCTCCGAGCTGTTCGCCGAGGGCGTCACCGACGGCGAGGCCGCGCGGGAGCTGCCGTGCCACACCGGGCTGCGCCTGCTCGGCGGCGGCTCGTCGGCCCTCGGGCGCGTGACCCCTGACAAGCAGGTGCGCCTGGTGCGCGGCGACCGCGACGTCTTCGGGCTGCACGGCCGCTCCGCCGAGCAGCGCATCGCGATCGACCTGCTCACCGACCCCGACATCGGGATCGTCTCCCTCGGCGGGCGCGCGGGGACCGGGAAGTCGGCGGTCGCGCTGTGCGCCGGGCTCGAGGCGGTCCTCGAGCGCCAGCAGCACCGCAAGATCGTGGTGTTCCGCCCGGTGTACGCCGTCGGCGGGCAGGAGCTGGGCTACCTGCCCGGCGGCGAGAACGAGAAGATGGCGCCCTGGGCGCAGGCGGTGTTCGACACGCTCGGCGCGCTGGTCTCGACCAACGTCGTCGAGGAGGTCATCGAGCGGGGGATGCTCGAGGTGCTCCCGCTGACCCACATCCGGGGCCGCTCGCTGCACGACGCGTTCGTCATCGTCGACGAGGCGCAGTCGCTGGAGCGCAATGTGCTGCTCACGGTGCTCTCCCGGCTGGGGACGAACTCCCGCGTGGTGCTCACCCACGACGTCGCCCAGCGCGACAACCTGCGGGTGGGCCGCCACGACGGGGTCGCCGCGGTGATCGAGAAGCTCAAGGGCCACCCGCTGTTCGCCCACGTCACGCTGACCCGCTCGGAGCGCTCGCCGATCGCCGCGCTGGTCACCGAGATGCTCGAGGGCGAGGGGCTCGGCTAGGCACTGTCTCGAGCGAGGGGCACCTTCGGTCGATCTAGTCGACCGAAGGTGCCCTTCGCTCGGTCTGGGCCCGGCGCCGGGAGCCCCGCGCGCGCTCGCCGTGGCGGGTGGCTGTCGACGGTGCGGTCGTCGGGAGCGGGGCGGCCGTCCCGACGAGGTCGGGCGGGAACTCGTGCCGACGGATGCGGTCGACGCCGGGCGGGACGAACTCGTCGTCCGGGATGACCCTCGTGAGCGTCTGCTCGTCGACCAGGTCCTCCGCTCGGCTCCTCGGGGCCGGCACGGTGCGGGGTTCGTCGCCGAAGGCGGCGCGGATCTCGTCAGGGGTGCTGAGCGGCGCGGGTTGGCGGCGTCGGGCCAGGCGGATCCAGATCGCGTCCTCGGTGACGTTGACGACCACGCCGTCCGGGGCGCCCAGGGCGAACAGCCCGTTCCAGTGTGCCGCGCGTTCGAGCGTCCGGTGGCGCAACCCGCTGCTGCGACCGAGCGGGACCTTCGGTGGACCGGCGTAGGACCTCTCGCCCTGCGCCGTCGGCGCGCGCGATGACCCACTGCTGACACGGCCTCGACGAGGTCGTTGCGCTCGGCCGATCGACAGCCGCCCGGTTCGCGGGATCGGCGTCGCCGAGGCTTCCCACGCTCGATCACAGGAGTGACACATGGCTACGTTGTCGGCCTGGAAGTTCCCCACCCCGCTGGGAGCCGAGGACGCCCTCAAGATCCTCGAACGGCTGCAGCAGGAGGGATTGATCAACGTCCAGGACGCGGCTGTGGTGTCGTGGCCCGACGACCGCAAGCGACCGAAGACCCGTCAGGCCAAGAAGGGCCGCGGCGCCCTCGGCGGAGGGTTCTGGGGCCTGCTGTTCGGGCTCATCTTCTTCGTGCCCGTGCTGGGTGTCGCTGTCGGCGCCGCGGTGGGAGCCGCGAGCATGCGCCACGTCGGGATCGACGACGAGTTCATCGACGAGGTGCGGGCCAAGGTCACCCCCGGGACCTCCGCGCTGTTCGCGCTGACCTCGGACGCCGTGCCGGACAAGGTGGCCGAGGCCTTCGAGGGGATCCAGCCGGAGCTGCTCCACACCAACCTCTCCGAGGACCAGGAGGCCCAGCTGCGAGAGGTCTTCGCCGACGCGGACACCAGCGCCGACAGCGACGCCGACGCCACCCCGACCCGCTGACCACCAGCCCACCAGCGGCAGGACACCGGACATGACCATCGACGAGGTCTCCTCCGCCGCGGAGTCGCCCGGATCGGCCTCGCCGCCGTCCCCCGGGCGGCGCGCGGCCGCCGCGACGGCGCTGCTCGCGGGGCTGGCCGCCCTCGCGGTGGTGGCCGGCCTGCTCCAGGCGCCGTTGTCGCTCGCGGCCGGGGTCCTGCTGGTCGTCCTCGCCGTCCTCGCCGGATGGTCGGCGCTGATCCACCGGGGCGCCTGGAGGTGGCTGGGGATCGCGATCGGAGCCGGCGCGGTGATCGCGCTCGCGGCGCTGCTCGATCCCCGGTCGCTGCTGCGGGTCGCGTTCGTCGTCGGCCTGGTGCTCGTCGCGATGGCCGCCGCCCGCTACGCCGTGGGGGACCGCGCCGTCTCGCGGCCACCCACGCGGCGTCGGGTCGGGCCGGCGAAGCACGGCGTGCTGCTGATGAACCCGCGGTCCGGAGGCGGCAAGGTCGAGCGGTTCCACCTCGAGGACGAGGCCCGCCGTCGGGGGATCACGCCGATCGTGCTGCGCCCGGGTGACGACCTGCGGGCCCTGGCCGAGAAGGCCGTGGCCGACGGTGCCGACGTCGTCGGGATGGCCGGCGGCGACGGATCGCAGGCCCTGATCGCCGACGTCGTGCGCCACCACGACGTGGCTCTCGTCTGTGTCCCGGCCGGCACCCGCAACCACTTCGCGCTCGATCTCGGTCTGGACCGCGAGGACGTCACCGCCGCACTGGACGCCTTCGGGGACGCGCTCGAGCGACGCATCGACCTGGCGACGGTCGGGGATCGGGTCTTCGTCAACAACGCCTCGCTCGGCGTCTACGCCACCGTCGTCCAGTCCGACGCCTACCGCGACGCGAAGCTCGCCACCGCCACCGGGATGCTGCCCGACCTGCTCGGACCGGAGGCGGCCGGGTTCGACCTGCGCTTCACCCTGCCGGACGGGAGCCGGCAGAGCACCGCCGATCTCGTGCTGGTCTCCAACGACGTCTATCGCCTCGAACGGCTCAGCGGCCTCGGGACCAGGGCGCGACTCGACGAGGGTGTCCTGGGCGTCGTCACCCTCACCGTCGACCGGACCCGTGACCTGCGCGCCCTGCTGGTGGCGCAGGCCGGTGGCCGCCTCAGCCGCTACCCCGGCTTCCGGCAGTGGTCGGCGAGCGAGTTCGTCATCGACTCCGGCCAGCCGTCGGTCGAGATCGCCGTCGACGGTGAAGCGCTCCGGCTCGAGCCGCCCCTGCGCTTCGCGTCCGTCCCCGCCGCCCTGCGGATCCGGACCCCGCGCTCCGCGCGCACCGCTGCCCCGGCCGCCTCCCACCCGGCCGGGCCCGCAGCGGCGGCCACCGCGCTGCTCCACATCGTCCTCGGGCGGCCGGCCGAGCTCGAGCCCGCGGCCGCTCACCCCACCGGGCATCGCGCCCGGTCCTAGAGGCGGGGGTTCACACCATGACCGAGTCCGAGGCAGCTCCGACCCCCGCTCCTCAGGATCTCCGCGACGACCTCGATGCTGCGGCTCCCGGTCAGGGCGATCATCCTCGTGGTCCTCCTGCTCGGCTCGGAGGCGACCAGTCAGATCCCCGGCGTGATGCTCGCGGCCGCCGTCGCCATGGTCACGGCCGTCGCGCTGGATGCCCGCACCCCCGTGAAGGCCGCCGAGGGCGAGGAGGGCGGGGGCGACGAGGGCCGGGGCGACGAGGGCGGGGAGGACACCGGGGCGGCGCGGCCCGCCGAGCAGACCTGACCGCGTCGGGCGCTGTCGATCGGGACGGAGCACGCCAGCGCCACGGGACCCGCGCGCCGGGGAACTTCCCGTCGTCACGGCGAGACGGCGGGCCGTAAGCTCCGTGCGCCCGCCGCGTCTGACTGGGGGGACGATCGTGTCCTCTGGTCCCGGGCGTGGGCCACGGCGTCGTCCTCGTCCCCGGGTAGGAGTCTCGTGAGCTCACCGTCGAGCAACATCCCGGTCAGCGCTCCGTCGCGACGGCGGCGGATCCTCGTGGGGGTACGGGCCGCCTCCACCGTCGTGCTGCTCGTGGCCCTCTACTATCTGCTGCCGCTTTCGACCAGACCGGGGGGCATGACCCTGGTGACGCTCGTGCTCGGACTGGTCCTGATCGCCGCCCTGATCGTCTGGCAGCTCCGTGCCATCGTGCACGCCCGCCACCCGGGCCTGCGCGCCGTGGAGACCCTGGCCGTGGTGATCCCGACCTTCCTGCTCATGTTCGCCGCCGGGTACTTCGTGGCGTCGGAGGCGCAGCCGGCCGCGTTCTCGGAGGTGCTGACGCGGACCGGCGCGCTCTACTTCACGATCACGGTGTTCGCCACCGTCGGCTTCGGCGACATCAGCCCCGTCTCGGATGGCACCCGCATCGTGGTGTGCCTCCAGATGCTGCTCGACCTGTTGCTCCTGGGAATCGTGCTCCAGGCGATCCTCGGCGCCGTCCGCCGCGGGCAGGCCCGCGCCGCATCGACGGAGGAGTGACGGCGGGGCAGCGCGGGCCGCGAGCGAGCCGGTGGCCCGCGGCGCCGCGCCCGCCGTCAGGCCGGTTCGCCGCGGCGGTTGGTCGCCAGGGCGTAGATCACCGCGATGTCGACGGCGATGACGACGATCGCCCACAGCGGGTACGCGGCGATGAACGCCAGGTTCACGATCGCGCTCAGCAGAGCCAGGGCGATCCCGACGATGCGCGCCCAGAGCCGTCCGGCCATCACCCCGAAGCCCGCGGCGAA
>NZ_DASXJD010000040.1:0-14345 GCF_036497585.1 Actinomycetospora sp. | reverse complement strand
GAACCCGGAAGCTAAGCCCTCCAGCGCCGATGGTACTGCGACCGCCAGGTCGTGGGAGAGTAGGACACCGCCGGAACACCCAACCACCCCCACCACACACCAGCCCCCACCCCACACCAGGGGCGGGGGCTGACGTGTCTCCGGGGCCGGAATCGAATGAGAAGGATTCCCCTGGTCGGCGGAACCCGATGGCCCCTCCTCGCCTCGTTACAGTGGCCGCCGTGTCCCTGAGGTGCCGAGTTCCGAGGCTGTCGCCGTTCCCGTCGGGGGCGGGCGCATGACGAGCACCGAGGCGCGCGCGAACTCCGCGGCCGAGGCCCTCCGGCGGACGGCGACCGCACAGGCCGACGACCCGGAACTGGTCGAGCTCGCGGTCCACTACTTCAACCGGGTCCCCCCGGAGGAGCGGGTCGACGACCCCTCCGAGGCCCTGTCGATCGTGCGGGCCCACCGGAGCCTCGCCCGCCTCCACGTACCGGGGCAGCCGGTGACCGCGGTGCTCGGGGCCGGCGCGGAACCGGGACCGGACGGCACGATGCCTGACCCGGACCGGGTCTTCGTCCTCGTCGTCACCGAGGACATGCCCTACCTCATCGACTCGGTGATGGCCGAGCTCGCGCGGACCGGCACCGTCGTGCACCGCGTGGTCCACCCCCTCGTCGTCGTCCGGCGCGACGGTGACGGCGCGCTGCTGGAGATCCTCACGGGCGCCGACCCGGCGGCCCCACCGGCCGGGAGCGTGGTCGAGTCGTGGATGAACCTCGAGCTCGAGGCGGACGCCGGGTCGGAGTCGGTCCGCGAGCTCGCCACCGACCTGCACGACCGGCTGTCCTCGGTGCTCGCCGACGTGCGCGACGTCGTCGAGGACGCCGACACCATGCTCTCGAAGGCCCGCGCGCTTGCCGACGCGCTGGAGTCGACGCCGCCCCCGGTCCCCGAGCACCGCACCGACGACACCGTGGCCCTGCTGCGGTGGTTCGCCGACGGCAACCTCACCTTCCTCGGGTACCGCTACGAGTCCGTGGACGAGCTGGCCGGCACGGCGGCGGACGACCCTCCGGGGCTAGGCATCCTGCGCCGGGACAGCGCCGCCGCGCGCGCCCTCACCGCGGGGCCCGACCTCGCCGAGCGGGAGGCGCTCGCGCCCGAGGTGCTCGCCGAGGCCTCGGCCCCGGACCGGACCGGGACCGACGACTCCGCGCTGCTGGTACTCACCCGGGCGAGCGCCCGCTCGACGGTGCACGAGCCCGTGCACCCGCTCTACGTGGGCGTGCGGGACTTCGGCCCCGACGGCGAGGTCGTCGGCGAGCACCGCTTCCTCGGCGTGCTCACCGTCGCGGCCCGCAGCACCGACGTCACCCGCATCCCCGTGGTGTCGCGCCGGGTCCGCGAGGTGATCCGGCAGACCGAGCTGCCCGTCGAGTCCTGGTCCGGGCAGCGGATGCTCGAGGTGCTGCAGACCTACCCGCGCGCCGAGCTGCTCTGCACCGACCGCGCGTCGCTGCTCGAGACCGTCACCGGCGTGCTCGCCCTCGCCGAGCGCCGCAAGGTGCGCCTCTTCCTGCGCCGCGACCGCTGGGGGCGCTACTTCTCCGCGATGGTGTACCTGCCCCGGGACCGGTACACCACGGCCACCCGGCTGCGGATGCAGCAGCTGCTCCTCGAGCGCCTCGAGGGCGCCGACATCGAGTACACGGCCCGGGTGACCGAGGACCAGCTCGCGCTGCTGCACGTCACGGTCCACACCGGGCAGCGCGAGCCGGTGCGCCCCGACGTCCCCGCGCTGACCGCGGAGCTCGCCGAGGCGGCCCTCACGTGGAACGACCGGCTCCGCGCGGCCGCGGGCCCGACCGAGCGCGCCGCGCTCGCCGCCGCCGTCGCCGAGCCGTTCAGCCAGGCCTACCAGGAGGACTTCACCCCCGAGCAGGGCCTCGCGGACCTGCTCGTCCTCGACGGCCTGGAGGGTCCCGACGACGTCGCCGTCCGGCTCTACCAGCCCGCGGACACCCCGGCGGACGACGGCGCGGGGGACCACCGCCTCAAGCTCTTCCTCGTCGGCCGGCGGATCACGCTGTCCTCGGTGCTGCCGGTCCTGCGTTCGCTGGGTATCGAGGTCATCGACGAGCGCCCCTACGAGGTGCGGCGCAGCGACGGCGAGGTCGGCTGGGTCAACGACTTCGGGCTGCGCCTCCCCGACCACGGCGCCGGCGCCGGCGCCGCCGCCGTCGTACCCGGCCCCGACGACGACCTCACCGACCGGTTCGCGGATGCGTTCACCGCGGCGTGGCGGGGCCGCGTGGGCACCGACGGCTTCAACGAGCTGGTGCTCTCGGCCGGGCTGAACTGGCGTCAGACGGCCCTGCTGCGGGCCCTCGCCCGCTACCAGCGCCAGCTCGGCAGCCCCTATGGCCAGAGCTACATCACCGACGTCGTCGGTGCGCACGCCGAGGTCGCGGTCGGCCTCGTGCGCCTCTTCGAGGCCCGCTTCGACCCCGACCTCGCCCCCGACCCGGCGCGGTACCCGAACGGGCGCGACGACCTCGTCGCCGAGCTGGACGCCGAGGTGGAGGCGGCCATCGACGCCGTCACCGGGCTGGACGCCGACCGGATCCTCCGGGCGATCCTCGGGCTGGTCCGCGCCACCCTGCGCACGAGCTTCTTCCTGCGCGACGCCGACGGCGCCCCGCGGGAGTACGTGGCCCTCAAGATCGAGCCGTCGCGGGTCCCCGGGATGCCCGAGCCCTACCCGGCCATCGAGACCTTCGTGCACTCCCACCGGGTCGAGGGCGTCCACCTGCGCTTCGGCCCGATCGCCCGGGGTGGTCTGCGCTGGTCCGACCGGCTCCAGGACTACCGCACCGAGATTCTGGGCCTGGTGAAGGCGCAGGCGGTGAAGAACGCCGTCATCGTGCCCGTCGGGGCGAAGGGCGGCTTCGTCGTCAAGCACCCGCCGGCCCCGACCGGGGACGCCGCCGCCGACCGCGACGCCCAGCGCGCCGAGGGCGTCGCCTGCTACCGGATGTTCGTCTCCGGGCTGCTCGACCTCGTCGACGACCGCGAGGGCCACGCCGCGGACTCGCCGTCCCGGACCCCGGAGCGCATGGTGCGCTACGACGGCGACGACACCTACCTCGTCGTCGCCGCGGACAAGGGCACGGCGACCTTCTCCGACATCGCCAACGGGGTCGCGAAGGAGTACGGCTTCTGGCTCGGGGACGCGTTCGCCTCGGGCGGGTCGGTGGGCTACGACCACAAGGCCATGGGCATCACCGCCCGCGGCGCGTGGGAGTCGGTGCGCCGCCACTTCCGCGAACTGGGCCGCGACGTGGCGACCGACGAGATCACCGTCGTCGGGGTCGGGGACATGTCCGGCGATGTGTTCGGCAACGGCATGCTGCTCTCCGAGCACCTGCGCATCGTCGCCGCGTTCGATCACCGCCACGTCTTCCTCGACCCCGACCCCGACCCGGCCGCGTCGTTCGCCGAGCGCCGCCGGCTCTTCGAGCTGCCCCGCTCCTCGTGGGCCGACTACGACGAGTCGCTGATCAGCAAGGGCGGCGGGGTGTACCCGCGCACGCTCAAGCGGATCCCGGTCTCCGACGAGGTCGCCGCGGTCCTGGGCATCGACCCCGACCCGGTGGGACCCGACCCGGCCACGTTGATCCGCGCGGTCCTGCGGGCGCCGGTGGACCTGCTGTGGAACGGCGGGATCGGCACCTACGTCAAGGCCTCCGACGAGACCCACGCGGACGCCGGCGACAAGGGCAACGACGCCGTCCGCGTGGACGGGGACGAGCTGCGGGTCGCGGTCGTCGGGGAGGGCGGCAACCTCGGGCTCACCCAGCGCGGGCGCATCGAGTACGCCCGCGGCGGCGGCCGGGTGAACACCGACGCCGTCGACAACTCCGCCGGCGTCGACTGCTCCGACCACGAGGTCAACATCAAGATCCTGCTGGACTCGCTGGTGGAGCGCGGCGAGCTGGCCGAGGAGCGCCGCGACGAGCAGATCGCCGCGACCACCGAGGACGTGGCTTCCCTGGTGCTGGCCGACAACGTCGCCCAGAACGACCTGCTCGGCGTCGCCCGAGCCCACGCCGCGGACATGCTCAACGTCCACGAGGCCCTCGTCCGGGACCTCGAGAACCGCGGCGAGCTCGACCGCGAGCTCGACGTGCTGCCCGACACCGAGGGGTTCGAGGCGCGCCGCGTCGCCGGCGAGGGGCTGTCGTCCCCGGAGCTCGCGACGCTCATGGCGCACGTGAAGCTCGACCTCACCGAGTCGCTCGCGCACACCGAGCTCCCTGACGCCGAGGTGTTCGCCCGCCGGCTCCCGTCGTACTTCCCGACGGTGCTCTCCGGCACCTACCCCGACGCCGTCGCCGCGCACCCCCTGCGCCGGGGCATCGTCACGACGATGCTCGCCAACGAGGTCGTCGACGGCGGCGGGCTGTCCTACGTGCACCGGCTCGTGACCGAGGTGGCCGCCACCCCGTCCGACGCCGTGCGCGCCTACCAGGTCGCCACCCGGGTGTTCGGGCTGGACACCCTGGCCGCCGACATCGCCAAGGCCACCGCGGAGGGGCTGCCGACCGCGGTCGCGGACAAGCTGACGCTGGCCGCGCGCCGGCTGCTCGACCGGGCCTCCCGGTGGCTGCTCACCCACCGCCCGCAGCCGCTGGCCGTGGGCGCGGAGACCCAGCGGTTCTCGGCCACGGTCGCAGCGCTCGACCCCCGGGTCCCGACGATGCTGCGCGGGCTGGAGGCCGAGGGGCTCGCCGAGCGGGTGCAGGACATGGTGGACCTCGGCGCGCCGTTCGGGCTCGCGGACCGAGCGGCCGGTGGCCTCTACAGCTTCGGGCTGCTCGACGTCGCCGAGATCGCCGAGATCGCCGAGGCCGACCACGACGGCGACCCGGAGGACACCGTCGCGGTGGCGCAGCTCTACTACGCGCTGTCCGACCACCTCGGGCTGCACGGGCTGCTGACCGCCGTCGCGGGGCTCTCCCGCCAGGACCGGTGGGACGCGCTGGCCCGGCTCTCGCTGCGCGACGAGCTGTACTCCTCGCTGCGGGCGGTCACCCTCGACGTCCTGGCCCACACCGACGACACCGAGACCGCCGACGAGAAGATCGAGCACTGGGAACAGGCCAACGCCTCGCGGCTCACTCGGGCCCGCAGCGGGCTCGCCGAGATCGCGCGGTCCGGGCGCAGTGACCTCGCGACGGTGTCGGTCGCGGCCCGCCAGATCCGCAGCATGGTCCGATGAGGAAGGGAGTGGCCCGTGACCTATGACGTGGACGTGCCGCTGCGCTGGTCCGACCAGGACCCGTACCGGCACGTCAACCACGCCAAGGTCGTCACCCTGCTCGAGGACGCGCGGGCGGTGCTCCTCTTCGACGCGGCCGCCCGCGAGGGCGTCGCGGCGTTCGAGGCGGGGCTGCTCGTCGCGAAGGTCCAGGTCGCCTACCGCCGGCCCATTCCGTGGCACCCGCGCGGGGTGCGGGCCCGGATGTGGTGCGAGCACGTGCGGGCGGCGTCGTTCACGGTCGGCTACGAACTGCTCCTGCCCGACCTCGCGAACGGCTCCGACGGCGGCGCCTGGGACGCCGCGAAGCCCGCCGTCACCGCCGACACCCAGCTGGTGCCCTACGACCTGGCCGCCGAGCGGCCGCGGCGGCTCACCGCGGAGGAGCGGTCCTTCCTGGACCGCTACGTGGTCACGTGACCGGGCCGAACGGGGCGGGGGCGGCGGTGTCGGGCACGCGACCGGCCCGGGCCCGGCTGACGGTGCCGGACCGGGCCCAGCGCGAGGACCTCGCGGAGTTCGTCGGCCGCGCGGTGCGCCTCGACGGGGGCGTGGTGGTGCGCCTGCGGGCCCGGCCGGGGGCGGCGTCGTCGGAATCGGCGTCGTCGGAGGTGCCCGGCGAGCCGGACGCGGTCGAGGCCTTCGCGGCGACGCCGTTCGACGCGCTCGTCACCCGCAGCGCGCCGGGCGGGCTGGTGCCGGGCGACGTCACGGTGGTCGGGTCGGACCTGCTGGCGGCGCTCGCGGTCGCCGGGGGGCCGTCGGTCGAGCCGGGCACGCCGGTGGACGACCGCTGGCGCGGCCCGCTGCCCCCGCTGCGGCCCGACCGGCGGTGGGAGGTCGTGGGCGACGTGCCCGCCGCGGAGCTCGGGGGTCTCGCCGAGCGCGGCGTCGCGGCCGCCCGGGCCGGTGACCCGAGCGGGCGGCCGAGCGCGGCGCTGCTCGACCAGGTGGTGCTCACCGTGACCGGCGACGCCTCGGGGACCGAGGTCCGGGTCCCGATGCGGTGCGTGTTCGCGCTGTCGGGGATGGGCTTCGTCGGGACGGGATGCGGCGACGACGAGGCGGTGCGGGTCTCGACCGACGGCGGGTGGCTGCGCCTGGACACCCGCGGCGGCGCGGTGGTGCGCCGCCGCCGGGCCCAGCTGCCCCTGCTCGCCTAGCGGAGGTTGCTGCGCAGGAAGTTCAGCGTCTCGTTCCAGGCGATCGTGGCCTGCTCCGGGTCGTAGGTGCCCAGGTGGTCCTCGTCGTTGAAGAACGCGTGGCCCGCCGGGTAGAGCCGGAAGTCGGGACGGCGGCCCGCCTCGGTCTCGATGCGGTCCGCGAGCGCCTTCACCGCGTCCGGCGTCGCCATCGTGTCCTGCTCGCCGAAGTGGCCGAGCATGGGCGCGGAGAGGTTCGCGAAGCTGGGGTAGTCCTCGCCGAGCACCCCGTAGAACGGCACCGCCGCGCCGATCTTGTCGCCCTGCTGCGCGGCCAGGACCATCACGAACCCGCCGCCCATGCAGAACCCGACGGCGCCGACCTTGCGACCGACGACGGCCTCGTGATCGAGCAGGTAGTCCACGGCGCCACCGAGGTCGGTGGCCGCCCGGTCGACGGGCAGCTCAGCCATCAGCGTGCCGGCCTCGTCGGCGTCGTGGGTGGTGGTGCCGCCGTAGAGGTCGGGGGCGAGCGCGACGAAGCCCTCGGCCGCCAGCCGGTTGGTCACGTCGGCGATGTGCGAGGTCAGGCCCCACCACTCCTGGATGACGACGACGCCGGGGCCCGCGCCGGACTCGGGCAGCGCGAGGTAGCCGTGCGCGGTGCCGCCGCCCGACGGGAAGGTGACGTTCTGCAGTGGGTTGTCCGCCATCACTGCATCAGATCAGCTCGGCCCCGGCACCGCGCGACGACGGCTGGGGCGCCGCGAGGGACGAGCGGCGACACAGCGCTCGTCGTGCGCGACAGCTCAGAAGCTCTTGTTCATCATGCTCATGGCGGCCATCTCCATGTACTCCCAGATCTGGCGGTGGCGCTCGGGCTCCAGCTGCGCCTCGTCGACGGCCACGCGCATGCAGCGCAGCCAGGCGTCGCGCTCGAGCGGGCCGATGGGGAACGGCGCGTGGCGCATCCGCAGCCGCGGGTGCCCGCGCTGCTGGGAGTAGGTCTGCGGGCCACCCCAGTACTGCTCGAGGAACATCCGGAGCCGCTCCTCGGCGGGGCCGAGGTCCTCC
Organism: Actinomycetospora sp.; assembly: GCF_036497585.1. Lineage (GTDB taxonomy): Bacteria > Actinomycetota > Actinomycetes > Mycobacteriales > Pseudonocardiaceae > Actinomycetospora. Next base: position 6,824 of record NZ_DASXJD010000040.1, on the reverse strand, counting down.
TCGGGGTAGAGCGGGCGCAGGACCGGGTCGTCGGCGACCTGCTCGTAGAACCGGTGGACGATCTGCGCGAACGTCGCGTGGCCGCCGACCGCGTCGTAGAAGGTCTGGGGACTGCTCACACCCACCACCGTCTCAAATCCCCGCGCACCGTGCCCTCAGCGCCCGGCCGCCGGGGCCGCGGAACCGAACGGGGTCGGGGCGGGGACCCCGGCCTCGTCGAGGGCCGACTTGACCGCACCGGCCACGGCGCGCTGCACCGCCCACTGCTCGCCGGGCCGGGTGCGCACCGTGAGCCGCAGCAGGATCCCCTCGGCGGTGACCGACTGGACGCCGAGCATCTCGGGTGGGGCGAGCACCTTGGAGGCGACGGTCGGCTCGGTGCACTCCTCGGCGGCGGCCTGCCGCGCCAGGACCGAGGTCTCGTCGACGTCGGCCGAGTGCCCGACCGGGATGTCGATCACCGCGACCGAGTAGCCCTGGCTGGAGTTGCCGACCCGCAGCACCTCGCCGTTGCGGACGTACCAGACGGTCCCGGCGATGTCCCGCAGCGTCGTCACCCGCAGCCCGACGGCCTCGACGGTGCCGCTGGCCTCGCCGAGGTCGACGACGTCGCCGACCCCGTACTGGTCCTCGAGCATCATGAAGATGCCGGAGAGGAAGTCCCGGACGAGGTTCTGGGCACCGAACCCGATGGCCACCCCGACGACGCCCGCCGACGCGATGATCGGTGCCAGGTTCACGCCGAACTCGCCGAGGACCAGCACGAACGCCACGCCGTAGACCAGCAGCGTGGTGAACGAGCGCAGCACCGACCCGATCGTCAGCGCCCGCTGGCTGCGGCGCTCCACGATCTGCGGGGCGGCCTCGCGCAGGCTCGCCGCGGCGCGATCGCGCAGGGGCCGCAGGATGCGCGGCACCCGCCCGGTGCTCGCCCCGCTGGTGAGCCGCCGGATGCCGCGGTGCAGCGCGTACCGCAGCAGCACGGCGACGACGACGATGAGGGCGACGGTCGTCGCGTGCCCGACGATCGCGTCGGACGAGCGGGAGAGCCACCCCGCGTGGGTGTACTGGAACACCCGGGCGCACAGCGACCCGCCGTCCCGCGCGCACGCCGGGGCGTCCACCGGGACCGACGGGAGCACCGAGGTCGTCGGCGTCGGGGTGGGTGTGGGTGGCGGGACCTGCGCGGTGACGTCCATGCCGGCGGCGGTCAGCACGGCGCCGACGATACGGGGACCCCTCGCGCCCGCGGTGGCAGGTCACCTCCGGCGCCCGCTCGGGAACGAGGAGGTGAACCGTGTCGTATCACGGGTGCACAACGGGCCGTGATGTGGTCGACTGTGCCCACTCTCGGTGGGAGGTGGTCGTGTGCCCGAACGACAACCCAGGACCGTGACGCCGCTGGTCGGCGGGGTCCGAGCGCGCGGCGGCCGTGAGTCCGCCGCCGGTCCGGTCGAGGCGATCCCGATCGCCGCTCCCGCCCCCGTACCGCTCACCCCGCCCGCCCCCGACGCGGGCGACGTCACGGTCACCGTCCGACCGGAACCGCCCGCGCCCGCCTGGGGCCGTCGGCGGGTCCTGCTCCTCAACGCCACGTACGAACCCCTCACCGCCCTCCCCCTGCGCCGCGCGATCGTCCTGCTGGTCTGCGGCAAGGCCGACGTCGTCCACGGCGACCCGACGGGCCTGGTGCTCCACTCCGCGGCCGGCTCCGTCGAGGTCCCCTCCGTGATCCGGCTGCGGGTCTACGTCCGGGTGCCCTACCGGGCCCGCGTCCCACTCACCCGGGCCGCCCTGATGCACCGCGACCGCTTCCGCTGCGCCTACTGCGCGGGCAAGGCCGAGACCATCGACCACGTGGTGCCCCGCAGTCGCGGCGGCACGCACACCTGGGAGAACTGCGTCGCGTGCTGCGCGCGGTGCAACCACAAGAAGGCCGACAAGCTGCTCGCCGAGCTGGGCTGGCCGCTGCGCACCATGCCGACCGCCCCGCGCGGCCGTCACTGGCGCCTGCTCGCGGGCCTCGTCGACGCCGACCCGCAGTGGCTGCCCTACCTGGGGGAGACCGCGGCCTGACCGGGGGCGAGCGGAGCGACGGGGAGAGACACCGGGGGCGAGCGGAGCGACGGGGACAGGGCGACGCCGCCCGCGCCGCGCGGCATGATCGCGGCCGTGAGCGACCTGCACGAGCTGTCCGCCCTCGAGACCGCGGCGGCGATCCGCCGCGGGGACGTCGGCGTCCTCGACGTCGTCGACCACGCCCTGGACCGGGCCGGGACCCTCGGCGCGCGCCTCGGTGCCTTCGCCGTCCTCACCCCGGACCGCGCCCGCGAGGCCGCCCGGTCGCTGGACGCCGCGCTCGCGCGGGGCGAGGTGGCCGGGCCGTTGTACGGGGTGCCGACGGCGATCAAGGACCTGACGGCGACGGCGGGTGTGCCGACAGGGCGCGGGTCGGTCGTGACGCGGGGGTGGGTGCCCGAGCAGGACGACGACCTCGTCGGGCTGCTGCGCGACGCGGGCACCGTGAGCTTGGGGAAGACGGCGGTGCCGGAATTCGGCCTGCCCTGCTACACCGAGCCCGCCGGGGCGCCGCCCGCGGTCACCCCGTGGGACCCGACGCGCTCGGCCGGGGGTTCGTCGGGCGGGGCGGCAGCCGCGGTCGCGGCCGGCGTGGTGCCGGTCGCGCAGGGTTCCGACGGCGGCGGCTCGATCCGCATCCCCGCCTCGCTGTGCGGGCTCGTCGGGATCAAGACGACCCGCGGCCGGGTGCCGGCCGGACCGGCGGGTGGTGACCCGGCCGGGCTCTCCGTGGCCGGGCCGCTGGCGCGCACGGTGGCCGACGCGGCGGCGCTGCTCGACGCCCTGGGCGGCGACCGGACCTGGCCCGGGGAGCCGTTCGTGCCCGTCGCGCCGCCGTCGGGGGGCCACCTCGGGGTCGCGCAGGGCGCGCCCGGGCCGCGTCGCCGGATCGGGCTCACCACCACCCCGCCGTTCGGGGATCTCTCGGGCCTGCTCGGGCCGGTGGCGATCCCCGCCGTGGTCGACCCGGTGTGCGCCGCGGCGGCCGAGGACACCGCCGCGGTGCTGGCCTCGCTCGGGCACGTCGTGGAGCCGGTCGACGTGCGCCTCTCCGACGAGGCGATCGCCGCGTTCCTGACGTTGTGGGCGGTGCTCGCGCTCGCCGACCCGGTCGCGCCGGAGGACGAGGAACGCCTCCAGCCGCTGACCCGGCTGCTGCGCGCCCGCGGGCGGGAGGTCGGGCCGATGGCGGCGCTCGGGGCGCTGCACGCCGCGCAGGTCGAGACCCGGCGGGTCGTGGCGGCGCGGGCCCACCTCGACGCGGTGCTCACGCCGTCGGTGGCGCTGCCGCCGCGCCCGGTGGGCTGGTTCTCCGCCGACGGGCCCGAGACCGACTTCGCGCGCCAGGTCGCGTTCACCCCGTGGACGGCGATCGCGAACCTGACCGGGGAGCCCGCGATCGGGCTGCCGCTGGGCTGGCCCGTGGTGGACGGCACGACGCTGCCGGTCGGGGTGACGCTGCGGGGGCGCCGCGGCGAGGAGGCGCTGCTGGTCGCGCTGGGCGCCGAACTGGAGGCCGCGCGGCCGTGGGCGGGCCGCCGTCCGCCGGTGTGGTGAGGGCGTTCGACCGACGAGTGAGGGTCTACGACACGACGTAGCAGCGGGTTTCCACTACGGTTCGCACACGTGAGACCGATCGACACCATCCTGATCTACGGCGTGATCCCGCTCGTGGTCCTGGCGCTGCTGTTCGCGGCCACGATGCAGCGGTCGGGCCGCAAGGCGGCGCGCTACCGCGTCGGGGACGACTGGCCCCACGAGCCGCTGTGGTGGATCGGCAACCCCAAGGGCACCCACCTGCCCGTGCCGACCGTCGACGCCGTCGGCACCACCGCGACCCGCACGGCCCGAGGAGGCGCACGTGGCACCTGGTGAGACCGCAGGGGCGGGAGACGGAGCGCAGCGGAGCTCGACCATCGAGAAGGTGGACCACCCCCAGGGAGGCCCGGGGGAGACCCCGGCGGTGACCGGCGCGGGCCTCGCGGAGGAGCCGGTCTCCGGCCACTCGCGCATCCCGACCTCGTCCGGCCGGATCTCCGAGGCCGCCGAGGTCCACGCCGAGGACGAGAAGGTCCCGTTCTCGCCGTCGCAGCTCTCGCGCATCGACGAGGCCCTCACGCGGACCTCGGCCGAGACCGGGCTGCTGTTCACGGTGTACGTCGGCGCGCTCGGGGGCCGCTCCCGGGAGCAGGCCGAGGAGCTGCACGCCGCGCTCGGGGAGTCGGCGTCCGACGCGGTGCTGGTCGCGGTGTCGCCGGGAGAGCGGGTGGTCGAGGTCGTCACCGGCGAGGAGTCCTCGCGGCGGGTCGACGACCAGGGCGCCAAGATCGCGGTCGGCTCGATGGTCTCCCGGTTCACCGAGGGCGACCTGGTCGGCGGCATCGTCGAGGGTCTGCGGGTGCTCGGGGACCACGCCGGGAGCAGGCACTAGCGTGCCATGTGAGCGGATTTGGTCGTCTGGACGACCAAATCCGCTCACAGGGGACTACGCCCCCTGGTCGAACTCCCGCGCCGCCAGCGCCCGGACGATGCCCGCGCGCCCCTCGGTGACCAGGCGCCGCAGCGCGGCCGGGTGCTCGTCGGCCAGCCAGCGGTCGGCCGCCTCCACCGTCGCCGGCTCCACCGCCCACGAGGGGAAGAGCCCCTGCACCATGGGCTGCGCCTGCTCCGACGAGCGCCGGCCCCACACCTCGTCGACCGCCGCGAAGTACTTCTCGGTGTAGGGCTCGAGCAGCGCGCCCTGGGCGGGGTGCGAGAAGCCCATGATGATCGCGGCGTTGATCGCGTTCGGCAGCGAGTCGTCGTGGACCGCGCGCTCCCAGGCCGTCGCCTTGGCCTCCGGGGTCGGCACGAGCGCCCGCGCCCGCTCGGCCATCCGCAGCCCGGTCGCGGTGTTGTCCCGCGCCAGCTCGGCCTCGACCTCCACCGCGCCCACGGCCCCGTGCGCGACGAGCGCGTGCAGCAGCCGCCAGCGCAGGTCGGTGTCGACGGTGAGCCCCTCGAGCGGCCGGCTTCCCTCCCGCCAGCCGATGATCGCCTCGAGCGCCTCCGGGGTGAGGACCGAACCGGCCAGCGAGTTGACCAGGGCGAGCTGGTGGTCCGAGCCGGGCTCGGCGCGCCTCGCGAGGTCGAGCAGCGTCGCGACGAACGAGGGCCACCCCTGCTCGACGGCCCACGCCGGGTCGGCGTAGGACGCGAGCGCGGTCTGGGCCTGCAGCAGCAGCCGCTGCACGACGCCGACCTCGGTCTCGGCCGCCAGCCCGTTCAGCACGAGGGTGACGAAGTCGCGGGCGCGCAGCTCGGCCTCGCGGGTCATCTCCCACGCCGCCGACCAGCACAGGGTGCGCGGCAGCGACTCGGCGATGTCGCCGATGCGGTCGATCAGCGTGGTCAGCGAGCGCTCGTCGAGGCGCATCGTGCAGTAGGTGAGGTCGTCGTCGTTGACCAGCACGAGCGCGCCGGCCTCGACCCCGATCAGCTCCGGCACCTCGGTGCGCTCGCCGGAGACGTCGAGCTCGGTCCGGTGCCGGCGGACCAGCTTGCCCGACCCGTCGTCGTCGTAGACGCCGACAGCGATGCGGTGCGTGCGGGTCTCGCCCGCGCCGGGACGTGCGCCGCCCTGGGTGACCTCGAAGGCGCGGTAGCGCCCGTCCTCGCCGACCGCGAACGACGGCGACAGCGAGTTCAGCCCCGTCGTGCGCAGCCACTGCGACGACCAGCCGGACAGGTCGCGGCCGGAGGCCTCGGTGAGGGCGCCGAGCAGGTCGTCGAACGTCGCGTTGCCGTAGGCGTGCCGGGAGAAGTAGAGGCGCAGCCCGGCGAGGAACTCCTCCTGCCCGACGTAGGCCACGAGCTGCTTGAGCACCGATGCGCCCTTGGCGTAGGTGATGCCGTCGAAGTTGACCTCGACGGCCTGCAGGTCGGGGATGTCCGCGGCGATCGGGTGGGTGGAGGGCAGCTGGTCCTGGCGGTAGGCCCAGGACTTCTCGACGTTCGCGAACGTCGTCCAGGCGTTGCGGTACTCGGTGGCCTCGGACTGGCAGACGACGCTCGCCCACGTCGCGAACGACTCGTTGAGCCACAGGTCGTCCCACCAGCGCATGGTCACGAGGTCGCCGAACCACATGTGCGCCATCTCGTGCAGGACGGTCTCGGCGCGGCGCTCGTAGAGGTAGCGGGTGACGCGGCTGCGGAAGACGTAGTCCTCGAGGAAGGTGACCGCGCCGACGTTCTCCATCGCGCCGGCGTTGAACTCGGGGACGAACAGCTGGTCGTACTTGGTGAAGGGGTAGGGCACCCCGAAGTTGCGGTGGTAGAAGCCGAAGCCCTGCTTGGTCTCGGTGAACAGCCGGTCGGCGTCCATGTGCTCGGCGAGGCTCGCGCGGCAGTAGATGCCCAGCGGGATCGTGCCGTGCTCGTCGGCGTACTCGTCGGTCCACTTCGCGTAGGGCCCGGCGACGAGGGCGACGAGGTAGGTCGAGATGCGCACCGTGGTCTCGAAGGCGTGGTGCACGGCGCCGGAGTCCAGCGTCGTCGTGGTGTCCTCCACGCCGTTGGAGATGACCACCCAGTCCGGCGCCGCGAGCGCGGTGAGGGTGATCGTCGCCTTGAGGTCGGGCTGGTCGAAGCAGGCGAACATCCGCTTGGCGTCCGCGGTCTCGAACTGGCTGTAGAGGTAGACGCCGCCGTCGACGGGGTCGACGAACCGGTGCAGGCCCTCGCCGGTGTTCATGTAGCGGCAGTCG
>NZ_DASXJD010000039.1:0-5314 GCF_036497585.1 Actinomycetospora sp. | reverse complement strand
GAACCCGGAAGCTAAGCCCTCCAGCGCCGATGGTACTGCGACCGCCAGGTCGTGGGAGAGTAGGACACCGCCGGAACACCCAACCACCCCCACCACACACCAGCCCCCACCCCACACCAGGGGCGGGGGCTGACGTGTCTCTGCGCCAGGAACGTCGGCACCGGATCCGGGGTGCGCTCCGATCGGCGCAACGAGTTGTCCCCAGCGGCACCACAGCGCCGACCTGTCCCCAGCCGCACCGCCGGCGTTCCCGTTCCGGCGTCCCGGCGGCGCACCGTGTTCTCCCGAGACCGCTCCACCAGGGAGCGGGGGCGAGGAGGACGACGTGAACGAGACCTGGGTGACGGTGGTCGGCAACGTGGCCAGCGACGTGAGTTGGCGGCGGATCCCGAACGGCAACGAGGTCGCCAACTTCCGGCTGATGAGCACCGAGCGGCGCTTCGACGCGGAGAACGGCTCGTGGGAGGACGGCCCACGCGTCGCCGTGCGGGTCAACTGCTGGCGGCGGCTCGGGGAGAACGTCCGGACCTGCGTAGCCAAGGGCGATCCCGTCGTCGTCCGCGGGAAGCTCTCGGTCCGGGAGTACGAGGCCGACGGTGTCCGGCGGACCTCCACCGAGATCGAGGCACGCAGCGTCGGTCTCGACCTGGCGCGGGTGAGCGCCAAGGTGGTGCCGACCGACGCCCCGGCGCCGGCCCGGTCGGTCGTCGACGTCACCGGTCTCGCCGTCGTGGACGAGCGGGCGCCCTTCGCCGGGTCCGACGACCTGCTCGGCTCCCCGGTCGCGGCGGGGGCGGCGGACGACGGGCACGCGCCCGGCGAACCGCTGCTGGACGGGGACGACGGCGGTCACCTCGCCGGCTCGGCCCTCGCGAGCTGAAAACCGTGACCGGGCCCGGGGACGGCCTCGGTGGGCAACTACCATCGGGGGCGTGGCTGAGTTCATCTACACCATGAAGAAGGTTCGCAAAGCCCACGGCGACAAGGTGGTCCTCGACGACGTCACGCTGAACTTCCTCCCGGGAGCGAAGATCGGTGTGGTCGGACCCAACGGTGCGGGCAAGTCGAGCGTTCTCAAGATCATGGCGGGACTCGACCAGCCCAACAACGGCGAGGCGTTCGCCGCCCCCGAGGCCACGGTCGGGATCCTGCAGCAGGAGCCCCCGCTCAACGAGGAGAAGACGGTCCTCGGCAACGTCCAGGAGGGCGCCGGCGACGTCGCCGTGAAGCTCGAGCGCTACAACGAGATCGCCGAGCTCATGGCCACCGACTACTCCGACGAGCTCATGGAGGAGATGGGGAAGCTCCAGGAGGACCTCGACAACGCGGACGCCTGGGACCTCGACTCCCAGCTGCAGCAGGCGATGGACGCGCTGCGCTGCCCGCCGGGGGACTCGCCGGTCACCCACCTCTCCGGTGGTGAGCGCCGGCGGGTGGCGCTGTGCAAGCTCCTCCTGAGCAAGCCCGATCTCCTGCTGCTCGACGAACCCACCAACCACCTCGACGCGGAGAGCGTGCAGTGGCTGGAGCAGCACCTCGCGAGCTACGAAGGCGCCGTCCTCGCCGTCACCCACGACCGGTACTTCCTCGACAACGTCGCGCAGTGGATCCTCGAGCTCGACCGCGGGCGCGCCTACCCGTACGAGGGCAACTACTCGACGTACCTGGAGAAGAAGGCCGAGCGGGTCGCGGTCCAGGGCCGCAAGGACGCGAAGCTGCGCAAGCGGCTCGCCGACGAGCTGGCGTGGGTCCGGTCGGGCGCCAAGGCCCGCCAGGCCAAGAGCAGGTCGCGGCTGGCCCGGTACGAGGAGATGGCCGCCGAGGCGGAGAAGACCCGGAAGCTGGACTTCGAGGAGATCCAGATCCCGCCGGGCCCGCGGCTGGGCAACGTCGTCGTCGAGGTCTCGCACCTGGACAAGGGCTTCGACGACCGGTTGCTCATCAAGGACCTGTCCTTCTCGCTGCCCCCCAACGGCATCATCGGCGTCATCGGCCCGAACGGGGTCGGCAAGACGACCCTGTTCAAGACCATCGTCGGTCTCGAGCAGCCCGACTCCGGGACGGTGCGGGTCGGCGACACGGTCAAGCTGTCCTACGTCGACCAGAATCGGTCCGGCCTGTCCGGCACCGAGAACGTGTGGCAGGTGGTGTCCGACGGTCTGGACTACATCCAGGTCGGGAACGTGGAGATGCCCTCCCGCGCCTACGTCTCGGCGTTCGGGTTCAAGGGCCCCGACCAGCAGAAGCCGGTGAACGTCCTCTCCGGCGGGGAGCGCAACCGGCTGAACCTGGCGATGACGCTCAAGCAGGGCGGCAACCTGCTGCTGCTCGACGAGCCGACGAACGACCTCGACGTCGAGACGCTGTCGTCGCTGGAGAACGCGCTCGAGAACTTCCCCGGCTGCGCCGTCGTCGTCTCCCACGACCGCTGGTTCCTGGACCGGGTGTGCACCCACATCCTGGCCTGGGAGGGCACCGACGATCACCCGGCGTCCTGGTTCTGGTTCGAGGGCAACTTCGCCGACTACGAGCAGAACAAGGTCGAGCGACTGGGCGCCGAGGCGGCCCGTCCGCACCGCGTGACGCACCGCAGGCTCACCCGGGACTGAGTCCCACACGGTCGCGGGACGGTCCTGCGGTCGACGCCGAGGAGGGAGCGCTGGTGGCACCACCGGGCGAGCACGGCGCGCTCTCGGCGCGCACCGTTCTCGAGGTGGCGGACGGGCTGCGGTGGACCGATCCCCGTCTCGGCGCCGCGCTGGCGGAGCACGCCCTGCGCCTCGCCGGCGGCGACGACGCCGTCCGTTCGGCGGCGGAGCGCTCGGTGGTCCGCTCGCTCGCCGAGGTCGACCGGTTCGACGAGGTCGTGGCCCGCGCCGCGCCGCTCCTGGATGCCGCGACCGAACGGGAGGACCGCGACGAGGTCGCCGGGCTCCTGGTCGAGCTCGCGGCCGCCGCGGTCGGGCTCGCCGACGACGCCGTCGCCGCCCGCCTGGTCGAACCGGTCGGGTCGACGACGGGCCTCGCCGGTCGCACGGCGGCCCGGGCGGCCCTGCTGCGGGCCCAGCTCGCCGGCGCGGCCGGGGACGTCGCCGCCACGGACCGGGCGGCCGAGGAGGCCGCGGCCGCCGTCCACCAGCTCGCCGAGCACGAGGCGACCCTGGTGCGTCGTGACCTGGCGCGCGCCCGGGCGGTGGCGCGGCGGCGCAGCGGGGACACGGTGGGCGCGCTGACCACCGTGTCCGGAGCCGTCTCCACCGACCCGGACGCCGACCCCGACGGCGGGCGTCGCTCGCTGCTCGCGGCGGCCGACGAGGTCGACTTGCTCCTGGACCTGGACCGGCGGGACGAGGCGGTCGCCCGCGGCCGGGCGACGCTCCCCGCGGATTCCGCCGCACCGCTCGTGGTGTGTGCGGCCGCCCGGATCCGACTCGCGCTCGCCGAGCGCGTCCACCTCGTCAACGGCGCCTACGCCGAGGCGCAGGCCCTCGCGCGGACCGCGGCGACCCAGCTCGAGTCCGCCGGTCACGAGGCGGCCGCGGCCCGCGCCTGGGAGGTGGTCGCGTCCGCCGCCGAGCGCGCCGGTGAGCTGGGGGAGGCCCTGGCCGCGGTGCGGCACGCCCACCAGCTCGAGTCACGGTCCCGCGACCGCCGCGACCCCGCGCTCCGGGCCCTCGCGATGATCGCCGCCGCGGCTCCGCGGCTCCCGGCGCCTCGGGTCCGCGCACCGGCGGAGCAGATGTCCGGGGAACAGGCACCCGGTGCCGGGGCCTCGACGCTCTCCGAGGTGGAGACACTCCTCGCGGACGCCCGCTCGTCGGTCGGCGAGGGCGCCGACGATCCGGGGCCCCTTCCCCGCCGGCGCAGCCACCACCGTCAGGACGATGACGACCCAGGGCCCACCGTCGGGTCCCGGACGATGCCCGAGGCGCTCGCACGGCTCCTCGGCGCCGGGTCCCCCTCGGGGTCGTGGCCAGGGTCGTCCGAGCGGGTCAACGGGAGCCGTGCCGGCGATCAGCACGACGGGGGAACCGACGGTCCGGACCACCCGGGCGAGCTCCCCACTGGCGGGCCGACCCGGCCGGTGGAGACGTCCCGCCGCTCCCGGCACGGCACCGAGGCCGACGACGGACTCGACGCCATCCGGGAGGGCACCCCGGACGCCGCCGCGCCGTCACCGCCGTCCGACGCCGTGGCGCCGGCACCGGGGTCCGGCCTGCCGGACGCCGCGCACCCGGAGGCGACGCCGGCCGGAGCGCAGGACCCGACCGACACGGGCTCACCCTCCTCGTCCGCTCCGGATCACGCTCCGGATCCCTCTCCGGGCCGGCTGAGCCCGTGGGCGCTGCCGGACCCGGCCGAGTTCCCGCACATCGATCCTGCGGACCCCCTCGGCACGGGCTCGTCCTGGCGGGAGACCCCGGACCGCGCCGTCGAGGGACCTGAGGTGAACGGAGCCGGCCGCCCGGCACCGTGGGACGACCGCCGGGACGAGGCGGGACCGCCTCCAGGAGCCACCACCCCGCTTGCTTCGGGACTCGACGCCCCGACGGCGGACCGCCTCGACGGACCGCACCGTGACCCGGCTCCGTGCGACACCCGGACGGCACCGGCGTCGCCCGGCCGCCCGTCCCCCCGCGACGGGGACGCCGGGCGTGCCCGCGAGACCACGACCGCTGCACCGACGTCCGCCGCGCGATCGCTTCCCGCGGGCTTCGACGCGGACGACCCCGACGGCGAGCTCGCGCTCACGCTCGCCGGGCTGCTCGCCGAGTACCAGCACCCGGACGCTACCCGACCCGCTCCGGAAGGCGAGCGGTCTGCCGACGTCACGGTGCCGTCGGCGCGGACGCACGCCTCGGGGTCGATGTCCCTCCCGGCGACCGACCAGCGGTTCACCCCGCGCCCGGGCGACGCCCCCGGCCCGGGATCCCCGGCACCGGGCGGGAGCGCGGGCGGTCGCGCGCGCCGGGGCGAGAACGGCGCCCAGTTGGCCGACCTGCTCGCCGAGGCGATGGACGCCTTCCGCCACACCGGCCCCGGCGAGGGGGCGTCGGGCAACGGCGACGGCGCCCGTGGGCCGGGGATCAGCTCCCGCCCGCGCTGACCAGCGCGAACGACGCAGAGCCCCCCCGCCTCCAGGGGCCTCCGCGGGCGGTGTAAAGTTCTCGACGTCGCCAGGGCCGAGGGGTTGTTCCCGGGCCGGGCGGCGGGATAGGTTGGAGCGGTTGCCCTTCAGCTGGTCTGGTAGGGTGAGTGGTCCTGATGGCATCGGATGGTGCGGCCGCCTGGTGGGTGGTTGGCAGTTCGTGTG
>NZ_DASXJD010000038.1:0-26348 GCF_036497585.1 Actinomycetospora sp. | reverse complement strand
GCGGACGATCTCCCCGACGAGCTGCGTGAGGTTGCGCGATGAGCACTGCGGACCCCCTTCCCGCCGACGACGTGCTCCGGGTCGGCGTCCTCGGGGCCCGCGGGCGCATGGGCACCGAGGTGTGCCGCACCGTCGAGGGCGCCGAGGACCTCGACCTGGTCGCGATGGTCGACGAGGGCGACTGGCTGTTCTCGCTCGCCGATGCCGACACCCAGGTCGCCGTGGACTTCACGCACCCTTCGACGGTCGCGGAGAACATCCGGTTCTGCATCGACCAGAACATCCACTGCGTCGTCGGGACGAGCGGGATCACCCCGGACATGCTCGACACGATCCGCGGCTGGCTCGAGCCGAAGCCGGAGCTCGGCGTCATGGTGGTGCCCAACTTCGGCATCGGCGCGGTGCTCTCGATGCGGTTCGCGGCGCAGGCGGCCCGGTTCTTCGAGTCGGTGGAGATCGTCGAGCTGCACCACCCGAACAAGGCCGACGCGCCGTCGGGCACGGCGACCCGCACCGCCCAGATGATCGGGGAGTCGCGGGCCGCGGCCGGGCGCGGCCCGGGCCCGGACGCCACCACCCAGGACCCCGACCACGCCCGCGGCGCCGTCGTCGACGGGGTCCACGTGCACGCGGTCCGGATGGCCGGGCTCGTCGCCCACCAGCAGGTGCTGCTCGGGACGGCGGGGGAGACCCTGGTGATCCGGCACGACTCGCTCGACCGGGCCTCGTTCATGCCCGGCGTGCTGCTCGCCGTGCGGTCGGTGTCGACGCGGCCCGGCCTCACGGTGGGCCTGGAGTCGGTGCTCGACCTGGACTAGCGGGTCGTCCCTGCGGGGATGCCAGCAACGGCACGTTCCTGGCATCAGACGCCAGGACGGCGCCGCTCACTCATCGGCCCGCTCCGGTACTGGTGGCGGCAACGGCACGTTCCTGGCGTCAGACGCCAGGACTGCGCCGCTCACTCATCGGCTCGGGGCGGCCCCGAGCTACAGCAGCGGCAGGCCCAGGTCGTCTGCGGTCGGCTCGGGCGCGTACTCGAGGTCCAGCGAGCCGCCGAGGCGCACCTCGCGCAGCGGCCGCCCGCCCGCGTCGAGGGTGCGGACCGTCCCGTCGGGCTCCCACCCGGTACGGCCGTAGAACGCGCGGGAGGCCGCGTCGCGCTCGGGCACCCAGGTGATCCCGCGGGCCGCGCCGTCCGCGCGCAGCTCCTCGGCCGCCGCCACGAGCAGTCGTCCCCCGTGCCCCCGTCGGCCCCACCGCGGCGAGACCAGCAGCGTCGCGACCAGCCCGACCCGCCCGGCGTCGTCGGGCACGGCGCCCACCGCGTCCGCGACGTCGTCCTCGCCGGCCGCCCCGGCGAGGCAGAAGCCGACGACGACGTCGCCCTCGGTCGCCACCCGCAGGCCCGGCCCGGCGGCGGTGCGCGCCCAGGCGGCGGTGACGGCCTCGTCGTCGAACCCCTCGGTGAGCCCCGCGGGCAGGAAGCCGGCCCAGGCGCTCGTCCACACCTCGCGCTGCACGGCGGTGACGGCAGGCGCGTCGTCGGGGGCGGCGGGGCGGACGTGGGCGATCGCCATGGCGCGAGGGTGGCACGACGGCTGTCGTCCGCGTCACGGGAGGCGGGCCCGCAACGGTGGTAGACCTTCGCACCGCCGAAGCGTCCACCCGAGGAGGAGCCCCGTTGTCCGTCACCGACGAGCTGGTCGCCGCCAACGAGTCGTTCGCCGCGTCGTTCTCCGGGGGTGGGCTGCCCGGGCCGCCGTCGCGCCACGTCGCCGTCGTCGCCTGCATGGACGCCCGGCTCGACGTCTACCGCGCCCTCGGGCTGCGCGACGGCGAGGCCCACGTCCTCCGCAACGCCGGCGGCGTCGTCACCGACGACGTGCTGCGCTCGCTGACGATCAGCCAGCGCAAGCTCGCGACCACCGAGATCGTGCTGATCCACCACACGAAGTGCGGCATGGCGACGTTCGACGACGACGCGTTCGTCGCCGAGCTCGAATCCTCGGCCGGGGAGCGCCCCGCGTGGGCGCCCGGCGCGTTCGCCGACACCGAGCAGGACGTGCGGGAATCGCTGGCCGCGGTGCGGGCGTGCGCGTTCCTGACGCACACCGACGCGGTGCGGGGCTTCGTCTACGACGTCGACTCCGGCGCGCTGACCGAGGTCACGTGAGCGCCGGCTTCGACGTCGTCGCGGAGATCGACGGCCCGCACCGGCTCGACCTCGAGCCGGTCCGCCGCCAGGTGGCCGACCTCGCCCCGCTGACCGACCACGTGCTCGCGCCCGACAACCCGACGGCGCGCGCGGCGACGGGGCCGTGGATGGCCGAGGGGGTCGCGTCCGCGATCCCCGACCTCGAGCTGCCGGCGGGCCTCGAGGAGGCGCTGGCCGATGACCCGGACGCGCGGGTCGCCGCCGCGTGCGAGCACGCGCTCGCCGTGCGGGAGGCCGGCGTCGTCGACGGGGTGCGCCTCGTGGCGGTCAGCCGCGCGGGCCGGGTCGCGCGCCGGCCGGCGCCGTTGCTGGCCGCCGGGTGACTGTCGGGGGTCGGTGGCACGATCCGGCGCGTGGGAGATCACGCACTCGTGGCTGGTCCGGGGAGGCCGGAGCGGATGACCGCCGCGGCGGCGCGCCGCGCCGCGCTGGCCGCGCAGGGGCTCGACGCGCCGGTCCGCGCGGGGGCGTCGGCGGACCGCGGGACGCTCAAGCGGCTCGTCCGCCGGCTCGGGCTGCTGCAGCTGGACTCGGTGAACGTCGCGGTCCGCGCGCACTACGCCCCGCCGTTCGCCCGCCTCGGCGGCTACGACCGTGACGTCCTCGACGCCCTGGCCTGGCCGCAGACGGCGGCCGACCGGCGACGCCGGGCGTTCGTCGAGTTCTGGGCGCACGAGGCGAGTCTGGTCCCGGTCGAGGACTGGCCGCTGCTGCGCTGGCGGATGCGGGACAACACCGCGCGCACCAGCCGCTGGCTGGGCAGCGCCCTGGAGCACCGTCCCGACATCCTCGACGCGGTGCACGACGCCGTGGCCGTGCACGGGCCGCTCGAGGCGCGCGAGGTCGAGGAGGTGCTCGGCCACGCGGGGGAGCGCAAGGCCCGCGCCTACGGCGGCTGGTGGCAGCGCTCGGACGTCAAGGTCGCCTGCGAGCACCTGTTCGCCACGGGGGTCCTGACGACGGGCACGCGGCGCGGCTTCCGCCGGGCCTACGCCGTCACCGAGCACGTCCTGCCCCCCGAGGTGCTGGCGCGCGACCCCGACCGCGACGAGGCGATGCGCGAGCTCACCCGCCGCGCGGCGGCCGCGCTCGGGGTCGCGACGGAGCCGGACCTGCGCGACCACTACCGCCTGCCGCCCGCCGAGAGCCGCGCCGCGGTGGCCGAGCTGGTCGACGCCGGGGAGCTGGTGCCGGTGGAGGTCGCCGGGTGGGATGCGCCGGCGTACCGGTCGGCGGGGGCCCGAGTGCCGCGCCGGGTCACCGGGCGGGCGCTGCTCGCCCCGTTCGACCCGCTGGTGTGGTTCCGGCCGCGCACCGAGCGGGTGTTCGGGTTCGAGTACCGCATCGGGATCTACACCCCGGCCCACCAGCGGACCCACGGCTACTACGTCTTCCCGTTCCTGCTCGACGGCCAGCTGGTCGGCCGCGTGGACCTCAAGACCGACCGGGCGGCGGGGGTGCTGCGGGTGCCGGCGGCGTTCGCCGAGCCCGAGAGCGTCCAGCGCGGGGCCGACCAGCCCCGGGTCGCGGTCGAGATGGCGGACGCGCTGCGGGACATGGCGGCCTGGCTGGGGGTGGGCGACGTCGTCGTCGAGGGCGGCCCGCTCGCCCCGGCCCTCTCGCGCGCCCTCGCCCGCGCCGACGCCGGCTAGCGAGCAGGGCGACTAGGAGTGGATGAACCTGACACCGGGCGGCAGACCCCCGGTCCGTGAGGTGCGGGCGAGGACGGCGAGCAGGGTCTCCCGGAAGGCCTCGGCGGCGCGGGTTGGCGCAACGTCGGTGCGGTGCGCGAGCGCGATCGTGCGGTGGGTCCAGCCGGACCCGTCGAGGCGGGTGGTGTGCAGCCCGTGCCGGCCGGTGAGCACGAGGCTCGGGACGATCGCCACACCCAGCCCCCGCTCGACCATGCGCAGCACCGCGTCCATCTCGCCGCCCTCGACGGCGATCCGCGGGGTCACCCCGGCCGCGGCGCACGCGGAGAGGACCACCTCGCGCAGCTCGTAGCCGGGCCGGTGGACCACCAGCGGGTGACGGGCGAGCTCGACGATGCCGGCGTGGTCGCCAAGGGTCTCGTCGAGCCCGGCCTGCCCGCCCGCGGCGGAGATGGCGACGAGCTCCTCGCGCAGCACGGGCGTGAGCCGCAGCGGGCCGTCGCCGGCGGGCGCCCGGTCGCGCCGGTGGATGACGAGGGCGAGGTCGAGCTGGCCGTCCTCGAGGTCGGTGACGAGGTCCTGCGAGCCGCCCTCGCGGATCTGCAGCGAGATGGCGGGGTAGCTGGCGTGGAACACCGCGAGGACGTCGGCGAGCACCCCGACGCACAGGCTGGGGGTGGCGCCCACCCGGAGCCGCCCGCGACGCAGCCCCGCGAGCTCGGCGATCTCCAGCCGGGCGGTCTCGACGTCGGCGACGATCCGGCGCGCGAGCGGCAGCAACGTCTCACCCGCCGCTGTGAGTGTGACGTGATCCCTACCCCGTGTGAACAGGGTCTCGCCGAGATCATCTTCGAGGGACTGGATCTGTCGGCTGAGCGTGGGCTGCGCGATCCCCACCTCGCCCGCTGCCTGCACAAACCGTCCGGTGTCGGCGACGGCCAGGAAGTAGACGAGCTGTTTGAGCGTCACCGCAATAGCTTAAGAGCATCGCTGGACCGACTTGCATGCATTGGCAGTTGGCGTGTTCCCCGGCTTAGCGTGTCGCTCGTGGTCATGACCCAACACCGCAACATCGTCACGAGGACGTGGGGATCGTCCGTCGGCAAGAAGTCCGTCATGGCCGTGACGGGCGCGATCTTCTTGCTGTACGTGATCGCCCACATGATCGGGAACCTGAAGATCTTCTTCGGCCAGGAGACCTTCGACGCCTACTCCGAGCACCTGCGCACCCTCGGTGCCGAGATCTTCGGGTACGAGGGCGTGCTCTGGATCCTCCGCGTCGTGCTGATCGCCTCGGTGGTGCTGCACATGTGGGCGGCGTTCTCGCTCTGGTACAAGGCCAAGCGGGCGCGCCCGATCGGCTACCAGCACAAGAACCCGCAGGGCAGCTACGCCGCGCGGACCATGCGCTGGGGTGGCGTGATCATCGCGCTGTTCGTGATCTGGCACATCCTCGACCTGACCACGGGCACGGTGAACCCGGACCCGGCCGGCGGGGCGTACGCCAAGCTCGTCGCGAGCTTCGACCGCCCCGTCGTGGCGATCTTCTACATCGTCGCGATGGTCGCGCTCTCGACGCATATCAGCCACGGTTTGTGGTCGGGAATCCAGACCCTGGGCGGCAACAGCGCGATGCGGCAGCACGCCCTGAAGACCTTCTCGATCGCCGTCGGGGTCGTCATCGCCGTCGGCTTCGCGATCATCCCGATCTCGGTCATGACCGGTCTGGTGAGGTGAGCAATGTCTGAGCTGCAGCAGGAGCCCACGGCGACGCAGGGCGAGGGCCGCTACGTGCTCGGTGACCCGATCGCCGACAACCGTGCGCCCGACAGCCCCATCGGCGACCGCTGGGACGACCGGAAGTTCTCGGCCCGCCTGGTGAACCCGGCGAACCGCCGGAAGATGAGCGTCATCGTCGTCGGCACCGGCCTGGCCGGCGGGGCCGCGGCCGCGACGCTCGGCGAGGCCGGCTACCACGTCAAGTCGTTCTGCTACCAGGACACGCCCCGGCGCGCGCACTCCATCGCCGCGCAGGGCGGCATCAACGCCGCGAAGAACTACCGCAACGACGGCGACTCGGTGCACCGCCTGTTCTACGACACCGTCAAGGGCGGGGACTTCCGCTCGCGCGAGTCGAACGTCCACCGCCTCGCCGAGAACAGCCTCTCGATCATCGACCAGTGCGTCGCGCAGGGCGTGCCGTTCGCCCGGGAGTACTCCGGCCTGCTCGACACCCGCTCGTTCGGCGGCACCCAGGTGTCGCGGACGTTCTACGCGCGGGGCCAGACGGGCCAGCAGCTGCTGCTCGGCGCGTACCAGGCCCTGGAGCGCCAGATCGCGGCGGGCACCGTCGAGATGCACCCGCGCACCGAGATGCTCGACCTGATCGTCGTCGACGGCCGCGCCCGCGGCATCGTCGCGCGCAGCGTGCTCACCGGGGAGATCGAGACCTACCTCGCCGACGTCGTCGTGCTCTGCACCGGCGGCTACGGCAACGTCTACTACCTCTCCACCAACGCCAAGGGCTCCAACGTCACGGCGGCGTGGCGGGCGCACCGGCGCGGGGCGCTGTTCGCGAACCCCTGCTACACCCAGATCCACCCGACCTGCATCCCGGTCAGCGGCGAGTACCAGTCGAAGCTGACCCTGATGTCGGAGTCGCTGCGCAACGACGGCCGCGTGTGGGTGCCGAAGGAGCGCGGCGACGAGCGACCGCCTCACGAGATCCCAGACGACGAGCGGGACTACTACCTGGAGCGCCAGTACCCGGCGTTCGGGAACCTGGTCCCGCGCGACATCGCCTCGCGCGCGGCGAAGAACATGTGCGACGCCGAGCACGGCGTCGGGCCGGGCGGTCTGGGCGTCTACCTGGACTTCAAGGATGCCATCGGGCGTCTCGGGCGCCACGCCGTCGAGGCGAAGTACGGGAACCTCTTCGAGATGTACCAGCGCATCACCGGGGACGACCCGTACGAGGTCCCGATGCGCATCTACCCCGCGATCCACTACACGATGGGCGGGCTCTGGGTCGACTACGACCTGCGCTCCACCATCCCGGGCCTGTTCGTGGGCGGCGAGGCCAACTTCTCCGACCACGGCGCCAACCGGCTCGGCGCGTCCGCGCTGATGCAGGGGCTCTCGGACGGGTACTTCATCCTCCCGACGACGGTGGCCGACTACCTCGCCGACGCCCCGTTCGCCGAGGTCCCCGAGGACCACCCCGCGGTGCGCGAGGCCGTCGAGTCGACCCACGCCCGGATCGACAAGCTCCTCTCGGCCAACGGCAACCGCACCGTCGACTCGTTCCACCGCGAGCTGGGTCAGCTCGTCTGGGACCAGTGCGGCATGGCCCGCAGCAAGGAGGGCCTGGAGAAGGCGCTCGACCGGATCCCGTCGCTGCGGGAGGAGTTCTGGCGCGACGTCAAGATCGTCGGGACCGGGGACGGCTTCAACCAGTCGCTGGAGAAGGCCAACCGCGTGGCCGACTTCATGGAGCTCGCAGAGCTCATGTGCCTCGACGCGCTGCACCGCGAGGAATCGTGCGGCGGGCACTTCCGCGTCGAGCACCAGACCGAGGACGGCGAGGCACAGCGCGACGACGAGGACTTCTCCTACGTCGCCGCGTGGGAGTGGACCGACGGCGGCAAGCCGGTCCTGCACAAGGAGGACCTCGAGTTCTCCTACGTCCACCCGAGCCAGCGCAGCTACAAGTAAGAAGGCATCAGCAGATGAAGCTCACCCTGCGGGTGTGGCGTCAGAAGAACGCCGACACCAAGGGCAAGATGGTCAAGTACCACCTCGACGACGTCGAGGAGGACATGTCGTTCCTCGAGATGCTCGACGTGCTGAACGAGAAGCTGGTCCTCGACGACGAGGACCCGGTGTCGTTCGACCACGACTGCCGCGAGGGCATCTGCGGCTCGTGCGCGATGGTCATCAACGGCATCCCGCACGGCCCGCAGAAGAACACCACGACGTGCCAGCTGCACATGCGGCACTTCAAGGACGGCGACACGATCGACGTCGAGCCGTGGCGGGCCCGGGCGTTCCCGGTGATCAAGGACCTGGTGACCGACCGCTCGGCGTTCGACCAGATCATCCAGGCCGGCGGGTACGTCAGCGTCAACACCGGTTCGGCGCCCGAGGCCCACGCGACTCCGGTCGACAAGGCCTCCGCCGACGACGCGTTCGACGCCGCCACCTGCATCGGCTGCGGCGCCTGCGTGGCGGCGTGCCCGAACGGCAGCTCGATGCTGTTCACCGCCGCCAAGGTCACCCACCTCGGGCTGCTCCCGCAGGGCCAGCCCGAGCGGGCGACCCGCGCGATCACCATGCTCGCCAAGCAGGACGAGCTGGACTTCGGTGGGTGCACCAACGTCGGGGCGTGCGCCGAGGTGTGCCCCAAGGGCATCCCGCTGGCGTCGATCTCGCAGCTCAACCACGACGTGCTCGGCGCGACCCTCGCCGGGGCCCGCTCGGACTGAGTACCCCCCGGGCCCGCCCGGCCCGGCCTGCCCGCACGAACGGCCGGTTCGTCACCTTCGAAGGTCACGAACCGGCCGTTCGTGCGTTGCGGGGCCCCGCTACGCCGGGGCGGCCGAGGCCACCCGGGCACTCCCGGCCGCGGCCCGGCCCCGGATGCGCAGCACCGGCGCGCCGCCGGGCGCCTCGTCGGTGGCCTCCGGGCGGGTCCTGCTCACCGGCAGGTCCGACGAGGCCGTGCCGGCGGCGGAGCGCAGGTCGACCGACGCGTCCACCCCCGCGTGCACGCCGACCCGCACCGAGCCCGCGCCCGTGGTCAGGTCGAGGGCACCGGCGGACGCGTCGCGCACCGTGATGTCCCCGCTCCCGCAGCGCACCGTGAGGTCGGCGGACACGCGGTCCGCGGTGATCGACCCGCTGCCGGCGACCACCTCGACGGGGGCCGCCACCTCGTCGAGCACCACGTCGCCGGCGCCGCCCTTGACCCGCAGCACCCCGGCGACGCGGCGCACCGCGACCTCCCCGGCCCCGCAGTGCACCGCGCTGCGGGTGACGACCTCCTCGAGGGAGACCCCGCCGGTGGTCCGGACGTCCACCGCGCCGGGACGCCCGGTCACCTCCACCGGTGCCGCCCCGGCCCGGACCGCGACGCCGCTCCCGGCGGGGGCGTGCACCGTCACCACCAGCGGCACCGCCCGCAGGGCCACCTCACGGGGGCCGCGGACGGTCAGCCGCCCGTCCTCGAGCGCGATCGTCACGGCCGCCACGGCGCGGGCGGCGCGCTCCTCGGGGTCCTCGCCGGGCCGGCCCCCGAGTCCCGAGAGCATCCCGAGGTCGAACCCGAACCGCCGCTCGAGCCCGCCGGCGGCGTCCACCAGTCCCGCGAGGCCGCGGACCCAGCCGGGCGCTCCCTCCGGGTCGGCGGTCACCTCGACGCGCACCTCGGGGGTCCCGACGGCGGGTGTCGGCTCGCCGGCCGTGCCTTCTTCCGCCGTGGGCGTGGTCGTCGGGGACCCGTGGAGCCGGACGTCGAGCCGCCCGGCGTCGATCTCCACGGAGGCGTCGACGGCGCCGGCGACCTCGAAGCGCTCCTCCCGGGTCGACGCGCTCATCCCCGCACCCACCCGGAGACGCCGGAACCGCCCTCGTCGTCACCCGACGACGACCCCTCCTGGGGCTCGCGCGGCGCGTCGGACGCCGCATCGGCGCCCGGACCGCCGTCCCAGCCGTCCCAGCCGCGGCCCCAGTGCTGGCCGCGGCCCCAGTCGTGGTCGCGGAACTTGCCGTGGCCCCAGGAGTCGCGCAGCGCGCCCTGGACGGCCTGGGAGATCCAGGAGTTCAGGGACATGCCCTGCGCGGCGGCGGCCTGCTCGGCCTGGCCCTTGATCTGGTCGACGAGGCGCAGCGTCATGCGCGAGATGTCGCCCATGTCGCCCGGGCCGGGCCCCGGGCGTCCAGGGGGAGAGCCGGGGCGGTCGAAGCCCCGTCCGGACGAGCCGGCCCCGACGAACGGGCTCGACGCCGGACCGGCGTAGAAGCCGCCCGCCGCGGGGTCCTCCTCGGCGGCGGGGGTGCGGTCGACGACGACGTCGACCTCGCGGCCGCGCAGGCGCAGCGAGACGGAGTGGTCGTCGAGCGAGTCGGAGATCTCGGAGGCGAGATCGGAGAGGGCGTTCAGGAGGGCGAGGCGGACGGCGGGCTCGAGGGCCCCGGCCAGCGCGGTGCCGGCCCGGGCGGTCTGCTCGTCGCCCACCGACGCCGCGGCAGCGAGATCGTCCCGCAGTGCGGTGACGTAGGGCGTGAGGTCCATGCCACCACCATGACACCATGAAGACACCACGGCAACCTCCCTGGTGTCGCGGTGATGTCAGGCCTGGCTGTCGGGGGGAGCGGTTACCGTGGGCGGGTGCCGGAGACCGTGACGCCGCAGGTGACGCTGATCGCGAAGACGGAGTTCATCCCGCCCGCCGGGGTGCCGTGGGAGACCGACGCGGACGGCGGCCAGGCGCTCGCCGAGTTCGCGGGCCGGGCCTGCTACCAGTCGTGGACCAAGCCGAACCCCGCGACCGCGAGCAACGCCGGGTACCTGCGCCACATCCTCGAGGTCGGTCACCTCTCGGTGCTCGAGCACGGCACCGTGACCTTCTACCTCACGGGCATGTCGCGCAGCCTCACCCACGAGCTCATCCGTCACCGGCACTTCTCCTACTCGCAGCTCTCCCAGCGCTACGTGCCCGAGCGGGACGCGGCGATGGTGGAGCCCGAGGTCATCGCGTCCGACCCCGAGCTCCACGAGCTCTTCACCGAGGCGAGCGCCGCCGCGCTGGCCTCCTACGAGAAGCTGCTCGCCGGGCTCGAGGAGCGCTTCGCCGACGAGCCGAACCGCACGCTGCGCCGCAAGCAGGCCCGGCAGGCGGCCCGCGCGGTGCTCCCCAACGCCACCGAGACGCGCATCGTCGTCACCGGCAACTACCGGGCCTGGCGGCACTTCATCGCCATGCGGGCGAGCGAGCACGCCGACGTCGAGATCCGTGACCTCGCGATCGCCTGCCTCGAGGTCCTGCAGGCCGAGGTCCCCAACGTGTTCGCCGACTTCGTGATCAGCGAGCTGGCCAACGGCTCCCGCGTCGCGTCGAGCCCGTACGTCGCCGAGGGGTGATCCACAGCCGGACCGGGTAGGAGGGCGACATGAGTGCTCCCCGGTCCGCCGGCGCCGTGGCCGCCGCCGAGCGCAACGCCCTGGCCGACCTCCTCCTCGAGCGCGGGCCCGACGAGCCCACGCTGTGCGGCGACTGGACGACGAACGACCTGCTCGCGCACCTCGTCATCCGCGAGCGCCGTCCGGACGCCGCGCCGGGGATCCTGATCCCGCCGCTGTCGTTCTGGACCGAGCGCGTGCAGGCGCAGGCGGCGAAGCGCGACTTCGGCGCCAACGTCGCGCTCATCCGCAGCGGCCCGCCGTCGTGGAGCCCGATCGCGCTGCCCTTCCTGGCCGGGGTGGACGTCCAGGAGTACTTCATCCACCACGAGGACGTCCGCCGCGCCGCGGCGGACTGGTCGCCCCGGCCGCCGGAGCCGACGCGGGACGGGCTGCTGTGGAAGCAGCTCGGCCTGCTCGGCCGGTTGTCCTTCCGGTCGAGCCCGGTCGGGGTGACGCTGCAGGCCCCGGACGGCCGCGAGCACGCGGTCAAGAGCGGCCCGCGGACGGTGACGATCGTCGGGGAGCCGGGTGAGCTCCTCGTCTTCTCCAGCGGGCGGGAGCAGGCGGTGGTGTCGTTCGAGGGCGAGCCGGCCGACGTGGCGAGCGTGAAGGCCCTCGACCGCGGGCTGTAGGGCGCGAGAACCCCTCGCACAACACCGGCCCCAGGGGTGGGCGGTACGGTGGGGTCCGCATGAGCACGCCCGTCGACAGCGCCGACCGCGCCACCTCCGGAGATCCCCGGGTCGCTGGTCGGTCGCTCCGGGCGCCGTGCTCCCGCAGACATCCCGCGACCCGTGAGGGGTCGCACCCGTTGGTGACCGCCCCGCGACCCGGCGTCGGAGAGACGCGAGCCGGGCGACGCCGCACGACCAGGAGGAACGACATCCACACCCACAACCCCACCGGGGTGATCCGGTGAGCCGATCGACCGCACAGCGCCGCCGGGGCAACGGCGGCAACCAGAACGACCAGCAGGGCGCCAAGCCCGCCGGGCACGCCGACCACGACTGCGGCCAGGGCTCCGGCGTCCCGACCCAGTCGGTGCCGCAGACCTCGGGCGTCGTCGCAGACACGCCCCCGAAGCCGCTCGCGCAGGGCGCGCTGCGGGTCGTCGCGCTCGGCGGCGTCGGCGAGGTCGGCCGGAACATGACCGTGCTGGAGTACGGCGGGCAGCTGCTCATCGTCGACTGCGGCGTGCTGTTCCCCAGCGAGGAGTCGCCCGGCGTCGACCTCATCCTCCCCGACTTCCGGGCCATCGAGGACCGGCTCGACGACGTGGACGCGCTCGTGCTCACCCACGGGCACGAGGACCACATCGGCGCGGTGCCCTTCCTGCTGCGCCAGAAGCCGGACCTGCTCGTCGTCGGGTCGCGCTTCACGCTCGCGCTGGTCGAGGCCAAGTGCCGGGAGCACCGCCTCACGCCGCACCTGCTCGAGGTGCGCGAGGGCGAGCGCAACCACTTCGGCACGTTCGACTGCGAGTTCTTCGCGGTCAACCACTCGATCCCCGACGCGCTCGCCGTGGCGGTCCGCACCCCGGGCGGCACCGTGCTGCACACCGGGGACATCAAGCTCGACCAGCTGCCGCTCGACGGGCGCCTCACCGACCTCGCCGGGTTCTCCCGTCTCGGCGACGAGGGTGTGGACCTGCTGCTGGTCGACTCGACGAACGCCGAGGTCCCCGGGTTCGTCACGCCCGAGCGCGAGATCGCGCCGGTGATCGACGACGTGTTCCGCAAGGCCCCCAGCCGGCTCATCGTCGCCTGCTTCGCCAGCCACGTGCACCGCGTCCAGCAGGTGCTCACCGCCGCGCAGCAGCACGGTCGCAAGGTCTGCTTCACCGGGCGCTCCATGGTCCGCAACATGGGGATCGCGGCCGACCTCGGCCTGCTCGACATCCCCGAGGGCCTGCTCGTCGACCTCGACGACGCGCTGGCGATGCCCGAGCGGGACGTCGTGCTCGTCTCGACCGGCAGCCAGGGGGAGCCGCTGTCCGCGCTCGGGCGCATGGCGCGCGGCGACCACCGGCAGATCACGATCACCCCGGGCGACACCGTCGTGCTGCTCTCCAGCCTCATCCCGGGCAACGAGACCGCGGTCTTCGCCGTGATCAACGGGCTCACCCGGCTCGGCGCCGAGGTGGTCCACTCCGGGGTCGCGAAGGTGCACGTCTCCGGGCACGCGAGCGCGGGGGAGCTGCTGTTCCTCTACAACGCGCTGCGCCCCGGCAACGTCATGCCGGTGCACGGCGAGTGGCGCCACCTGCGGGCCAACGCCGAGATCGCGAAGCGCACCGGCGTGCCGGCGCAGAACGTGGTGATCGCCGAGGACGGCGTCGTGGTCGACGTCGTGGACAAGCAGGCCGCGATCGCGGGACGTGTCGAGGTCGGGCACGTCTACGTCGACGGCAACCAGGTCGGCGACGTCGGCGAGTCCACGCTCTCGGACCGCCTCGTGCTCGGCGAGGGCGGCTTCATCGCGATCACGGTGGCCGTCGAGGCGGCGACCGGGCGCGCGGTGTCCCCGCCTCGGATCTCCGGCCGCGGGTTCTCCGACGACCCCAAGGCGCTCGAGGACGTCGTCACGCTCGTCGAGATCGAGCTCTCGCGCACCGAGGCCGAGGGGATCACCGACACCCACCGGATCGCGCAGTCGGTGCGCCGGGTCGTGGGCAAGTGGGTCGGGGAGACCTACCGGCGCCGCCCGATGATCGTCCCGACGGTGCTGCCGGTCTAGGCGCGGGCGCCATGTGAACGTTTCCGGTCGCCCTGGCGACCACATCCGTTCACATCGCGCGGAGCGCCTTTCCCAGGTACTCCCGCACCGGGGTCCAGAGCTCCGGGAGCACGAGGTCGACCTGCTCGAGGCGGTACCACGCCACCTGCAGGCTGACCGCCACCTCGTCGGCGGGCGGGTCCGTGACCGGGCGGGCGGCGACGTAGGTCGTCGCGATCCCGTCGACCACCGAGCGCCCCAGCTGGCGGCCGGCCCGGATGCGCACGCGGGTCTCCTCGAGGCACCCGCGCTCCGCGGTGGCCCCCGGCGACTCCCGCGGCTCGGGGCGCCCGCCGGGCAGCACCGCGGGCGGGGTCTCGCCGGGACGGTGCAGGAGCAGCACGCCGGGCGGGGCGGTGACGACCGCCAGCACGAGGTGGTTCTCCCGGCTCACCCGCACTCCCTATCACGATCGGTGGGGCAGACTCGGGGTCGATGGCCACCGAGGACGCAGGCGGGCGGGCCGGAGCTGCGGTTCCACGACGAGTACCCGCCGGGCACCCGAGCGGCGATCAGCCCCGGGCGGCGAGGAGGTCGACGGCGTGCGCGAGCCGGTCCGCGGCGCCGTCGGGCGGGAGGCGTCCGGCGCGGCCGAGGGTCGCGAGCCCGTGCAGAGTGGCCCAGCCGACCTCGGCGTGCCGGTCCGGGTCGCCGGGCGCGGCCGGGGCCAGCGTGTCCCGCACCACGACGAACGCCTCGCGCAGCGGGGCGGGGGTGTCCTCCCGGGCGAAGGGCAGCGCCGCGGACTCGAACATCGCGGAGTAGAGCGCCGGGTGCGCCGCGGCGAACGCCAGGTAGGCGGAGCCGAGCGCCCGGACGGCGTCCGCGGGCTCGCGCCGGCCCTCCACCGCCGCCCGCAGCGCCGTCGCCAGCTCCGCGAACCCCTCGACGGCCACGGCCGCGACGATCTCGTCCTTCCCGCCGGGGAAGTGGCCGTAGAGCACCGGCTGGCTGTACTCGATCCGCTCGGCGAGCCGGCGCGTGGTCACCGCGTCCCAGCCCTGCTCCTCGGCGAGCTCGCGGGCGATGGCGACGATGCGGCGGTGCCGCTCGGCGCGCTCCCGCTCCCTGCGTTCCCGGACGGCCATATCGTGACTCTAGCATCGCTAGCGATTCGAGCAACGATCGGCTAGCGTGGTCGCCAGAGAGCTAGCACTGCTAGGACAACGGAGGCGACGATGGACGTGCTGGGTGTGGTGACGGTGGTGGCGGTCGGGCTGCTCGTCGGGGTGGAGCTCGCGGTGGCGGTGTTCGTCAACCCGATGCTGGATCGGCTGCCGGGCGACGCGGGGCTCGCGGCCCGCAGCGACGGGGCGCGGGTGCTGGGCCGGGTGATGCCGTTCTGGTACTCGGGTTCGGTCGTGCTGGCCGTCGGCTGGGTCGTGCTGGCCTGGGGCGGGGCCCCGGCGGTCCCGGTCCTGGTGGCGGCGGTGCTGCTGGTGGTGGCCGTCGTCGCGTCGATCGCGCTGCTCGTGCCGATCAACGACCGCGTGAAGACGTGGAGCGCGGGCGACGCGCCGGCCGACTGGCGGGCCCAGGTGGGCCGGTGGGACCGGCTGCACCACGGCCGTGTCGCCCTGCTGGTGGCGGCGTTCGCGCTGGCGGCGGTCGGCCTGCTCGCCGCCTGAGCGGCGATCCGGCGAGACTGTGCCGGTGCGTGCCGCGACCCTGATCTCCCGGGTGAGCTCCCCGACGCTGCTGCTCGCGGTCCTCTATCCGGTGGTGGGCGCCCTCGCCGTCGGGTGGGCCGGCGTGGCGTGGTCGCTGGTGGGGATCGTGTTCACCGTGGCGATCCCGGCGGCGATCGTCGACGTCGGGGTGCGCCAGGGCCGCTACACCGACCACCACCTGTCGCGGCGCGAGCAGCGCGCGGTGCCGATGGGCCTGTCCGCGGCCTCCGTGCTCGTCGGGGCGGCCGTGCTGGTGCTGGCGGGCGCGCCGCGGGCGATCGTGGCGCTGCAGGTGGCGGTGCTGGTGACGGTGCTCGTGGTGACCGCGGTGACGCTGGTGTGGAAGGTCAGCCTGCACGTCGCGGTCGTCGGGGCGGCGGCGTGCGTGCTGACGCTGCTGGGCGGCAGCGCTGGCGGGTCGCTGTGGGCGCTCTCGTGGCTCGCGGTGCCGGTGGTCGGCTGGGCGCGGCTGCGGCTGACCGCGCACACCCTCGCCCAGATCGTCGTCGGGTGCGTGCTCGGCGCGCTCGTGACCGGCGCCGTGCTGGTGATCGCGGGCGTAGGTTCCGTCCCGTGAGCAGCACGACCTCCTGGGACCCCGACCTCTACCTCGACTTCGACGACCTGCGCTCGCGGCCCTTCGCCGACCTGCTCGCGAGGGTGGGGGCCCGCGAACCGCGCCACGTCGTCGACGCCGGCTGCGGCCCCGGCCACCTCACGACGGCGCTGGCCCGACGCTGGCCCGGGGCCCGCTGCAGCGCGTTCGACTCCTCGCCGGACATGGTGGCCGCCGCCCGGGAGCGGGGGATCGACGCAGCGCAGGCCGATGTCGCGACCTGGGTGCCGGACGGCGACGTGGACGTGGTCGTCACCAACGCCGTCCTGCAGTGGGTGCCCGGGCACCGCGGGCTGCTGATGAGCTGGGTCGACGCCCTGCCCGCCGGGGGCTGGCTGGCCATGCAGGTCCCGGGCAACTTCACCGCGCCCTCGCATGAGCTCGCCCGCGCGGTGGCCGAACGGTTCGGGGTGCCGCTGCGCGACGCGGCGACGGTGGCCGAGCCCACCGACTACGCCGACGACCTCGCGGCCGCCGGGGCGGACGCGGTCGACGTCTGGGAGACGATGTACCTGCAGCGGCTCACCGGCGACGACCCGGTGCTGCACTGGATCTCGGGCACCGCGCTGCGCCCGGTGCGCGACGCGCTCGACGAGGAGCGCTACGCCGACTACACCGCCGAGCTCGCGCCGCTGCTCCGCGAGGCCTACCCGCGGCGGGGCGACGGCTCGACCTGGTTCCCGTTCCGCCGGATCTTCGCGGTGGCGCGCGTGTAGGAGCGCGGTGTCGCCGCGCGCCGCGGCGGCTCCGGCACCATCGAGGGCACACTGCGCGAGGAGCGCTTCACCCCGGACGACCTGCGGCGCTGACCCGGACCCGGGAACACCCCGGGTGCGACGCGTGTGGCTCCCGGGGCGCGTGCCGTTTCCCGTTTACGGTGATCCCATGCCCCGCACCGACACCTCCGCGCGCAGCCGTCCCCTCACCCGGGGCCGCACGCCGGAGCGCGTCGTGGAATCGGCGCAGCCGGCACCCCGGTCCCGGACGGGCGCGGGGAAGGGCGGCGGCCGCCGGGCTCCCGCGAAGGGCTCGGCCGGACGCCGCGCCCCCGCCCGCCGGCCCGCCTCCCGCCGCGGCCCGGGACCGATCGTCCGCGGCCTGCGCGGCGCGTGGACCCTCACCGCCCGCGGGCTGGGCTCGCTGGCCCGCACCGTCGGGCGCGGCCGCGACATCGACGCCGCGCACCGTCGGGACGGCATCGCCCTCGCGCTGGTGATCGTCGCGCTCGTCACCGCGGCGGGGCTGTGGGTGCACGCCGGCGGGCCGGTGGGCGCGGGTATCGAGGTCGCCTTCCGCACCGTGCTCGGCTCCGTCGCGCTCGCGCTGCCGGTCATCCTGCTCGCCGTCGCCGTGCTGCTCCTGCGCACCGACCCCGACCCCGAGACGCGGCCCCGCTCCGTCGTCGGGGCCCTGCTGCTCGCCCTCGGCGTCCTCGGGGTGTGGCACCTCGCCGTCGGGGCCCCCGTCGCGCTGGCCGGTCGCCAGGCCGCGGGCGGGGTGGTCGGCGCCGTCGTCGCCGACCCGCTCACCGCCGGGGTCACGGTCTGGCTCGCGATGCCGGTCCTCGTCCTCGTCGCCGCGTTCGGCCTGCTCGTGCTCACCGGCACCCCGGTGCGCGACGTCCCGCGGCGGGTGCGCTGCCTGGTCACCGGCGAGCCCTTCGACGAGGAGCACGACGACGAGTGGGGCGGGGTCGAGGACGTCGACGTCGACGCCGACGCTGCCGACCCCGAGACCACCACGCTGCGCCGGCCGAGCCGGAAGCGCTCCGCGGGGACCGACGACAACGGGGCCGACGGGGACGGGGCCGACCCGTCCGACGCTGCCGCGCACCCGGCGCGGCACCGCGACGCCACCGGCACCCTCGACACCGACCCCGCCGGCCCGGCCGACGCCGCCGCGGACGCCCCGGCCGTGGACGAGCCGGCGCCCGCCCGCAGGCGCCGTCCGAAGAAGGTCCCGGCCGCCGAGATCCCCGAGACGCCGCCCCCGGCGCCCGAGGTCGCCGACTCCGAGACCGACCCGCAGGCGGCCGCCAGCTTCAGCTCGCACCGCGAGGTCGCCGACCCCGAGGCCGCGTACCACCTGCCGCCGCCGGACCTGCTGGTCCCCGGCGAGCCGCCCAAGGCCCGCAGCGCCGCCAACGACGCCATGATCGACGCGATCACCGGCGTGCTGGAGCAGTTCAAGATCGACGCCCAGGTCACCGGCTTCACGCGGGGCCCGACGGTGACCCGCTACGAGGTCGAGCTCGGCCACGGGGTGAAGGTCGAGAAGATCACCCAGCTGCACCGCAACCTGTCCTACGCCGCGGCCACCGAGAACGTGCGCCTCCTCGCGCCGATCCCGGGCAAGTCGGCGGTCGGCATCGAGGTGCCGAACACCGACCGCGAGATGGTCCGGCTCGCCGACGTCCTCACCTCGGGCACTGCCCGCCGCGAGACCCACCCGATGGTCATCGGGCTGGGCAAGGACATCGAGGGCCAGATGGTGACGGCGAACCTCGCGAAGATGCCGCACCTCCTCGTCGCAGGCTCCACCGGCTCCGGCAAGTCGAGCTTCGTCAACTCGATGCTCGTGTCGCTGCTCGCGCGGGCCACCCCGGACGAGGTCCGGATGATTCTGATCGACCCCAAGATGGTCGAGCTGACGCCCTACGAGGGCATCCCGCACCTGATCACCCCGATCATCACCTCGCCCAAGAAGGCCGCGACCGCGCTGGCGTGGCTGGTCGAGGAGATGGAGCAGCGCTACGCGGACATGCAGGCCAACCGCGTGCGCCACATCGATGTCTTCAACGAGAAGGTGCGCTCGGGGGACATCGCGGCGCCGCTGGGCTCGGAGCGGGTCTACCGGCCCTACCCGTACATCATGTGCATCGTCGACGAGCTCGCCGACCTCATGATGACCGCGCCGCGCGACGTCGAGGACGCCATCGTCCGGATCACGCAGAAGGCCCGGGCCGCCGGCATCCACCTCGTGCTCGCCACCCAGCGCCCGAGCGTCGACGTCGTCACCGGCCTCATCAAGACCAACGTCCCGTCGCGGCTGGCGTTCGCCACCAGCTCGGTGACCGACAGCCGCGTCATCCTCGACCAGCCGGGCGCCGAGAAGCTCATCGGCATGGGCGACGCGCTCTTCCTCCCGATGGGCGCGGGCAAGACCCACCGGCTGCAGGGCGCCTTCGTCGGCGACGACGAGATCTCCGGCATGGTCGAGTTCTGCAAGGAGCAGGCCGAGCCCGACTACGACGACAGCGTCACCACCGAGGCCGCGGCCGAGCGCAAGGAGATCGACCCCGACATCGGGGACGACCTCGAGGTCCTGCTGCAGGCCGCCGAGCTGGTGGTGACGAGCCAGTTCGGCTCCACATCGATGCTGCAGCGCAAGCTGCGGGTCGGGTTCGCGAAGGCGGGCCGGCTCATGGACCTGCTCGAGACCCGCGGCGTCGTCGGCCCGAGCGAGGGCTCCAAGGCCCGTGACGTGCTCTTCAAGCCCGAGGAGCTCCCCGACCTCATGGCCTCGATCCGCGGCGAGCCCGCCCCGAGCAGCCGGGATGGCGACGGCGCGGAGGGTCCCGACGGGGCCGCGTCCACCGACCGTGCCCTGCCGGAGGAACCCGCCTGATCGGGTCAGCGTGTCCCTGCGGCGCGCGTCGGGGCGTCTGAGAAGCTGCGCCGCACATCCCACGGGTCGGGGGGAGCGGACATGACCGAGCACGAGTCACGGGTGGCGGTCGGCACGGTGGACGACGCCCCCGACGCCGTCGGTGACGCCCTCGACCCGGCCGGGCTCCCGGAGCCGGCCGCCCCGACCGGCGACCTGATCGCCGACCCGGGGGCCGAGCCCGCCGTCCTCGAGGCGGTCGCCCGGGAGCGTGGCCGGATCGCCGCCGACCTGCGCGCGGTCGTCGTCGACGCCCTGCACCGGCTCTCCGAGACCCCGGCCGAGCCGGAGGACCGCGAGGCCGTCGCGGCGCACGCCCGGACCGCGCTCGACGCCGTCCACCGCGCCGCCGCGCTCGGTGGCCTCCCGCTCCCGGGCGGCCCGTCGGGTCCCGCCCGCGGGCACGCGCTGCGCCCGGCGGGGCTCGTCGTCGGGACCCTCGTCGGTGCGGCGGCGGTCTCGCTCGCCGCGCTGGTCGTCGTGCTGCTCCCCGGCAGCGTCGCGGCCGGTCCCCTGCTCGTGGTGGCGCTCGCGGTGGCCGTGGCGCTGACGGGGTGCCACGCCCCGCCGGCCGCCTCGGCGGTGGTGCTCGCGGTGGTGCTCGGCGTGCTCGCCCTGGCCGCCCCGTGCGCGCTGACCACCGCGTCGACCACCGGTGCCGTCGCCGGGACCGTCGACCTGCCGGTGGAGGCGGCCCCGGAGCCGGGGGAGTGCCTGCTGCTCGGGGTGGTCCTCGCGGCCGCGTACGCCCTCGGGCTGCACCGGCGCCGCCACGTGACCGCCACCGGGCGCCGCACCCTGCTGGGAGTCCT
This sequence comes from Actinomycetospora sp., assembly GCF_036497585.1. Classification (GTDB taxonomy): domain Bacteria; phylum Actinomycetota; class Actinomycetes; order Mycobacteriales; family Pseudonocardiaceae; genus Actinomycetospora. The sequence continues at coordinate 5,759 of NZ_DASXJD010000038.1, read as the reverse complement.
CGACGGCGAGGCCCGCGGCGCCGCCGACGGGCGCCTCGGGCTCCCGGAGTCGCTGCACCAGACCCTCACCACCGAGCTGCGCGCCCTCGCGGGGCCCGACGCCGGCGACCCGCGGCGCCGCCGGCTCGCGCGGCACCGGCTCGCGGCGGTCCTCCCGACGCTCGCCGCCGTCGATGTCGAGCCCGGCCGGGGCATGCCCGAGCTCGACGCCGTGCTCGACGAGGGCCGGGTCGCCGTGCTCGTCGCCTCGGCCCGGCACGCCGCCCAGATCGGGGGCGCGCCCGCCGCGCGGCACGGCGGGCGCCCGCCGTCGGTGGTGGTGCGGGGCGTGCCCGCGGTCGGGCACCCCGAGGTCGGGCTGCTCGCGGCGCGCCTGCTGGGCGAGCTCGTCGCCGAGATGGCGTCGCGCTCCGGGCCGGTGGCCGCGTGCGTGAGCGTCGAGCACCGCGCCGACGCCGTCGTGCTGGAGGTGGCCTCCGGGCGCAGCCGGGTGCCGGGCTCGCGGCCCGGCCGGCTCCCCGCCGGCCTGGCCGAGCGGGCCGCTCTGCTCGGCGGCACCGTCGAGGTCACCTCGTGCCGCGAGGCGATCTCGGTCCGCGTCGTGCTCCCCCCGGACGGGACGCTCCCCGCCCCGGCGTCCGCACCCGCGGCGCCGGGGCCGCTTCCCACCGGGCCGGCCGCCGCGGCCTAGAGATCGAGCAGCATCCGGGTGTTGCCCAGGGTGTTCGGCTTGACGTAGGCGAGGTCGAGGAACTCCGCGACGCCCTCGTCGGCCGACTGCATCATCTCCAGGTAGACCTCCTGGCTCACCGGCGAGCCCTCGATCTCCCGGAAGCCGTGCCGGACGAAGAAGTCGACCTCGAAGGTCAGCACGAACAGGCTCGCCAGCCCCAGCGCCCGGGCCTGCGCGATCAGCTCGTCGACGAGGGTGTGTCCCACCCCGCCGCCCTGGACCGAGCGGTGCACCGCGATCGTGCGCACTTCGCCGAGGTTCTCCCAGAGCACGTGCAGCGCCCCGCACCCGACCACCTCGTGCCCCCGGACGGCCACCCGGAACTCCTGCACGGTCTCGTAGAGCGTCACCAGCGGCTTGCGCAACAGGATGTTGTCCGAGGCGAACCCGTCGACGAGTGCCTTGATCCCCCGGACGTCGGCGGTCCGGGCCCGGCGCAGCAGGATCGGCGCGTTCCCGGAGGTCGTGGGGGTACCGGTGCTGGGGTCGGTGACCGGGGACATGGCGGGCCAGCCTAGGCGGGCGGGCGGCCCGGGACCGTGCGCGACCGGCGTCTCTCGACCTGGCCGCCGGGCGTCTACCCTGGACGGGTGCCGCAGCGCGAAGAGGACTCCCGCGCGGGCGCGTCCGGGAACCCGACCGCAGCGCAGCTCGACGACCGACGCCGCGTGGCGCTCGTGACACTCGGCTGTGCCCGCAACGACGTCGACTCCGAAGAACTGGCCGGCCGGCTCGCCGCCGAGGGCTGGGAGGTCGCCGGGGGCGACGACGGCAGCGCCGACGTCGTCCTCGTGAACACCTGCACCTTCGTCGAGCAGGCCAAGAAGGACTCCGTCGACGCGGTGCTGGCCGCGGGCGGCCCCGACTCGAAGGTCGTCGCGGTGGGCTGCATGGCCGAGCGCTACGGCGCCGAGCTCGCCGAGGCCCTGCCCGAGGCGTCGGCCGTCCTCGGGTTCGACTCCTACGGCGCGATCTCCGAGCGCCTCGACGACGTCCTTGCGGGCCGCCCGCTCGCCGCGCACACCCCCGCCGACCGCCGCACCCTGCTGCCGCTCTCGCCGGTGAAGCGGCCCGAGGCGGTCCGGGACGGCTCGATCCCCGGTCACGACTGGCTGCCGGAGATCCCCCGCCGGCGTCTCGACGACGCTCCGGTGGCGCCCCTGAAGCTCGCCTCCGGGTGCGACCGGCGCTGCGCGTTCTGCGCCATCCCCTCGTTCCGCGGCGCCTTCGTCTCGCGTGCGCCGGAGGACGTCGTCGCCGAGGCCGCCTGGCTGGCCGACCACGGCGTCGCCGAGGTCACGCTGGTCAGCGAGAACTCCACCTCCTACGGCAAGGACATCGACGCGCGGGGGGCTGCGGGCGGGGCGTTGGAGCGCCTGCTCGGGTCGCTGACGGCGGTGCCCGGGCTGCGGCGGGTGCGGGTGTCCTACCTGCAGCCGGCCGAGGTCCGTCCGCCGCTGCTCGCCGCGATCGCGCGCACGCCCGGCGTCGCCGACTACTTCGACCTGTCCTTCCAGCACGCCTCCGGGCCGCTGCTGCGGCGCATGCGGCGGTTCGGGTCGCGATCGTCCTTCCTGTCGCTGTGCGCCGAGATCCGGGCGCTCGCGCCCGAGGCCGGCATCCGCTCCAACGTCATCGTCGGGTTCCCGGGCGAGACCGAGGCGGACCTCGCCGAGCTGGAGGCCTTCCTGTCCGAGGCCGACCTCGACGCCGTCGGGGTGTTCGGCTACTCGGACGAGGACGGCACCGAGGCGGCCGACCTGCCCGACAAGATCGACCCGGTCGAGGTCGCGGCCCGCGTCGAGCGGATCACCTCGCTGGTCGAGCACCTCACCGCCGACCGCGCCGCACGCCGCATGGGCACCGAGGTGGAGGTGCTGCTCGAGCGCCAGGAGCTCTCGTCGGACGCCGCGTCGGCGTACCCGGATCTCGCCGAGGTCGACGACCTCGACCTCGCCGAGCTGGGGCTCTCCGAGGACGACGTCCCGGAGATGACCGACCTGGAGGACGGGGCCGAGGACGGGGATGCCGAGGTGGAGGACACCGAGCCGGGCGACCTCGTCTGGATCGGCCGGGCGGCCCACCAGGGCCCCGACGTCGACGGCGAGTGCCTGCTCACCGGGGGCGAGGCCCTGCTTGCCGGGCTCGGGCGCGGGGCGGTGGTCCGGGCGCGGGTGACCGGCTCGGACGGCGTCGACCTCGTCGTCGAGGCCCTCGAGGTGCTCCACCCGGGGGCGGGGACCGTCGCCGCCGAGCCGGCCGTGGCCGGCGCGCGATGACCCAGCCGCCGGGGTCGTCCGCCCCGTCGTCCGCGGACGGCAGCGCGGCCTCGGGACGCGTGGCGGGGCCCGCGACGGCGACGCGCGCGCCGGTGCCGCTGGTCAACATCGCCAACGCGCTCACGGTGGCCCGGCTGGTGCTGGTGCCGGTGTTCCTCGCGGTCCTCTTCGTCGACGGCGGGCACGCCACGTACTGGCGCTGGGTCGCGTTCGGGGTGTTCGCCGTCGCGTCCCTGACCGACAGCTTCGACGGCGAGTTCGCCCGCCGCTGGGGCCTCGTCACCGACTTCGGCAAGATCGCCGACCCGATCGCCGACAAGGCCCTGGTCGGCGCCGCGCTGGTGGGCCTGTCGGTCCTCGGCGAGCTCGCGTGGTGGGTCACGATCGTCATCGCGGTCCGCGAGCTGGGGATCACCGCGATGCGGTTCTGGGTGCTGCGTCACGGTGTGATCCCGGCCAGCCGCGGCGGCAAGCTCAAGACCGTGCTCCAGACCCTGGCGCTCGGCCTGGCGATCATGCCGCTGCCCCCCGTCGCGGAGCCCGTGGTGGCCACGCTCTTCCTGCTCGCGGTGGTGGTCACGGTGGTGTCGGGCCTGGACTACGTCGCGCAGGCGGTGCGCCTGCGCCGGGCCGCGACGGCCTGAGCTCGGCTGTTCGCCGTCGGCGAACCACACCCGTCGGGGGTCGGCGGGACCGACGCGGTGGTGCCGGAGTCGGTACCGTGGGTAGAACGGTCATCGACGCCGGGCTCCCCGCGGGGCCGCTTGGTCCCCGCGTCCGGGGTGCGGTGAGGGCGGAGGTGCGAGATGGCGCTGCTGTTGCGCGAGGCGATCGGCGGCACGATCCGGCGTGCACGTACCGCGCGCCGGCGGACCCTGCGCGACGTCTCGCGGGACGCCCGGGTGAGCCTCGGCTACCTCTCCGAGATCGAGCGCGGCCGCAAGGAGCCCTCGAGCGAGCTGCTCGCGGCGATCTGCGACGCGCTGGCGCTCTCGCTGCCCGACCTGCTCGACGACGTCGCCAACACGCTGAGGCCTGACTCGATGCGCCCCGCCACCTCCCGCCGGGCGCCCGCGCGCCTGGCCGGCCGCCGCCTCGTCGGGGTGGACCCGGCGCTGCGCTCCGCGGTCGAGGAGGCGCTCGAGGGTGCCGGCGACGACGCCGTCGAGACCGCCGCGGTGGGGGGCGGCGAGACCGCCGCGGGGACGACGCCGGAGGAGCCGGCGGCGCACGCGGGCGCGCCGGCCGAGGTGGTCGACCTCGCCGGCGACCCCGCCACCGAGCCGGCCGGCGAGGACGAACCGGACTTCGGCGACCCGGAGGCTGCCGGCGAGCTGCGCGTGGTCGAGCTGGTGACGGTCGGGCGCGAGCCCGCCGGCGCCGTCCGCTCGGCCGCCTGAGGCCCTGACCGCTCGCCGCTCGCCGCTCACGATCACCGATCCGGACGTCCGGCACGTGACCTCGGTGGAACGCAGCGCCGCGAGCTGACACGATGGGTGAGGAGTCCAGGTCAGCCAGTCAGGCCTGTGCGGATGATGACGAGTTGGGCGGGAGCAGATGGCCAACCCCTTCGTGAAGGCCTGGAAGTACTTCCTGGCGGCGTTCTCCTCGAAGATCGATGAGCACGCGGACCCGAAGGTCCAGATCCAGCAGGCGATCGAGGACGCCCAGCGCCAGCATCAGGCGCTCTCGCAGCAGGCGGCCTCGGTGATCGGCAACCAGCGCCAGCTGGAGATGAAGCTGAATCGGCAGCTCGGGGACATCGAGAAGCTGCAGTCCTCGGCCCGCCAGGCCCTGACGATGGCCGACCAGGCCCGCGCCAAGGGCGACGAGGCGGCCGCGCAGCAGTACGAGCAGTCCGCGCAGGCGTTCGCGACGCAGCTCGTCACGGCCGAGCAGAACGTCGAGGACCTCAAGACGCTGCACGACCAGTCGATCGGTGCCGCGCAGCAGGCCAAGCAGGCGGTCGAGCGCAACGCCCAGGTGCTGCAGCAGAAGCTCGCCGAGCGGACCAAGCTGCTCAGCCAGCTCGAGCAGGCCAAGATGCAGGAGCAGGTCTCCGCGTCGCTGCGCTCCATGAGCGAGGTCGCGGCGCCGGGCAACACGCCCTCGCTCGACGAGGTCCGGGACAAGATCGAGAAGCGGTACACCACGGCGCTCGGGCAGGCGGAACTGGCGCAGAACAGCGTGCAGGGCCGGATGCTCGAGGTGCAGCAGGCGACCACCGACTTCGCCGGGCAGAGCCGCCTGGAGCAGATCCGGGCGTCGATGAACGGTCCAGGTCAGGTCACGCAGGGCCAGCCTGCCGCCGGGCAGACCCAGCCGGCGCAGCCCGCTCCGGCCCAGGCCCCGACCCAGCAGTACGCGCCGCCCCAGCAGAACTAGCGGCCCCCGTTCCGACCGAAGGGCCCCTTCGCGCGATTAGATCGTGCGACGGGGCCCTTCGCTCGTTCGCGGGGTTGGGCCGGCGTTCCGGCGAGGGGCGCCCACGGCCGATCTATTCGACCGAAGGTGCCCTTCGGTCGAAACGGGGGCCGGGCTCAGCCGTACCGCGACCGCCGACCCGACTGCTGCTGCGGCCGCCGCCCGCCCCGCCGCGGCGGCAGCTCCGGGTGCGGACCGGGCTGGCAGGTGGGGCAGAAGTAGGCGACACGGTCCTCGGCGTCGGGCCTGCCGTCGTCCTGGCGGGCCACGGCCACCACGTCCCGGCACCGCCGGCACCCGCGCCCGCCGCGCTCGAACACCCA
>NZ_DASXJD010000037.1:0-58858 GCF_036497585.1 Actinomycetospora sp. | reverse complement strand
CTGGAGCGTGAGCGCAGCGGCCGGGAGACCCGGCCGAAGCTGACCGCCGGCGCGCGGACCTTCGCGCTCATCGCCCTGGTGGGCGCGGTCGCCGCCGCCCTCGGCACGGCCGCGCTGGTGGTCGCCCTCGCCGCGGTGGTCGTGTTCGTCGTCGTGGGCTACGTGGTCGCGGCCCGGACGACGACCGATCCCGACCTCGGCACGACGACCGAGGTCGCGGCGCTGGGCACCTTCCTGCTCGGGGCGCTGGCGTGGGCGCAGCCGGCGTGGGCCGTCCCGCTTGGGGTCGGCCTGCTGGTGGTCCTGGCCGTCAAGCGCCCGTTGCACCGCTTCGCGACCAACCTGGTCACCGACCAGGACGTCACCGACGCCCTGCGGCTCTTCGTCGTGGCCCTCGTCGTGCTCCCGCTGCTGCCCGACCGTCCGCTCGGGCCGGGCGGCGTGCTCAACCCGGCGCGAATCTGGCTGCTCGTCGTCGTGCTCACGGTCATCGGCTGGGCCGGGTACGTGGCGGTCCGGGCCCTCGGGGAACGGGTCGGGCTGCTCGTCGTGGGGTTCCTCGGCGGGTTCGTCTCGGCGTCGGCGACGACGGTCGTGCTCGCCCGGCGCCGGCACGCCGCGTCCGGGACGGTGGTGCTCCCCGCCGTCCTCGCCGCCAGCGTCGCCACCCTGGTGCAGCTGGTGACGGTGGTGGCGGTCGCGTCCCCGACGGTCGCCGTGCGGCTGGTGCCCGCGGCCGCTGCGGGAGTGCTGGTGCTCGTCGCGGAGATCGCGTGGCTGGTGCGCGCCGGGCGCCGGGCGTCGCCGTCCGGGCCTGCTCCGGACGAGGGCGCGACCGACGACGCGCCGCCCTCCGAGCCCGAGGCCGGCCCCATGACCCGCCCGCTCTCGCTGACCGCCACGCTCACCCTCGCGGTGGTCCTGGTCGTGCTCCTGCTGCTCTCCCACACCGCCGCGGCCCTGGCGGGTGGGGGAGGGGTGATGCTGGTGGCCCTCGTCGGCGGGCTCGCCGACGCCCACGCCTCCGCGGTCGCCGCCGCGACCCTGGCGCCCGCGGTGATCCCGGTGGGCGCCGCGGTCACCGCGGTCGGGCTGGCGCTGGCGTCCAACACGGTCGCGAAGCTCGTGCTGGCCACGGCCGCCGGCGGCCGGGTGTTCGCCGTGCGGCTGGCGCTGCTGCTGCTCGCCCCCGCGGCGGCCGTCACCGTCGCACTCGTGCTCGTCCGCTGACCGGCTCAGGACGTCGACGAGGCGCCGCGGGCGGCAGGCACCCGGACATCCCGGGCCCCAACGGGAGGCGGGACCACGCTCACCGGACAGGGCGCGTGGCGCAGGCACCACCACCCGACCGACCCGAGCACGACCGTCCCGGTGGCGCCGCGACCCCGGTGGCCCAGGACGAGCACCTCGGCGCCCCGGGCACGCTCGGCGAGCACCGGGCCCGGGTCGCCGAACTCCACCCGGACGTCGACCGCCGGGGCGGGGAGCCCCGGGTGCTCGACGGCGTCGCCGGCCAGCACCTCCTCGACCACCGCCCGGGCCGTGGCGAGGGCACTCGCGTGCGCCGACTCCCGGTCGACGACGAACGGGACCCGGTAGAGCACGGCCCAGCGCTCGGGCGAGACGAGGGCGGTCACCACCTCGAGATCGGCCCCGCGCTCGCGGGCGTCCCGGATCGCGTGGCGCAGCGCGTGCCGCGCGGCGGTGCTCTCGTCGAGCCCCACCACCACGCGCCGCCGGGTGTCGTCCTCGGGCATGGTTCCTCCTCTCAGCGCCGGCGGGCACTCGCGTGGTGCACCGTCGCCAGCCCCCCACAGGGCCGCGGTCAGCAGGACCAGGACGAGCAGGGTCGCCAGGCTGCCGGTGACGAGCGTGGCGCCCGCCGCGAGGGCCGCGAGCACGCCGAGCGCGGCCAGCGGGCGCATGACGGCCGGGTCGCCGAGCATCGGGCGCATCCACCAGCCGCCGACCAGGCAGGCCGCCAGCCCGAGCACCACCACGGCGAGCGCCGTGGCCCGGGTGGAGAGGAAGACCTCGGCCACGCCGCCCACGACCCAGACGACGACCGCGAGGGCGACCAGCACCCCCGCGACGACGTCGCGGCTGCTCACGACCCGCGCCCGGCCGACGCGTGCGCCGGGCTCCTCGTGACGGCCCCGGGCACCGGGACGGGGGGCACGACCGCCACCGGGCACGCGGAGCGCAGGACGACCCCCGGCCGCGTCCGGCGCCGGGGATGCCACCAGCCGTGGTCGCCCACGCCGAGCACCACCATCTCCGCGTCCACCGACCGCTGCGCGAGGACGCGGTCGGGCAGCTCCCGCGCCACGACGATCTCCGCCGGCGGACCGCCGTCGGTGAGCACCAGGTCGTCGTGCGGGACGTCCCACGGGTCGCCGCAGCGCACGACGACGAGCGGGGCCGAGCGTGCGCGGGCGCGCTCGGCGGCGAAGCCCAGCGCCCGGTAGGACCCGGGCGTGCCGTCGTCCCCGACGACGACGGCGGCGTGGCCGTCGCCGCGGGTGCGCACGGCGGGGTCGCAGCCCTCGGGCACGACGACGACCGGGCCCGGCACGTGCCCGCACACCCCGCGGGCAATCCCGCCGAGGACCAGGTCGGTCACCGGACCGAGCCCGTCGCTGCCGAGGACGAGCAGGTCGGCGGTGCGGGCGCGGGCGCGCAGGACGCCGATGGTCGGTCCCTGCACCACGACGGACCCGACGGTCAGGCCGGGCGCCACCTCGCGGGCGGCGAGGGTCATCTCCGCGAGCTCGCGCTCGGCCAGGGCACGCAGACCGCGGGCGGCGGTGATGCCGGCGAAGACCTCGCCGGGCATCGCCCCGGCGGGCACCACCAGGGCGTTGACGAGGTGCAGCGGCAGCCCGCGCTCCCCGGCCTCCGCGGCGGCCCAGCGCACGGCGGCCGCGGATCGGCCCTCCGGAGCGACCCCGACCACGACCGCGCCGGTCACGATGCCCGCTCCGCCGTCGTGGCCGGGCGCGAGCCCAGCCGGTCGGCGACGGCCTGCGCCACCGCCTGCGTGCCGACCATCGACTCGACCACCACGAGCTCCCCGGACACCGGCCTCACCTCCTCGGAGGGTTCCGAGCCTCGGCCGTCGCCGCCCGGGCCGGCAGAGCCGGAGGGCCCGCCGTCGTGGCCCGAACGGTCGACGGTGACGAGCGCAGGACGAGGACGAGGAGCACCGGGACGACCTGCCGCGGGAGGACCAACGGCCCTCGTCCGGAGGCGGGCCACCGGACGACCGTGGAGGCCGCCAGAAACGCGCGTGCGAGGAGGAGCGACCCGATGGACGGTGGGGACATCGACGGGGGGACGCGAGCCGATCGCCCGGTGGTCGTCGGCCTCGACGGCTCGGTGGGCTCCCGGGAGGCGGCCCTGTTCGCCGCGCGGTCCGCGCGACGCCGGGGGACGCGGCTGGAGGCGGTCGTCGCGGTGGAGCCGCCCCGGCCCGAAGGTCGGGCTGTCGCGGCCGCGGCCGGCTTCCCGCTCGCGCCCCTCTCCGCGACGGCCGACCGGACCCGGCGGATGGCGCGGGGGATGCTCGACGACGTCGTCCACCAGGTGCGCCGCGAGGACGGCGAGGCGCCCCGGGCCGACGTCGTCACCGTGATCGGGGGGCCGGCCGAGGTGGTCGTCGACGCCGCGAAGGATGCCGTGGAGCTCGTCCTGGGCCACCGGGGGCTGGGGACGGTCTCGAGCGTGCTGCTCGGCTCGGTCGGGATGGCGAGCGTGCTGCACGCGAGCTGTCCGGTGACGGTCGTGCCGGTGAGCGTGCCCGGCGGCGCCGGCGTCGTCGTCGGGGTCGACGGCCGTGGGGACTCGCGGGCCGCGCTGGTCCACGCCGTGCGGGAGGCGGCCCGACGGGGGACGTCGGTGACGGCGGTGGTGGCCTACCCGGCCGAGGACGCCACCTGGCCCGCCGGGGGCGACCTCCCGCCGTGGCCCCAGGACCTCTGCCGGATCGAGGTGGACCGGGCACGCGGCTTCGTCGACGAGACGCTGGCGGCGCTGCGGCCGGACACCGCCGCGCTGCCTCCGGTCGAGGTGGTCGGCGCGCTCGGCTCTCCCACCGCCGCGCTCACCGAGGCCGCCCGCGACGCCGCCCTGCTCGTCGTCGGGCACCGGGAGCGCGGGGTCCTGCGCAGCACCCTGCTCGGCTCGATCGGCCTCGGGTGCGTCCTGCACGCGGTCTGCCCGGTCACGGTGGTGCCGGTGGCGACGTCGGCCCGAGAGCCGGAGTCCGCTACCCGTCCGCCGGCGGCCGCGACCCGCTGAGCCCCGACCCGCTGGGCCCCGACCCGCTGAGCCCCGTCCCGCTGAGCAGGGCGGCCCGCTCCCGGAAGACCCGCCAGCGTCGCTCGTTGTCGTGCACGAGGCGCGAGGACTCGCAACAGAGGTCGGCGGCCCGGTCGATCACCTCCGCCGCGGCCCGCAGGCGACCGGGACTGACCCGGGCGGCCGCGAGGTCGGCCCGCAGCGCCGTCGGGGTGAGGTCGACGCGGTCGAGCATGTCGGCGGCGCGCTCGAGCATCCGGGCGACGAGGGACTGCTCGTGCGCGGCGAGCCAGTCGTTGGTGATGATGCGCTGCCGCTCGCCCATGACGTCGGCGAGCGCGTCGACCTCGAGCAGGGCGGCGGCTACTCCCCAGCTGCTCGCCATCGCGTGCGCGAGCCACTCGCCGCCGGTGGCGAAGCCCTCGGCGTCGGTGCGCAGCTCGGCGATCATCGCCGAGAGCTCGACCGGGCGGCCCTCGCCCTCCATGAACAGTGCCCCGTCGAGGGCGATGGCCGCTTCGCTGTTGAGGTCCTCGGCGCCCTGGTAGGGGTTGCCGCCGCGGGCGGGGGCGGGCGTGGTCGTCTGCCACCGGTCGGCGAGGGCGTGCAGCGTGCGGGCGTGGCGCTGCAGCCGCACCGCGGTCTCCAACGGTGCGGTGGCGTAGAAGCGCTCGTGCTCGCGATGGAAGTGCGCGAGGTTGAGGACCGCGTCGAGCGGCGGTCGGGGATCGGCCATGGGGCCAGGCTGTGGGTGCCGGGGCCGGCGCCCGCAGAGCCGTTGGGGCCGTCGTGCCCGGGCCGGGCGGCCCGCGGTCACACCACCCCGACGCGGTCGAGCCACGCGCGCAGGGTCGCATGGGCGGCGTCGTCGCCGCGGCCGCGGTAGCCGACGTAGCCGTCGGGACGCACGGCGAGGACGGCGGTCCCGGGCCGGTCCTCGAGCACGTGCACGGTGAGCGCGCGCCGGGTCACGTCCCGGGGCGGGGGAGGCGTGTCGCGCCCGAGCAGGAGGTGCACGCCGGGGGTGGCGACCAGGTCGTGGACCCGCACCCGGCGGCCGTCGACCACGGCGTCCCGGTCCGGCAGTCGGTCGCCCGCCCGGGGACCGGCACCGCGTGGTCCCTCGTCGAGGGACAGCGGGCCGCCGCGGTGGCGCACCGTCAGGCCGGAGAGCAGCCGCATCGCGGGAGCGACCAGCGTGCGCCGTCGCAGCACGACCGGCAGGAGCGGGGCCGCGAGGGGCGCGCCCACCCCGCGCAGGAGGGCGGCGGGCAGGGCGGGTGAGGACTCGCCGCGGAAGACCTGGTCGGTGAGGGCGGTCGAGATCCTCGCGATCGGGCGCCGCTCGGTGACGTAGGAGTCGAGCAGCCGGTCCGGCTCGCTGCTGGTGGGCGCGAGGGCGAGCTTCCACCCCAGGTTCAGGGCGTCCTGCAGGCCGAGGTTCATGCCCTGGGCGGCGGCGGGGGAGTGGGTGTGGGCCGCGTCGCCGGCGAGGAACACCGGACCGGACCGGTAGCTCGTCGCGAGGCGGCGGGCGAGCCGCAGGCGCGTGTGCCAGGCCACCTCGGTGACGCACCCCGCGAGGCCGCCGGCGTCGAGGAGGCCCTGCAGGGCGCCGCGCGCGGCGAGGTCGGCACCCTCGCCCGGCCGGCAGGTCCCCAGGACCCGCCAGCTCGCCTGCTCCCCGAGGGCGAACACGAAGACGACCCCGCGCCGTCCGGCCGCCACGTGCGCCACCCCGGGGGCGAGGTCGGTGTCGAGCTCGACGTCGGCGAGCACGATCTCCTGCCGGTACCGCGTCTCCGAGGTGCCCACCCCCGCCAGGACGCGGACCCGCCCCTCCGACCCGTCGCACCCGACGACGTGGGTGGCGGTGGTGGTCCGCCGCCCGCGGGGGCCGGCCAGCTCCGCGGTCGCGCGGTCGGCGCCGAGCGCCAGACCGACGAGCTCGGTGCCGTGCGCGACGGGGATCCCGCGGGCGGCGACGCCGTCCGCGAGCACCTCCTCGACGTCGCGCTGGCGCAGGAGCTAGGGGTGACCGAACGCGGTGCCGGGCACGGCGAGGTCCGCGATCCGGACCGCGACCTCTCGGGCGCCGAGGTGGAGCCGGGCCTCGGGGTCCCGGTCGGCGCGGGCCGCGAGGGCGGGGACCACGCCGAGCGGGCGCAGCTGCTCGAGGGTGCGCGGGTGCACGACGAGCGCGCGGGAGGGGCGCCGACCGGTCCGGCGCTCGACGACGCGGACCCGGGCGCCGTGGTCGTGGGCCTGCAGCGCCAGCGCCAGGCCCGTCGGTCCGGCCCCGACCACGAGGAGATCGGCCGGCACCTCAGCCGACCGCGACCGGGTGCCACCACTCGTCGCGCACCAGGGAGGGCGTCGACGGCGAGGTGGCGGGCAGCAGCTCGTCGCGGTGCCGGCCGGGGAGCACGGTGTAGCCGATCGAGCCGCGCACGCTGACCAGCGCGAGGATCCACCACAGGCACCGCGCGTAGCGCTCCGCCCGCTCCGGGCCGTCCCATTCGTACAGGCCGCGGTACACGCCCCGCTCGTCGGCGGCCAGCCACCACTTCGCCACGAAGCCGGGGAAGCCGGCGAACAGCGGGGTGTTGAGCAGGCTCTCGGCCCGGAACAGGCTGTGCCCGATTCCGCGGACGCCGCGGAGCCGGAAGCGGACGACGAGCGCGCACGGCTCCCGGGCCGCGCGGCCCTCGACGACCGTCTCGCGGTAGATCCGGGCGGAGGTGCCGTCGGCGAACCACAGGACAGTGCCCACCCGGCGTCGGGGCAGGCGCAGGCGGTGGCCGGCCAGGAGCCGGAGCACCTCGATCGCACAGCGCAGCACGGCCGGCACCGCGACGCGGACCGGCAGTGGTGTCTGGGTGTCCACCTCGTCGCCTCCCCGACCGCGCGTCATCCGTCCACGATGCCCGTCGCGCGGCCGGGGCGGCACCGGTCCCGGGGCCTGCGCGGGCAGGTAGGGCGACCTCCGTCTCCGGGTCGTTCGTGTCTTGCCCCCGACCGCCGCCTGCGGAGGTGCCGGCGACGTGACCATCGGCCGCGCCATCAGGTCCGTCCGACCCCTGGGGACGGCAGCGGGGCCGTGGCTTCCTCGACGTCGTCGAACCGCGTGTCCGAGGAGGCCGTCGCCATGGGGAACCCCGTCATCCACTTCGAGATCGGCGGCAGCGACGCCGCCCGGTCCCGCGACTTCTACACCGAGCTGTTCGGGTGGACCGCCGAGCTCGGCGCCGACGGCTACGCCCTGGTCGACACCGGCAGCGGAGCCGGCATCGGGGGCGGGATCGTGCAGGCGCCCCTGGGGGTCCCGTCCTGGGTGACCTTCTACGTCGGCGTCGAGGATCTCGACGAGACCCTGGCCCGCGCGGAGAAGCTCGGCGCTCGCCGCATCATGGAACCCACCCCGATCGGCGAGGCGGGGATGTGCGCGATGCTCGCCGACCTCGACGGCAACATGGTCGGCCTCTTCGAGCAGCAGCCCGCCCCCGCGCGGGGCTGACGCCGGGTGGTGCGCCGCCGCCCCGAGCGGGTAGAAACGCCGATCGTGCCTTCGGAGCGTGAGTGGGCGGCGGCCCGGCGACGATTCGTCGACCACGACGCGCACGCCGGCCGGCCCGGTCCGCCCAGCGGCGGGGGAGGCCGGGGCGGCGAGCCCGACCTCGGGCCGCTGGCCGCCGAGTTCGTGGCCCTGAGCCACGAGCTGTTCACCGTGCCCGCGGAGACCGGCGTGGTCGGGGTGCTCGAGCGCGTGGTGCACCGGGCGCAGTCCCTGGTCCCCGCCGCCGACATGATCTCGGTGACCCTGCGGGAGACCGACGGCCGGTTCCACACCCCGGTCGAGACCGACCCGTTGGCCACGCGCGCTGACCACATCCAGTACGAGACCGGCGAGGGCCCGTGCGTGGAGGCCACCGCGCTCTCGGGCTCAGGCTTCAGCATCTGCGAGGACCTGGCGAACGACGCCCGCTACCCTCGCTTCGGACCCCGCGTCGTCGAGCTCGGCATGGTCGCCGTGTGCTCGACGGGTATGTTCCCCGGCGGTGAGCCACCACGCCTCGGAGCCCTCAACTTCTACTTCCGGGGCCCGGGTGTCACGGAGGTCGACCGCGACGCCATGCTGCTCCTGGCCGCGCACGCCGCGGTCGCGCTGCACTGGGCGCGCAACCTGGAGGCCGAGCAGCTCCGCACCACCCAGCTGCGCGAGGCCCTGCAGTCGCGGGACGTGATCGGCCAGGCCAAGGGCATGCTGATGCAGCGCCGCCACACCAGCGCGGACGAGGCCTTCGACATCATGCGTCGTGCCTCCCAGGACCTGAACGTCAAGCTGCGGGACATCGCGACGGCCATCGCGACGCGACGCGCCGAGCTCTGAGCATCACTCCGGGGGCTCGACCGGGTCGAGCACGAGGCGTCGCCCGGTGATCCGGTCGGCGCTGACGCGGATGACGTGTCCGCCTCGCCCCGTGACCCAGGGCCGACGTCGGACGTCGAGGACGGCGAGCAGCTCCTCCACGTCGTCGACCACGGCGGCACGGCCGATGACGAGCACGCTCCACCCGGTGTGCGAGGCGGGATCGATGTGATCGGCCTCGAAGGCGACCACGTCACCGCGCACCGCGGCCTCCAGCTTCGGCCCGGGTCCGGTGCGGATGACGATCGAATCCTCGTGCCGCACGAAGTTCACCGGGTGCACGGCCGGGAGCGCGTGCTCGGTGAACACCAGTCGGCCGATCGGGGCGGTCTCGAGCAACTGGAGGCACTGGGCCGCGGGCAGCGCCTCGACCTCGCGGGTCCCGATCATGCGTGTGCCCCGTCCCTGACGCGTGAGCTCCCGACCGGTCGGCCGTCCGGTCACGCTGGGCCCGGGTGACCCACGGCGTCAGTGCCGTGTCGACCGGAAGTCCCGGACGTTGGTCCCGGTCCTCACCGACCAAGGACCGGTGTGACGGCGCCCGACGTCACCGCGGGACGTCGAACATGGTGTCGCGGATCGTGCGGGTGAGGGTCTCGAAGACGTCGATCTGGTCGAGGAGCATGTCCCGGAAGCGCTTCTCGACCTGGCCGGCGACGTTGGCCAGGGTCAGGCTGCTGCGCTGGAGCTGGGAGAACACCGTCTGCTGCAGCCCTTCCAGGGCTCGTTCGCGATCCTCGAGACGGTGGACGCGCTCCCGGTCGTGGCGTGCTCGCGCCAGGGCCAGGGTGGTGGCGGCCTGGGTCGCGAACCCGTGCACCATCTCGGTCTCGAGCTCGCGGAAGGAGGGCTGGTCGGCGGTGCGGGTCAGGCTCAGTACCGTTGGCAGGGCCGCTTCGTTGTCGTGGATCGGCGGCAACGGCGCGGCGAGCACCGCGACGACGCCGGGGGCGTGCTCGGCGAGCGTCGCCGTGCGGGGGTCGGAGGCCGCGTCCCGGACGATCACCGGTTGGCCGGTGTCGAGCACGGCCCGGGTGACCGACTTGCCGTCGGGGATCCGCTGGCCGCGCAGCGGCTCGAGCGCTCCCGCGGCGCCCATCACGTCGACGCGGTCCGGCTCGTCGGCGTCGATGGCGGTCAGGGTGGCCGAGTCGGCGCCGGCGACGTCGACGGCCACCTCCAGCAGCGCCTGCCACGCCTCGCCGAGTTCCACGTCGTCGCGGAGCAAGCGTCGGGCCAGGTCGGTGCCGGCCTGGTTCCAGCGTTGCTGGCGCTGGGCCCGCTCGAGCAGCACGGCGTTCTGCACGGCGACGGCTGCGGCGGCCGCGAGGGCCACGACGAGCTGTTCGTCGTCCTCGCCGAACGCGCTGGTCCGCTCGTCGGCGAGGTAGAGGTTGCCGTAGGTGACGGTGCCCGCGCGCACCGGTGCCCGGAGGAACGAGCGGATCGGGGGCTCGTGGGATCGGACCTGCTCGAGCGCGTCGGGGTGGGAGGCGAGGTCGTCGATCCGGGCGCTGCGGGGGTCGTCCACGCGCCACCCCAGCACCCCGGTGTCGGCCGGCAGCCGGCGCAGCATCTCCACCAGGGGCAGGTCGCCGTCGCGGTGCACCACCTGCGTCATCAGGCCGTCGTGGAGCAACCCCAACGCCGCCCAGCGGGAGCCGAGGAGCTCGCGGGCGGCGTCCACGAGCCGCGTGAGCACCTCGTCGAGGTCGAGGTCGGCCGCGACGTACTGGGTGGCCTTCAACAGGCCGCGCAGCCGCCCCTGGGTCGACCGGACCTCCTCGGCACGGGTGATGACCTGGTCGAGCAGCTCGTCGAGCTCGAGACGGGCCAGGGCCGGGAAGTGCAGGGTTGTCGTCGGGTCGCCCTCGTCGCCGGGCCCGGCCGCGCCGTCGGAGGAGACCGGCCCCGCCTCGTCGTCACGGTCCTGAGCCATCGCGACCCTCCCTCACCTACCCCTTCTCCACCGTGCACCGGCCGCCGTTCGCGCGACAGATGACGGTGTCCACCGGCGAAGAGAATTCACCGGGAAGGGCGGTGCGACCTCAGCAGAATCGGGCGTCGGTGACGGAGAAGTCGAAGAAGGCGCCCTGCGGCCACCGTTCGGTGTCGACGTCCCAGCCGATCAGCCCGGACGCGGGGAGGAGGACGTCGCCCCACCGGCGGTACGCGGTGATGTGCCCGCCGAAGCGGTGCCGGGCCCAGGTCCCGGTGCCGTCCGGGTCTCCCCAGCGGTCGAGGACCAGGGACGTGACCTGCCCGAGGCGGTCGATCCGGTAGGTCACCGACTGCGGGAGGCCGTCGAGGTCGTAGTGGTACGTGGCGGTGTCCGGGCCCTCCGAGGTCCCCACAAAGCCTCCGCGGCGGCGCGACCCGCCGCGGAGCGCGAGACGTCCGCGCCCTCGTCCCGCGCGACGGGGACGCAGCCCGTCGAGATCCTGCTCGCCGAATCCCCCGGCCGGGGAGCCTCGAGCAGCCGGGTCTCGACGGGGTGGCCGAGACCTGACCCCTCGGGCCTCGCCGACCTCAGGGACGCTTGACGACGGTGAGGAGCACGACGCTGTCCTCCAGGGCCTCGAGGGCGTGGGGTATCGCCGGGATGATGAGCAGGTCACCGGAGCGGCCGTCCCAGGTGTCGTCGCCGGCGGTGAGTCGGACGCGGCCGGACCGCACCTGCAGGGTGGCCTCCCCGGGGCTGTCGTGCTCGGCCATCACGGCGCCCCGGGTGATCGCCATCAGGGTCTGGCGGAGCAGGTGCTCGTGTCCGCCGAACACGGTGCGTGCCGCACGCCCGCTGCTCGACGCCACGGCACGCTCGAGCTGTTCCCGGGCGAGGGCGTCCAACGAGAGCTTCTGCACCGTCCTCACATCCCCGCCGCGCCGTCGCCGCGCTCGGCCGCGCGGGCGGCGACGTCGGCGGCGACCATCTCCACCGCCTCGGACCACGAGACGCGCACGTGGCCGCCCTTGCCGCGCGCCCGCTGGTAGGCGCGGCGCCACTCCGGGTCGCCCACCACGTCGGCCCAAGCCAGCACCGGGTCACCCAGGTCGCGGTAGAAGACGTCGCCGTCGCGGCCCCCGCGCAGGTGCTCCGTGCGGAGGTCCGGAGAGACCTCCCGGCGGGTGAAGAACCGTCCGGCCTTGACCAGCAGGTCGGCCACCGGGCCGTCGGTCGCCCCGCCTGCGCCGGGGGACGCGAGCAGATCAGTCACGGCGGAACTCCTCTCTCGGGCCCGGCGGCGCCGGGCGCTGCGGCTCCGCAGCACGCCAGACAACGTTTCCAGCGGATGACCACGCCGAGTAGCGGCCGCTGGTCCCGAGATCCGGGCCATCCGACCCGATCCGGACGAGCGTCAGGAGCGGCCGGGCCCCGGGTCCGTTCGGACGCGCTCGAGCACGAGCGAGGCGAATGCGACGGCGGCCTCGCCGGAGACGGTGGTGGCGGCCGCGGCGCTCGCTGTTCCCGCCCGCGTCCTCGGCGACGATCGCGGCGCCGGGTGACGAGCAGCCCGCGCGACGACCAGGTCCCAGCGGGGACCTGGTCGTGCAGGCGTCGGAGTTCATCGGCACCACGCCGCAGGGCGACGACGGGGTCCATCGCCACCGGCGGGTCGTGGTCACCCGTCGCGACCGGTCGTGCCCTCACGTGAGCGCGACGACGGCGAGGACGGCCAGGGCGCCGATCTTGACCACCTCGAGGCCGACGTAGACGAAGTGGGCGTGCGAGCGCGGGCCGTCGGTCTCGCCCGCCAGCACCCGGTCCGAGCGACGGGTGAGGAAGGGGCGGACGGCGACGAGCTGGGCGGCGAGCGCCGCGACCGCCACGGCGCCGGCCACCACCAGCGCGAGCGGGTGGGCGTCGAGCACGGCGGCCGGGACGACCACCGCGGCGAGGACGACCTCGATCCGGTTCAGCGCCGCGAACACGCGGCGACCGATCCCGAGACCGATCGCCAGCGTCACCCCCGGCGCCCGGAACCTCAGCGGGGCCTCCACGAAGGAGATCGCGGCGACCATGCCGAACCACACGGACGCCACGGCCCCCACGAGGACGTTCACGGAACCTCGCCTCCTGCCGGGGCGGCGGGGCGGTGGCGCACCGACGTGGCCGTCAGGGCGGCGGCGGTCGCGGCCGTCGCGGCCAGCAGCAGGAAGCCGACGAAGCAGCTGCCGGTCAGCCCGTACACCGAGCCCATCACCAGGGGCGGGAAGAACCCGCCGAGCCCGCCGGCCGCCCCGACGACGCCGGTGACCGTCCGGATGCGGTCGGCCGGCACCAGGCGTGCCACGAGCGCGACGACCGCCCCGGTGCCGAGCCCGATGCCGAGGAACGCCGTCGTCGCGACCGGGACCAGGGTGAGCTGCAGCGCCGCGAGCACGGCCAGGACCGTAGCGGCGGCGTAGGACGCGAGCAGCACCCTGACGGGGTCGAGCCTGTCGGAGAGACAGCCGCCCACCGGCCGGTCGGCCCGGTCCGCGGGGCTCAAGCCGACCGTGGAGGAGGCCGCGATAGCGGTGCCGCCCATGCCGGCGCCGAACACGCCCAGGCCCAGAACGTCACCGCGAACCCCATCAGGTCACGACGACCGGGTGACCGGGTCCCCGCCCGCCGAAGGAGGCGAGCAGGCGGTCGGCGTCGGCGCTCACGTCCCGGACGCAGGTACATCCGGGGGATGTGCGTCCCGGTGCCAGGCGATGAGGAACTGGAGGGCGAGCTGGTTGACCGCGTAGTCGTGCTCGGCCTTGACCCGGTCCCGCTCGGCCTGGCGATTCTGCGACAGCAGGATCAGCGGCGCGGCGTAGGCGGCCTGGGTCGAGAACAGCAGGTTGAGCAGGATGAACGGGTACGGGTCCCAGGCCCGCAGGATCCCGACGACGTTCGCGGCGATCCAGATCACCGATGGCCGCCGACTGCGCCAGGATGAACGTCCACGAGCCGAAGCGCGCCGTCACGCGGTCGGCCACCCGCTCGCCCATCGTGGCCCCGCCGTGGCGGACCCGGTTGGCGGAGTGGCGGTCGGCGGGGGGCGCGACGGGCCCCGGGGGCGGCCCGGCGTCGGGGGCCACGGGTGCGGGGCGCACCTCCGTCACGGTCGTCCTCCCGGTCCGTCGTGTGCGATCAGTCCGGGCTCTCCGGGAGACCGGTCGACGAGGTGCGCGCCCGGCTCCGCCCGGTGCTCGCGGACGTGACGTTGCCGGCGCACCGCTGGGAGCTGGTGGCCGAGGCGGACCGCTGGGGCGTCGACCGACGCACCCGGTTCCTCCTGTTGGCGGTCCCGGGCCGCATCTACCGCGGTCTCGGGGACCTGGCGGCCGAGATCGTGAGGCCCCGGGCGCATCGTTGATCGTCCCCGCCCTCCCGTCGTGGTGGTGCAGGACACGTGGTGCTTCGTGGCGAGACGTCCGGATGGGGACCTTCGGCGGTGGGCGACGGGCCGTGGCGGGTCTGGCGGCAGGGTCCGCCCGGGACGTTGATGGCGGCAGCCCGAGCGGGCGGTCCGACACGGTCGGGCCGGCTCCGGGTCCCGACGGACGACGACCACACCGAGGTGACCATGACCATCACGGCCTCCAGCAGCGCGCCCAGCGGCTGGACCCGCGACGCGGACGGGCTGCTGCGCATCGAGCGCGCCACGATCTGGCGGGACGAGCTCGTCGAGCTCGTGGTGCTCGCCGAGCACGGGGACGACGCGGCCGGCCGCCGGCTCGCGGACTGGCTCGCGGCCGACACCACGGTGCAGGCGGTGTTCACGGCGATCGCCCGCGACGTGACGGCCGTCCGGGCGGTCCTCGAGACCGACCCGCCGGCGCCCGGGGCCCGCCGGCCCGGCTGAGCGCGGGGCGGGGACCGACCGTGTCGGCCGATCCGCAGGAGGACCGGGAGCACGACACCGCGGATCGCGAGGGTGTGCACCGACTCGCCGCGGCGACCGTCGCCGAGCTCCTCGCCTGGCGCGACCTCGGGGTGCGCGACGAGGTGCTCCTCGCGCTCCTGGACCACGCCGAACCGCTCGCGGACCGGACCAGGCTCGCCGCTCTCACGCGGCAGGAGTACCGGACGCACGGGTACGCCGTCGTCGCGCTGCTGCTGACCCAGGGCGACCGCAGCGCCGGGGATCTCGCGACCGAGCTGATCGAGCTGCTCGAGGGGTGACCCCCTGTCTGCGACGACGTGGGTGCCGGGTCAGGCGGGCTGGCGGGCGAGGTCCCGCAGCTGGTCGAGGAGGGCGTCCTGCTCCGGCGTCGTGGGACGACCTGCCGCCGCGCTGATGCCGCCCTTGTCCCGGTTCATCAGCAGCGGGATGTCGGGCTCGCCGTCCTCGCTCACCCGGGCCATCGACCAGCGTCCGAACACACCCGACGATCGGCCGGATGATCGACCCCGGAGGGCCCTGGCGTGGCGGCGTCGGGTCAGCTCGGGAGGACGAACGAGTAGCCGTGGGCGCGCAGCCAGGGGATGAGCTGCGTGACCGCCTGCACGGTCTGGTCCCGCGGGCCGCCGCCGTCGTGGAAGAGGATGACCGCGCCGGGGCGCACCTGCGCCTCGACGATGCGGACGATGGCCTCGGTGCCGGGGCGGCTCCAGTCGCGCGGGTCGACCGTCCAGCCGAGGGGCTGCATGCCGTCCCGGGCGGACATCCGGACGAGGCTCGGGGTCCAGTTCCCGTCGGGCGCCCGGAAGTAGTCGACGTCGGCCTTCCCGGCGGCGGCGAGGGACCTTGCCGGGCGCCCCGGTAGTGGCGAGCACGACCGGGGTCGGGCGCGGGGGGGGGCCGGTGTCGACGAGGACGACGCCCCGGCGCGCGCCGCGGGCGCTACCGCGGCGCTGCTCAGGGCAAGCGTCGCGAGGACCGCGACGATGACGGCGATCACTCCGCGTCGAGTCCCACCTGCCCCATCCGCCACAAGCGTCACACCATAGGGGCGTCGGGCCCCCCGACCGGTCCGCGGCGCCGGAGGTCGACTCCCGACGGCGGATGAGCAGACCGACGTGGAACCGGGGCCCCGGACGGGCAGCCCCCACCCGAGCCATCCGATCGGCGAGGGAGCCGCACCATGTCCGACCGCCACGTGAAGCCCACCGACGAGGGCTGGGCCGTCACGGCCCCCGACGACGACCAGGTCACCGCCCGCACCGCCACGGAGGTCGAGGCGGTCGAGCGCGCCGTCAACATCGTCGCCGACCAGGGCGGCGGCCAGGTGGTGGTGCACGGCAGCGAGGGGGAGGTCGTCGAGACCCACCAGGTCGACGCCGGCACCACCGAGATCAGCCGCACCGCCGCCGAGATCGCGGAGAACGCCGGGGTCGAGGGCGCCGTGGAGGCCGTGGAGGCCGCGGTCGGCGACGCGGAGGAGGGCGTCGCCGACGCCGCCTCCGTCGTCGCCGCCGAGCAGACCGGCCACACCCCCGAGGCTGTGCACGCGGTCGGTGGTACCGAGACGCAGGCCACCTCGGACACCGGCTCGGGGACCGGCGGGACGGGCGACGACGCCCAGGAGCTCGCCGACACGACCCGCGCCGCGGCGCAGGAGGTGGCGGCGACCGCCGGGACCGCGGCGTCCGAGACCGCCGAGGCGGCCGAGGAGGTCGCCGAGGAGGCGTCGACCGCCGGGAAGAAGGTCCGCGGCCACACCCGCGGCGCGGCGAAGCGCGCCGCCGCCACCGCCGGGGTCGGCGCGTCCCGCGTCGGCGACCAGGTCGAGGCCGCACGCCGCGGGGATACGAGCGTCGGGGCCGCGGCGGAGGACGCCGTCGAGACCGCGCGGACCACCGGCCGTCGGGTGGCCGACGAGGCCGGGAGCACCGCGCGCGAGGTCGCGGGCGAGACCCGCGCCGCCGGTCGCCGGGCTGCCGCCCGGGCAGAGGCCACCGCGCGCGAGGTGGGCGAGGACGTGGTGGCGGGGGCCGACCGCGTCGCCGGGCGTGGCGCGGAGATCGGCGAGCAGGCCGAGGACACCGCGGACCAGGTCGGCCGGCAGATCCACGAGTACACCGAGGCGGTGGCCGCGCCGCTGGACCAGCTCGCCCGGACGCTGAACCCGGTCCGGATCGGGGGCCGCGTCGTCGGCGTCCTCGTCGCCGGTGGCCTGCACCTGTTTGGGGTCGGCGCGGCCCGCGGCACCGCCGCCGCGCAGCAGCGCGCCCACCGCGTCGCCGGCCGCTGAGAGGGGTCCGGGGCCGGCGATCGGCCCTGCTCAGCCGGCGGCGGTGGCCGCCGGCTGACGGGCCAGGGTGAGGACCTCGGGGCCGTGCTCGGTGATGGCCACGGTGTGCTCGATGTGGGCGGCACGGGTGCCGTCTGCGGTGCGCAGGGTCCAGCCGTCGGGGTCCTCGTCGTAGGCGTCGGTGCCGCCGGCGATGAGCATGGGCTCGAGGGCGAGGACCAGCCCGGGCCGGAGCCGGAGCCCGCGGCCGGGTCGGCCCTCGTTGGGGACGTGGGGTGCCTCGTGCATCTCGCGGCCGATGCCGTGGCCGCCGTGGCCCTCCATGAGTCCGTAGCCGGCGTCGCGGGAGACCCGGCCGATGGCGTGGGCGACGTCGCCGAGCTTGGCGCCGGGCTGCGCGGCGGCGATGCCGGCGTCGAGGGCGGCCCGGGTGGTGGCGATCAGGGCCTCGTCGCGGCGGGCGACCTCGGGGTCGGGGTGCTGCCCGACGACGAACGAGATGGCGGCGTCGCCGCTCCAGCCCCGGAACCGGGCGCCGCAGTCGACGGAGACGAGGTCCCCGTCGGCGAGGACGTCGCGGCCGGGGATCCCGTGCACGACGGCGTCGTTGACGCTGATGCAGGTGACCCCGGGGTACGGCGAGGGTGCGGTGCTCGGCCGGTAGCCCAGGAACAGCGGCTCCGCGCCGGCCTCGGCGATGACCTCGGCGGCGACGCGGTCGAGCTCGTCGAGCGACTTCCCGACGGCCGCCGCGTCCCGGACGGCGCCCAGTGCGGCGGCGGTGATCCGGCCGGCCTCGCGCATCAGCTCGATCTCGGCGGGGGTCTTGAGTTCGATCATCACCGCGGCACTCCCCGGGTCGGGATAACTTTCCCGGTATTAGTATCACGCCCATGGTGCGAGTGCCGCTGACCCCGCAGGAGCGCGACCGGGGCCGTCGCCTCGGGGAGGTGCTGCGCGAGGCGCGCGGCTCCCGGTCGATGACCGCGGTGGCGGCGGCGGTCGGCATGCCGGTCGAGACCCTGCGCAAGATCGAGTCCGGACGGGTGCCGACGCCGGCGTTCTTCACGGTGGCGGCCCTGGCGGGTGAGCTGGACCTGCCGCTGGACGTCCTGGTCGAGGCCTGCGGACCACCGGCCGAGATCGACGCACCCCGGACGGCGTGAGGGCTCGTAGGCTGCTCGAGGTGTCGGCGGACGGTGAGCGTGGCGGGGTTCGTGCGTCGAACCGCGAGCGCGAACTGGTGGTGCAGCGGCTGGCGCGCGCCTTCGCGCACGGGCGCCTCACTCCCGCCGAGTACGACGAGCGGGTCGCCGCCGCCTACGCCTGCACCGACCGTGACGAGCTGGCGAGGCTCACGGACGATCTCCCGGGTCGGCTGTGGTGATCGCCGGCGGCACGTCGGGGAGCGGCTCGGCCCCGGCGTGATCGACGGGTGCGGGCTCGTCGGGCTCCGGTGACGAGGCGGCCCGGTCGCCGGACATGTGCTCGAAGAACCGCAGCAGCTCGACGGGGAACGGCATGACCAGGGTGCTGTTCTTCTCGGCCGCGACGTCGGTGACGGTCTGGAGCAGCCGGAGCTGGAGCGCCCCGGGGGTGCCGCTCATGGTGCCCGCCGCCTCGGAGAGCTTGCTCGAGGCCTGCAGCTCGCCATCGGCGGCGATCACCCGCGCCCGCCGGTCCCGCTCCGCCTCGGCCTGCCGGGACATCGAGCGCCGCATGCTCTCGGGCAGGGAGATGTCCTTGATCTCGACGCGCTCGACGGTGATGCCCCAGTCCTCGGTCGGCGCGTCGATGACGTCCCGCAGCTCGTCGTTGATGCGGGCGCGATCGGACAGCAGCGTGTCCAGGTCGGCGCGGCCGATCACCGACCGCAGCGAGGTCTGCGCGACCTGGGACGTGGCATGCACGTAGTTCTCGACGTTGATCACCGCGCGGACCGGGTCGTCGACGCGGAAGTAGACCACGGCGTCGACGCCGATCGTCACGTTGTCGCGGGTGATCGTCCCCTGGGAGGGGACGTCGAGCACGATCGTCTGGATCGAGACCTTCCGCATGCGGTCGGCCACCGGGATCATCACCCGCAGCCCGGGCTGCCGGACCTCGGACAGCAGCCGCCCGAACCGCAGGACGATGCCCCGCTCGTACTGCTGCACCAGCCGGAGGGACGAGGACGCCAGGATCGCCGCCAGCACGACCACGACGACGATCACGATCAGGGCTACTTCCATGGCACGGCTCCTCCTCCTGGCAGGGAGCTCCTCACGGGCCCCTGCTCGTCACCCCATCCTGCTCCTCGACGGGGTCGTCGCGCCGCGCCTCGGCGCGTGCCCCCGGGTACTCCGGAACCCGTGACCCGTCCTCACGCCGGCCTCCTCGCCCGCGCCCTCGGCCCGGTGCTGCACCGCACGGTCCGTGACGGCGCCGCCCACGAGGCCGGCGTGCTGCCCCAGGCGCTGTGCCGGGAGGTCCTCGACGAGCTCGCCGCCGAGACCTTCGTCGGTCTCTCACCGGTCGAGGGCCGGTACGGGGTGCGCCAGGAGGGCGAGCACCGGGTGTTCGCGGGCGGGGACATCCGTACGCACCGGGGGGTGCACGCCCTGGTCGACGCCGTCGTCGCGGGCGTGCGGGCGCACGCCGACGAGATCGAGGGTCTCGACGCCTGGTGCCCCGACGAGGTCGCGGTGCAGCGCTACGAACCCGGCAGCGCGGGCATCTCGACCCACCGCGACGGTCGTCGCCACCGCCACCTCGTCGCGATCCTGACCCTCGAGGGCTCGGCCCTGCTGCGGCAGTGCTCCGACCGGGAGGGCACCACGCTCCGGGCCTGGGAGGCCGACGCCGGGAGCCTCGTCCTGCTGCGCGGCCCCGGCCTGGCCGGGACCGACGACGAGCGACCCCTGCACGCGGTCGACGGCCCGCGGGAGCACCGCCGGACCTCGTTCACCCTGCGGGCGACGTAGGCGAGCGGGAGTCCCGGCCCTCGTCGTCGTCGTCCGGCGCGGCGAGGGCCAGGGCGAGCAGGAGACGGTCGCGCGCGTCGGTGAGGCGCCGGCCGGTGAGGGACTCGAGGCGGCTCAGGCGGTACATCACGGTGTTGCGGTGGCAGTAGAGGACGCCGGCCGCGCGCGACGGCGAGCCGTCGGCGTCGAGCACCGCGCGCACCGTGGCGAGCAGCGTCGCGCGCTCGGGTGCGGGCAGGTCGAGCAGGCCGCCCAGGGCGGCGCGGCACAGCCGCGGCACGAGGTCCGGCGCCTCGGCGAGGAGGGCCTCGGGGAGGCGGTCGTCCAGGGCGGCCGAACCACCGGCCCCGGCCGGCAGGGTGCGGGCCGCCAGTCGTGCCCACCGGTGCGCGACGTGGAGCCGGGCCAGCCCGCGCACGGGCGGCGAGACCCCCACCGGCACCGAGGCCCGCTTCCCGAGCGCGGCGACCACGGCCGGGACGGCCGCAGCCGCGTCCTCGGGTGGGACGACGACGCCGACCACCTCGGCGGAGCGCACGTGCCAGAGCGACGGGGCGATCCCGGCAAGCGCCTCGGCGGGGGAGGGGAGCGGGTCGTCCACGGCCTCCCCGGTGGTGGCGACGACGCAGAGGAGCTCGGGGTCCTCAGGCAGGTCGAGCAGGCGGGCGGCGTCGCGGGCCACGGCGGGTTCGTGGCCGCCGCCGGCGAGCAGCGCCTCGAGCACCGCCCAGCGCCGGCCGAGCTCGAGCCCCTGCAGCCGGGCCTCCTCGCGGCGGTAGGCGTCGACGAGGCGGTCGGAGCTGGCGTCGAGGATCCGCCAGACGTCGTCGGCGGCGACGAGCAGCGCCGCGTCGTGCATCCCGCCGAAGCGACTGCGCGAGACCTCGCGCATCCGCTCCCACACCAGCCGTCCGCACTGCCGGTAGGCCCGCAGCACGACCTCGAGCGGCACTCCCTGCCGGGCCCGCCGCCGACCGGTGTCGACGGTGACGGCGGCGGCGTCGGCGTCGGGAGGGAGGTCGCCGGCCAGCTGGGTGAGCAACCGGTCCAGGCTCGCCCGGCAGGTCGCCCGCAGGTCGTCGGCCACGGGCACGCCGAGCACCTCGTAGACGTCCTCGCGTTCGAGGATCCGCGCCGTCAGCCGGTCGGCGAGCTCGTCGACCTCCTCGCGCAGCGCGCGGCACAGCACCGTCAGCGTGTCCCCGGCGGGGCCGAACGAGCCGGCGGGGACGGTCGGCACGGCCACCACGGCAGCATGCCGTGCCACCCGCTGTGCGGTCCACGTCACATGTTGTGCTCGCCGCCCATACCGCCCGCCGCGTCGTGCGGTCAGGCTGGGCGGGTCTCGAGAACCGGCTCGTCGGGTCCCGCAGGTGCCGCGGGAGGAAGGAACCGGACATGGCGACGACGGCGGCGGGGACCGGACCGGCGGCGGACGACCGGCGGGAGGTGCGCCGGACCTCCCTGGTGAGCCTGCTGGGCTCGACGATCGAGTGGTACGACTTCTTCATCTACGGGACCGCCGCCGCGCTGGTCCTCAACACCGCGTTCTTCCCGAACGCCGACCCGTTCCTCGGGACGCTGGCGGCCTTCAGCTCGTTCGCGGTCGGGTTCATCGCCCGACCGATCGGCGGCATCATCTGGGGCCACTTCGGCGACCGGATCGGGCGCAAGAAGGCGCTCGTGTCCGCGCTGTTCCTCATGGGGGCGTCGACGACGCTGGTCGGCCTGCTGCCCGGCTACGCGACGATCGGGGTCGCCGCCCCGGTGCTGCTGTTCGCGCTGCGCGTCCTGCAGGGCATCGCCGTCGGGGGGCAGTGGGGCGGCGCGGTCCTCATCGCCACCGAGTACGCCCCGCGGCACCGCAAGGGCTACTACGGCAGCTTTCCGCAGCTCGGCGTCCCCATCGCGGTGATCCTCTCGAACGGGCTCTTCCTCGCCCTCGAGGCGGGGCTCGGGCAGGAGGCGTTCCTGGCCTGGGGGTGGCGTGTCCCGTTCCTGCTCTCGGTCCTGCTGATCGGTGTCGCCCTGTACGCCCAGCTGCGCCTCGAGGACACCCCGGTCTTCAAGCAGGTCGCGGCGCAGGCCGGCGCGCAGCGGCGCTCCCCGGTCCTGGAGGTGCTGCGCTCGCACCCGAAGCAGGTGCTGCTGGCCGCCGGCTCGTTCATCGCGGTCAACGGCGGCTTCTACCTCTTCGTCGTTTACGCGCTCTCCTACGGCACGAAGACGCTCCACCTGTCCGAGACGACGATGCTCATCGGCATCCTCGGGTCCAGCGCGGTCAACCTCGCGCTCATCCCGCTCTTCGCCCTGCTCTCGGACCGGATCGGCCGCCGCCCGGTCTACCTCGCCGGCGCGATCGGCACCGTCGTCGCCGCCTTCCCGGTGTTCTGGTTGATCGACACGCGCTCGACGTTCCTGATCTTCCTCGGGCTCCTGATCGGCGGGATCGCCAACTCCGCGATGTACGGCCCGCAGGCAGCGCTGTTCGCCGAGCTCTTCAGTGCCGAGGTCCGCTACTCGGGGGCGTCGCTGGGCTACCAGATCGGCGCGGTGCTCGGCGGCGGGCTGGCCCCGCTGATCGCGGCCTCGCTCTACCAGGCCACCGGGACCTCGGCGTCGACGTCGCTCTACCTGCTGGTCATGGGTGTGATCACGGCGGTCTGCGCGTGGTTGCTCCACGAGACCCACCGGCCCGAGGACCGTGTCGCGGCCGTACCGGACCGTGGATCGGAAGCGGCCGACTCCGCCCGCTGACCGAGGCGGGGGCCGGTCGAACCCGTGGCGACGAATCGGTTGGTCCGATTCGGCGAGGCCGGACAAGGCCCCGCGAGCGACGAGGGGGCGGCGTCTTCCTCATGACCGGCTCTACGACGGGAAGACGCACCACCTGCACGGGTCGCCGGCGTTCTGGTCGAGCCCCGACCACGGTCCCCTGCTCTTCTGCTGGGGGGAGAACGAGTGCCTGCGGGCCTGGTCGATCGACCGGGACGGCACGACGACCTTCCTGGCCAAGAGCGCCGAGATCGCGTCCGCGGGGATGGGGGGCCGAGGCGGCATGCCCGGGGGCTTCCTCGCCGTCAGCTGTGACGCGGACGCACCGGGAACCGGGATCGTCTGGGCGACCGCTACGGGTCCTGGTCACGACGTACGAGGGTCGGGTCGACGTGTACGGGCTGGCCGAGCCGTCGCCGCGCCCGGTCCCAACGTCCGAGCGCACGGTGGAGGATGACGACGGCGGGCCTCGGGAACTGTCGGGAATGTCGCACCACACCCACCGTCGTACGCACCGGTAGTGCCGTAACGTGTGACCCGGTGATTACCGATGAGTATTTCCGGTACAGACACCGCCGTTCGGCGCAGCCGGGTCGACGCTTCTCCCTGTTACCGCAGTTCCTGTGATCGCCGGTAGCACACAACCGGTTCGCGGCGGGAATGGGCGGAGTCGCGCATTCTCGGACCATGAGAGCGGCACAGCGGTACGACGACGTCGTGATCACCGGGCTGGCGCACGTCGACGCGCCGCACGTGGTCACCTCGACCGAGCTCGAGGACCGCCTCGGCGACACGCTGAGACGGCTCCGCATCACTCCCGGCCTGCTCGAGAAGCTGTCCGGCATCGCCGAGCGACGGGTGTGGGACGAGGGCACGATGCCCAGCGAGGTCGCCGCGCGGGCCGGGGAGAAGGCCCTGGCGGACAGCGGCGTGGCCCGGGCCGACATCGGTGCGCTGATCAACACGTCGGTGAGCCGGGACCACCTGGAACCGTCGACGGCGAGCATCGTCCACGGCCGCATGGAACTGTCGCCGGAGGCCGTCAACTTCGATCTGGGCAATGCGTGTCTCGGATTCCTCAACGGGATGAACCTCGTGTCGACGATGATCTCGGCGGGCGAGATCGACCACGGTCTCGTCGTGGCCGGCGAGACGAGCCGTTTCGCGATGGAATCGACGATCGCGCGGTTGTCGTCGCCCGGGGCGACCCGTGCGATGTTCCACGAGCAGTTCGCCACCCTCACCGTCGGATCGGGCGCGGTGGCGATGGTGCTCTCCCGCGCCGACGGTCCCGGCAGGCACCGCTACCTGGGCGGCCTCGGCCGGGCCAGCACGATCGGGAACTCGCAGCTCTGCGTCGGGCAGGCCGACGAGATGCGCACCGACAGCTCGGGCCTGCTGAGCGCGGGCATGGAGCTCGCCGGGCGCGCCTGGAAGGACGCCGTCGCGGCGTTCGACTGGGACACCGACAGCTACGACGTCTACTGCCTGCACCAGGTCAGCAAGGTGCACACCCGCGCGGTGTCCGACCAGCTCGGGCTCGACCGCGACCGGTTCCCCTCGCAGTTCCCGCGCTTCGGCAACACCGGCCCGGCCGGGGTCCCGACCGTGCTCTCCAAGGCGGTCGAGGACGGCACCGTCGTCGACGGGTCGCGAGTGATGCTCATGGGCGTGGGCAGCGGGATCAACGCCGCCGCGGCGGAGGTGCTCTGGTGACCGTCACGACGGAGGCCCTGCCCGGCTTCCCCTTCGCGTCGAAGCGCGTCGAGATCGGCGGCCACACCATGGCCTACATAGACGAGCGGCCCGAGGGAGTGAGCGCAGCACCGCCGGTGCTCCACGTGCACGGCAACCCGACCTGGTCGTTCTACTGGCGCTCCCTGCTCGCGACGCTGCCCGGCGACGGGCTCCGCACGATCGCGCCGGACCACATCGGGATGGGCCGCTCGGACAAGCCCGCCCTCGCCGACTACCCGCACACCCTCGCCCGCCGCGTCGCCGACCTGACGGCGTTCGTCGACGCCCTGGACCTCGACCAGCCGCTCTCGCTGGTGGTGCACGACTGGGGCGGGCCCATCGGGCTGTCCTGGGCGGTGGAGCACCTCGAGCGGGTCGACAAGGTCGTCGTCCTCAACACCGGCGCGTTCCCGCTGCCGGCGGACAAGCGCATCCCGTGGTCGCTGCAGGCCGCGCGGCTCCCCGTCGTCGGGGACGTCGCGGTCCGCCGCTTCAACGCCTTCTCCCTCGGCGCGCTGTCCATGGGCACCGGCCGGCTCTGGCTCGACGCCGAAGCCCGCCGCGGCCTGCTCGCGCCGTACGACAGCCCCGCCCACCGCGTCGCGGTCCACGCCTTCGTCCAGGACATCCCCACCGGCCCCGCCGACCCGGCGCACCCGGTGCTCACCCGGCTGGCCGAGCGGCTCCCGCTGCTCGACGAGCACCCGGTCCAGATCCACTGGGGGATGAAGGACCCGGTGTTCGACGCCGGGATCCTCGACCACCTCGTCGGGTACCTTCCCGGTGCCGAGGTGAACCGCTACCCCGACGCGGGGCACTACGTGCTCGAGGACGCCGCGGACCGGATCGTGCCGCGGGTCCGGACGTTCCTGGGCAGCCCCTCGTGAGCGCCGCGGGCCCGACGACGAGCACGACCCTCGACGGCATGCTCGCCGAGCACGCCGTGGCGCGGCCCGACGACCCCGCGCTCGTGCTGCCCGCCCCGTTCGGCCGCACGCGGATCGTCACCTTCGGACGGCTGCAGGCCCGGGTGGCGGACGCCGCGTCCGGGCTGCTCGCCGCCGGGGTCGGCCCCGGTACCCGCACCGCGCTGCTCGTGCCGCCCACCGCGGACTTCTTCGTGCTCGCCTACGCGCTGCTGCGGGTGCGGGCCACCCCCGTCGTCGTCGACCCGGGGATCGGGCTCGACCGCGTCCGGTCCTGTCTCGGCGAGGCCGCGCCCGAGGCGTTCGTCGGGGTCGCGAAGGCCCACCTCGCCCGCCGGGTGCTGCGCTGGTGCCCCGGCGCGCGGATCGCCGTCACCGCCGGCCCGGTGCCGGTGCCCGGCACCCGCTCCCTGCGTGCCCTCGAGCGTGAGGGGGCCCGACGGGGGCCGAGCGCGCCGCTCCCGCGGCCCGACGGCGTGCCCGCCGCGATCCTGTTCACCAGCGGCAGCACCGGCCCGCCCAAGGGGGTCGAGCACCACGAGGACGGCCTGCTCGCCCAGGCCGGGCTCGTCCGCGACCTCTACGGCCTCGGGCCCGGCGAGGTCAGCCTGGCCACGTTCCCGCCGTTCGCGCTGTTCGGTCCTGCGCTCGGGATGACCACGGTGGTGCCGCGGATGGACCCGACCCGACCGGCGAAGGTGGTGCCCTCGCGGATCGTGTCCGCCGCCAACCGCACCGGCGCGACGGTCATGTTCGGCTCCCCGGCGCTGCTCGACCGCCTCGGCCGCGGCGCGCCCGCCGGCACCCGGATGCCCTCGCTGCGCCAGGTCGTCTCCGCCGGCGCCCCGGTGCCACGGGACACCCAGCGGCGGGTGCTCGCGCTGCTCGGGCCCGGCGCGCAGGTCCACACCCCCTACGGCGCCACCGAGGCCCTGCCGGTCGCGACCATCGGCAGCGACGAGCTGCTCGGGCTCCCCGACGACGGCATCTGCGTCGGGCGCCCCGTCCCCGGCGTCGACGTCGCGCTGATGCGCGTGACCGACGGGCCGGTCGCCGCCCTGACCCCCGACCGGCACGTCGCGCCCGGCGAGGTCGGCGAGGTGGTCGTGCGCGGCCGCGTCGTGAGCCCCGCCTACGCCGAGCGCCCCGACGCGACGGCGGCCGCGAAGCTGAGCTGGGACGGCGAGCTCGCCCACCGCACCGGCGACCTCGCCAGCGCCGACGACGACGGCCGGCTCTGGTACGCCGGGCGCGTCGCCCACGTCGTCCACACCGCCGCCGGGCCGCTGCACAGCGTCCCCTGCGAGGAGGTGCTCAACCACCACCCGGCGGTCCGGCGCACCGCCCTCGTCGGCGTCGGGCCGGAGACCGACCGCACCCCCGTCGTCGTCGTCGAGATGCTCACCCCGGCGCGGCTGACCGACGCCGTCGCCGCGGCGCTGCGCGCCCGCGCCGCCGCCGACCCGCGCACCCGGACGATCACCACATTCCTCGAGCACCCCGGCCTGCCGGTCGACCCGCGGCACAACTCGAAGATCGACCGGGAGGCGCTGGGGGAGTGGGCCGCCCGCGAGCTGGGGGTGCCGGCGTGAGGGCGCTGGTCACCGGCGGCGGCGGGTTCCTCGGCGGCGCGGTGGTCGACGGGCTGCTCGCACGCGGCGACGACGTCGTGAGCCTCGCCCGCGGCGACTACCCGGCGCTGCGCCGGCGCGGG
Organism: Actinomycetospora sp.; assembly: GCF_036497585.1. Classification (GTDB taxonomy): domain Bacteria; phylum Actinomycetota; class Actinomycetes; order Mycobacteriales; family Pseudonocardiaceae; genus Actinomycetospora. Next base: position 31,846 of record NZ_DASXJD010000037.1, on the reverse strand, counting down.
GTCGCGACGGTCCGCGGGGACCTCGCCGACCCGGCCTCGGCCCGCGCCGCGGTCGACGGCGTCGACGTCGTCCTCCACGTGGCCGCGAAGGCCGGCATCGCCGGGAGCGCCGCGGCGTTCCGGCACAGCAACGTCGAGGGCACCCGGGTGCTGCTCGACGCCTGCCGCGACGCGGGTGTGCGGCGCCTGGTCTTCACCAGCACCCCGAGCGTGGTGCACACCGGCGGCGACATCACCGGCGGCGACGAGTCGCTGCCCTACGCCACGCACTTCGACTCGCCCTACCCGCAGACGAAGGCCGAGTCCGAGCAGATGGTGCTCGCGGCGAACGGGCCCGACCTCGCGACCGTCGCGCTGCGCCCGCACCTCGTGTGGGGCCCGGGTGACACCCAGTTCGTGCCGCGCATCCTCGCGCGGGCCCGCAGCGGCCGCCTGCGGTTCGTCGGCGACGGGTCCGCCGTCGTCGACACCACCTACATCGACGACGCCGCCCGCGCCCACCTCGACGCGGCGGACCACCTCGCTCCCGGTGCCGCCTGCGCCGGGCGGGCCTACTTCGTCACCTCCCGCGACCCACGCCCGGTCCGCGACCTGGTCAACGGCATCGTCGTCGCCGGCGGCCTGGAGCCGGTCCGCGGCACCGTCCCGCTTCCGGTGGCCGTCGCCGCCGGCGCGGCGGTCGAGACGGTGTGGCACGTCCTGGAGCGGGTCCCGGGGCTCGGGGACGTGGGGGAGCCACCGATGACCCGCTTCCTCGCCCGCCAGCTCGCGACGGCCCACTGGTTCGACATCGGCGCCGCGCGCCGCGACCTCGGCTACGTGCCGCAGGTGCCGCTGGACGAGGGCTTCGCCCGGCTCGCCGCCTCGTTGCGCGCCGCGACCAGTCGCCGCGGGTAGGGCGGGGTTGTCGGCGCGCCCGTCCGGGAAAGTCCTGCTCATGGGCGTGTCGCGGGTGGATCGCTTCCAGCGGGAGCACCGCTGGGCCGGGTTCCCGCTGGCCGTCGCCTACAAGTTCATCGACGACCTCGGCAGCTACCAGGCCGCGCTGCTGACCTACTACAGCTTCGTGTCGCTGTTCCCCCTGCTGCTGCTCGCCGTGACGATCCTCGGCTTCGTCCTCGCGGGCGACCCACCGGCCCAGCAGGCGCTGCTCGGCTCGGCGTTGCACAACTTCCCGGTCATCGGGCAGGAGATCGGTGCGAACGTCCACGCGCTGCACGGCAGCGTGTGGGGGCTCGTCGTCGGGATCGTCGTGAGCGTCTACGGCGCGCTCGGGGTCACCCAGGCCGCCGTCACCACCATGTGCCAGATCTGGGCGATCCCGGTGGCGGAGCGCCCGGCGCTGCCGGTCGCCTACGGCCGCGGCGCGACGGTGCTGCTCGTCGTCGGCGCCGGGGTGCTGCTGACCACCGCGCTGACGGGACTGACCACCGCGCTGGGCGCCGTCCTGCCCCCGTGGGCGGGCGGCCCGTGGGCGCGGTTGGTGCCGGTCGCGGTCGCCGTCGCGATCAACGCCGTCGTCTTCCTCACCGGGTACCGGCTCCTCACCCCGCGCCGGCTCGGGTGGCGGGCGCTCGCGCCCGGCGCCGTGTTCGCGGCCCTGGCCTGGCAGGCGCTCCAGCTGGCGGGCACCTATCTGGTCGGCCACGAGCTGGCCGGCTCCAGCGCGAGCTACGGGCTGTTCGGGATCGTCCTCGGGCTGCTGGTCTGGCTCTACCTCGGCGCGCTGATCGCGCTGATCGGGGCGCAGATCAACGCCGTCCGCGTGCTCCGGCTCTATCCGCGCAGCCTGCTGGCGGTCGCCGTTCCCGACGACCGCGCGGTCACTCGCGCCGACCGCCGCGCGTACCGGGCCTATGCCGCGAGCCAGCGCCGCAAGACGTTCCAGACGGTGGCGGTCGACTTCCACCCCGACCGCGGCGCCTCCCCGTCGATCCCCGCCCCGCGGGCCGCCCCGGACGCGGCGTCCGGCCAGATGACCTTCGACGACCTCCTCCGCGCCCGTCCGCGTCGGCGGCCCCGGTGGCTGCCGCACCGGCACCCCGACACCGGCACGGTCAGCAGCTGAAGGCGACCCGCACCTCGTCGCCTTCGGCCGCGTTGCGCCGCACGATGTCCTCGAGCGACGCCGTCCCCTCGATGACCTCCATGCCCACCCGGCTGAAGGTCGACTCGTGGAACACGTTGGCGGCCAGCAGCGGATTGGTGAGGGCCTGCGTGAAGGCGTCGTAGGCGACCATGGTCGTGATCAGCTCGCCCATCATCCAGTAGCTCGCGTACTCCTCCGCGAAGATCCCGACGTACCACTCGACGTCGTCGACGCGGTCGTAGAGCTTCTGCAGGCGCCGGACCAGGTCCTCGTCGCCGGTCAGTTCCTCGAAGCGGGTGAAGCGTCGCAGCCCGAACGCCTCGCGGTAGTCGTTGTACGAGGCCAGGCGCGCCGTGCGCATCAGCGCGACGGTCCGTTCCTCCACCGAGGGCTGGTCGCCCGTGCCCGCCCGGTCGACGAGGAACGCCGGGGTGTTGCGGAGCCCGATCTTGCCGGCGCGCTGCGCGGAGCACGCGGCCATGAGCGACTCGACGCCCTCGGCGAGCACGAGCGGGTTGTTGTTCACCAGCTCCCAGACCGGGACGTCCTCGTTCCCGATGCGGACGGTGTCGGGGGTGAGCTGGTGCCAGCGGTAGAGCAGGTCGAACTCCACGGCGCACCAGTTGGGGCGGTTCCACCGCTCGATCTCCGCCAGGCGCGGCACGACCTCGAGCGGCAGGTCGAACGGCGCGATGTGGCGGATGTACTGCTCGATGACGAGCTTGAGCGTCAGCACGATCATCGTGTTCCGGGTGGTCTCGAACACCCGGTCGTCGTCCCACTGCGGGTAGGTGGCGGCGAGCGTGTCGGCGATGCGGTTGTGCTCCCGGAAGAACACCGCGTTCATCATCGTCTGGCCGATGGTGGAGTTGCCGTGCGGCAGACCGACCGCGAAGAAGGCCGCCTTGTGCTCGTCGGTCGTCCCCGCGAGCAGCTGGTCGAAGAGGAAGCGCTCGTCGTGCAGCCCGACGAAGTCGGGGCGCACCCGCCAGCCCCCTTCTCCGTCGCGCTCGAGGAGGAACTCGGGGAATTCCCGGCCGTCGATGTGCTGGCTGCGCAGCCGCCCACGAGTGCCCCGCAGTTTCCGGGTCGCGTCCTCGCTGAGCCCGTAGATCTGGCACAGGTCGATCTCGTGGTTCGACGTGTTGCGCCGCGGGTCGGTCGGATCGGTCCGCAGGAAGCTGTCGGTGAACCACTGCGCGAAGAACATGAACATGGCACTCGTGTCGTCCGAGGGCGTCATCGCGCCCTCGCGGCGGAACAGCCCGACGACGTCGGCCGCCGCCGGCCACCGCTCCTGGATCTCCGGGTCCGCCGGCGGCAGGTGCCGGCCGGTCCAGCGCCGGTCGGTGAGGGTCCGCCAGGTCGGGTAATCGACGGCGAGGGTGAGCTCGCGTGGCCGGGGTGTGGTGGCGTAGCCGTAGTAGTTCACGGCGGCCTGCGTCCCGAGGCTGCGCGCGCCGGGTAGGGCGCCGAGCATGCGGAACAGCCCCGGCAGCAGGTCGCGGACGGGGGCCGGGAGCTCGGGTGTGCGCGCGAGGCGCAGTCGGCGGAGCGCCTCCGGGACCAGAGCGCTCAGGGCGGGCGGCAGCAGCACGGCCATGGACTTCCCCCTCGTCATCGTCGCGACGATTACTCTTCGGTAGCGAAACGGGCCGCACAATGGGCTGTCCGGGTCATCGACGGAGGCATCAGCCGTTCTCGGGGCGCTGAGCGTCACCGAATCGGACCAGGACGATGGCCCGATCGTCGGCCCGTTCATGCGGTGTCGGACGGTGGGTGTCAGTACAGTTCCAGGGCGTGGCTCCATGGGAGGGGCCGCTGCGTCGAGGCTCGACCTCGCCCTTTTCCGCTCCGGGCCGACGAGGTGATGCGGGTGGACGTCCTGGGCCTCGAGGCCTACATCGACCGGTGGTCGCGAGCACACGGCGGGTACGACGTCCGGTCGTCCCGGCCCACGTTCGCCTGGCTCCGTCTCGCCCACGGGCTCGCTCTCCCGCTGGCGCGCCGCGGGTTCCGGCCCACGACGGTGACCGCGGTCGGCGCCCTCGGCGCGGTGGCCGTCGCCCCGGTGGCGTGGCTCGGGGGTCGCTGGCCGCTGCTGGCGGCGGTGCTCGTCGTGGTCGTCGCGGTCCTCGACGGCATCGACGGCGCGGTCGCCGAGATGACCGACAGCGCGACCGCCTGGGGGCGGATCCTCGACCAGGTGGTCGACCGGGTCGGCGACCTCGGGATGGTCACCGGGCTCTGGCTCCTCGGCGCCCCCGGTCCGCTGTGCGCCGCGGCCGCGGTCCTGACGATGTTCGACGAATCGGTCCGGTCGAGCGCGGGCGCCGAGGGCGTGGCGGAGGTCGGCCTGGTCACCGTCGCCGAGCGCCCGAGCCGGCTGGTGATCGCGGGCCTCTCGTTCCTGGTCGCCGGCGCCGTGCCCCTGGTCGCGGTCGCGGCGGTCACGGTGGGCGCGTCGCTCTGGGCGTTCCTCGCCCTCGTCTCGGCGCTCCAGTTGCTGGTCAACGTCCGTCGTCGCCTGCGGGGCGTCCCGCGGAACGTGGCGCGGGCCGACGGTGACGAGACGGCCGACCCCTCCGAGCTGCCCTGACCCTCACGCCGGTTCCGGCCGCGGGTTTGCCGTCGACGTCGTCACGGGCATCCGAGGAAGTCCGCACATTCGTCGGCCACGGGCCGCGGTGTGGCACCGCGATGCCGTGGGTCTGGCCCGGCAGCCCGACAGCGCAGCCGACGTCGCTGCGACCGGCGCGACATCTCGCGAGATCGGGGCCCGACGGCGTGACGCACCGGCGTCGGAGTCTCCTGCGGGAGGGATCGGTCCCGCCCCTCGGTGCTGGGGAGCAACCCGGGGGCGGGACCGTCTCCGAGCCCGTCGAAACCCACGACCCCACAGAAGTTGGACACACCGCATGACCGACCTGACCGCCCCAGCCATCCGCGTCCTCATGCGGCGCTACGACTGCGACACCCTCGAGGCAGCAGACATCCTCCGGGAGTGGTCCGAGAAGACCAGCATCGAGATCGACCGGGTCGCCTACTGGGTGATGCGCGACGCGTACGCGTCGAACGGCAGGTACCCCGAGCCGATCGTCGACCTCCCGCGCTAGCAGGGACGCCGCGACCGTCCCCGGACCGGCTCGCGTTCCGGCCAGTCTTCCGGCCGTTTCCCGCCGCCATGCCATCGGGCATTCGGCGGAATCGGCTGTGAGCTGGGAGCGGACCGGGCGACGTGTCGGTCGTGCCACGTCGTAGGTCTGGTTCAGAAGCGCAGCCGGAGGGGCTCCCCTCGGTCGTCGCCCCGGCGGCGGCCGAGGGGGTGGCTTCCCCCTCCGCCGCCGAGCCGTGGAGGCCGTCGGGCGATCGTCCTGACGGCGGGCCGACCACCAGCACCGAGTGGACGCCCATGGCTACCGCGGGAGCCGTGAAGGTCCACTCGGCCGGAGCCGCGAGCCACGGGTCACCGCCGGGAGTTCCCGGGGTACGGCGGCTCGTCGGTCGGTGGCGCCGGGTCCGCGACCCGGGAGGCGGTGAGCTGCTCGGCGAGGGTGACGGCGACGAGGAGCTGCTCGTGGGTGGGGCGGCGGACCTCGGTGCTGGCGGTCAGCAGGAACCGGCCGTCGGCGTGCCCGTGACCGGCGGGCAGCTCGATGACGTCCATCCCGGGCAGGCCCTCACGGCGGACGTCGACGGTGCGTGCGCCCCAGGTGACCGTGCCGTCGCGCTGGAGCACCGGGTGGTCGGGAGCGCCGTCCCGGGGAGCGGCCTCGAAGAGGCAGGCGTCGAGGTCGAGCACCTGGGCGATCATGTCGGCGATCGTGGCCGCGACGGACGCGGGGGACGAGCCGCCGGCCGCGAGCCCGGCGACGCGCGCGACGCCGTCGAGGTACCCCGCCCGACGATGGGACTGCGCGGCCTGGCTCCTGCCCCAGCGTGCGATCTCGGCGACCGCGAGCCCGATGACGAGCAGCAGGATCGCGGTCTCGATGTCGTCCCGGTCGACGATCGTGAACCGGTGGAACGGCGCGGTGAGGAAGTAGTCGAACGACGCCGCCGCCGACAGGGCCGCCAGCACCCCGGCGAGACGGTCCCCGACGGCCGCCACCGCGACGACGACCAGCACGAGCACCAGCACGGCGCCGGAGGTCGCGACGACCTCCCGCGCCAGGCCCAGCAGGGCCGCGACGACGACCGGCACCACCACCGCGCCGATCCGCGCCCCGGTGCGTACCTGCTCTTCCATCGCCCGAGCACACCGCCGGGTCGGGGTGCCCGCAAGGTTCGTCTACGCGATTTTCACGCCCGAGCCGGCTCGACCTCTGCGGCCACCGAAGCGGGCGAGCAGTTCGCCGGCGTGGCAATCGTGGACGTCGAAGTCTCTGGATTGCCTCACACCAAGGCGGAGTCCGAGTGCCCCCGGTGGGATTCGAACCCACACTGGACGGAGTTTGAGACCGCTGGCTCTGCCGATTGGCCTACGGGGGCTTGGTCCTTTCGTATCAGTCGAGAACCAAGTCTAGCCAATCGACGACGCTCCGCCATGACCGGGCGCGCCGACCCCGCGGTCGGTGTCGGTGCTCGGTCGCACACTGCGGACCGTGCACGAAGAGACGACCGTCGATCTGGTGCTCGCGCTCGCGGCCGGCGGGCTTCACGCCACCGAGATCGGTCGCGTGCTCGGAGTGCCGAAGAGCACGGTGCAGTACTGGTGTCGCGGTGGACGACGCCTCCCGCCTGCTGCCGATCGCGGCCGACCGTGCCCGCGATGTCACGAGGCTCCGCTCCCGAGCGCCCCATACGCGTACCTGCTCGGTGCGTATCTTGGCGACAGGCACATCACCACCCCGACGGCGAACACCGCCGCCCTGGCGATCTACTGCGCCGACGATTGGCCCGGGGTCTCGGAGGAGACCGAGCGCGCGATGCGGGCCGTCATGCCGCAGAGCAACGTCTCGCGTGTCGCGCGCACCGGCTGCCATGCGTTGCGGAGCAACTCGAGACACTGGCTCTGCCTCTTCCCGCAGCACGGACCCGGGCCGAAGCACACGCGCCGGGTCGTGCTGGAACCGTGGCAGCGCCTCGTCGTCGACGAGCAACCCGGCCCCCTTCTCCGTGGCCTGTTCCATTCCGACGGGTGCCGCATCACCAACTGGACGCAGAAGCGAACAGAGGCCGGGGTCGTGCGCTACGAGTACCCGCGGTATCTGTTCTCCAACAAGTCGGAGGACATCCTCGCGATCTGTGAGACCGCTCTGGACAGCCTCGACATCGCGCACCGCCGACCCCGGTGGGACATGGTCTCTGTCGCACGTCGGGCGGCTGTCGCCCGGCTCGACGAGTTCGTCGGGCCGAAGTGCTGAGGCGGGACACGTGCGGAACTGCTGTGGACTCGCGCATTGTGAGAGCGCCCTCACCGTGGCGCTCGTCGCCGACGTTCGTGCACCCCGGCCCGGTAGGGTCAGCTGAATCGAACCGGCCTGGTGCGGGGACCAGCGGCGCCGGACCGGACGACGGTCGACGTCCACGGTAGGGGTCGGACGCAGCGACGCGCACAGGAGGACCACCATGAGCCAGCAGGCCGAGGAGATCGTCGCGGCCGTGGACGAGGCCGACGAGGTGGCCCAGGAGCCGGCCCCGCGCGAGCCGCTGCGCGTACTGGTGGCCGAGGACGAGGCCCTCATCCGGATGGACCTCGTGGAGATGCTCCGCGAGGAGGGCTACGACGTCGTCGGCGAGGCCAGTGACGGCGCCCAGGCGATCGAGCTGGCGCGCGAGCTCAAGCCGGGCCTGGTCATGATGGACATCAAGATGCCGGGCACCGACGGGCTCGAGGCCGCGACCACCATCGCGCAGGAGCGCATCGCCCCGGTCGTCATGCTCACCGCATTCAGCCAGCGCGATCTCGTCGAGTCCGCGCGCGATGCGGGCGCCATGGCCTACCTGGTCAAGCCGTTCAGCAAGACCGACGTCGTGCCCGCCATCGAGGTGGCTGCCAGCCGGTTCGCCGAGATCACCGCGCTCGAGGACGAGGTCGCCGGGCTCACCGAGCGGCTCGAGACCCGCAAGGCCGTCGAGCGCGCCAAGGGCCTGCTGATGAGCAAGAAGAAGATGACCGAGCCCGACGCGTTCCGCTGGATCCAGCGCACCGCGATGGACCGCCGCACGACGATGAAGGTCGTCGCCGACGCCGTCGTCGAGACCTTCGGGTAGGTGGCCCGGGACGCGGCACACCGGTCACCTGCTCGGCGTGGTCGCTCACCGAGACGGAACCGCTGACGGTGCGTGGCTCGATCACGTGGGTGAGCGCGTCGCTGACCAGCACCAACGACCCGCCCCGCTGACTGGCGTCACTCGATCGTGATCTACGGTGGCCGCGCTCGGGGTCGTCGGCGGGTGCGGAGGTCGCGGTGGGTGGACGGGTCGACGCGGGGATCCCTCGCCGGGCCGGGCGCACGGGCGCCCGACGGCGCCGCAGCGCGAGCCTGCTCGCGGTCACCGTCGTCGGGGCGGCGCTCGCGCTTGCCGGGTGCTCGGGGTCGGGGGGCGCCGGCGGGGCCTGCGACACCGGCCAAGGCACCCTCGCCGTCGGGCTGATCGCCCCGCTGTCCGGCCCGCTGGCCAACATCGGGCTCGGCATGCGCGACAGCGCCGACCTCGCGGTGCGCCAGGCGAACGAGCGGTGCGCCGTCCCGGGCTACCGGATCGAGCTGCAGAGCCGCGACGACAAGGGCGACCCGCCCACCGGCGCCGCCGCCGCGAAGGACCTCGCCGCGAACCCGGACCTCATCGGCGTCGTCGGGACCTACAACTCCTCGACCGCGCAGACCGTGCAGCCGGTGCTGGGCGACGCGGGCATCGTCCAGGTCTCCCCGGGCAACACCAACGTCTCGCTGACCCGCGGGGCGAACCCGGTGACCGCTCCGCTGCGCCAGTACCAGACCTACTTCCGCGTGGTGGCCTCGGACGCCGTGCAGGGCCCGGCCGCCGCCGACCACCTCGCCTCGCTGGGCCGCACCCGGGTGGCCGTCGTCAGCGACGGACAGACCTACGGCGAGGGCATCGCCGACGAGTTCGTCAAGCAGCTGGGCACGCGCGGGGGAGAGGTCGTCCTGCGGATGACGCTGCGGGCGGGAGCGGCGCCCGCGGCCGCGGTCGCCGCCGTCGGTCGCACCAACCCGCAGGCGGTCTTCTACGGCGGTGAGTACCCCGACGCCGGGCCGCTCTCGCGGGCGCTGACGGGCCTCGGCATCCCGCTGATGGGCGGCGACGGCATCGTCGACCCCGACTACGCAGCCGCGGGGGGCCGCGACGGCGACCTCGGCACCTCCGTCGGCCCACCCACCGAGACCCTGCCGGGCGCCAAGGGGTTCCTCGACGCGTACCGGGCGGCCGGCTACCGCGAGAGCTACGGCCAGTACGGCGCCTTCAGCTTCGACGCGACCAACGTGGTCCTCGGATCGGTGGCCACCGTGGTGACCAACCGCGGTGGCGGAGAGTGGTCGACGGCGCTGCGACCGGCCGTGGACCAGGCCGTCCAGGCGTACGACGGCGACGGCGTCACCGGGCCCATCTCGTTCGACCGATTCGGCGACGTCGGTTCGGACGCAGTGACCATGTATCGGCTGGTCGGCGGACGATGGATCCCCGATCGCGCCCAGCCCTGAGCGCCCGGCCGTCGACCTCGAACTCTTGACCGGGTCTTGAGGTTACGCCTCGAAGACACACTGGACTGCACCTGTCCCTTGCGGGGATTTGGGTCTATCTTTCCCACCCGACCGGACGAGTTTGGAACTTGCTGGTCGCTCTGCGAGCACACGCACAGGTGGAGGTTTGTCCAGTGGTCCGACGTCGGCTCGCCGCCGCGGGCGCCCTGGTCGCGGCAGCGGCCCTGGTGCTCTCCGGCTGCGCCAACCAGGGCGGAGGCGGCGCGGCACAGACCAGCCAGGCCCCCGCGCCCGCCCAGCCCAACAACGCCGCGATGCCTGCGGGCAACGGCCAGGGCAAGTGCGCACCCGGCACCTCGATCGCCTACGTCGGCACCCTCGCCGGCCAGAACGCGGCCCTCGGCCAGGCGATCGCGAACGCGACCGAGCTGGCGGTCAACCAGCACAACCAGGCCAACGCGGGCTGCCAGGTCACGCTGGTCAAGGCGGACTCGGGCGGCACGCCCGACACCGCCGTCGGCCCGACGCAGGCCGTCATCAACAACCCGGCCGTCCTCGGCATCGTCGGGCTGCCGTTCTCCGGTGAGTCGAAGGCCGTCGGTCCGGCCCTCAACGCCGCGGGCCTGGTCAACATCACGCCGTCGGCCACGAACCCCGGCCTGACCACCAACGGCTGGACGAACTTCTTCCGCGGTCTGGGCAACGACGCGGTGCAGGGCCCAGCCGCGGCGAAGTGGATGAAGTCGAAGTTCAACCCGCAGTCGATCTGCGTCATCAAGGACGACTCGGACTACGGCATCGGCCTCGCCAACGCCGTCACCCAGGCGCTCGGGCCGCAGGTCGCGGCCTGCCAGGGCAACGTCAAGACGAACCAGAAGGAGTTCTCCGCGACGGTCGGCCAGGTCCAGCAGGCCAACCCGCAGGCGATCTTCTACGCGGGCTACTACACCGAGGCCGCGCCGCTGGTCCAGCAGCTGCGTGACGCCGGGGTCCAGGCCCCGTTCGTCGGGCCCGACGGCGTCAAGGACGAGCAGTTCGTCGTCAACGCCGCCGGCGCCGCCAACGGCGCGTACCTGACCTGCCCGTGTGTCCCGCAGGAGGGCTTCACCGCCTTCACGCAGGCTTACCAGCAGGCCTACGGCGTCCCGCCGCAGACCTACTCGGCCGAGGCGTACGACTCCACGACGATCCTGCTCTCGGGGATCGACAAGGGTGCGAACTCCCGGCCTGCGCTGCTGAACTACGTCAAGACCTACAACGGGCAGGGCCTGACGAAGAAGTTCCAGTGGCAGCCCAACGGCGAGCTCTCCGAGACCCCGGTGTACGTCTACCGGGTCGACGGCAACAAGATCGTCACGGATTCGCCGATCAGCTGACCCGCACGACGACGGCCGCGCCCGGGCACACTCCCGGGCGCGGCCGTTGCACGTCCGTCCGGGCGCCTCGTCGACGAGGGCCCACCAGCCGTCCGCCCCGGCAGGGCCACCGCCCGGATGCCGGTGTCTGGTCAGGAGAGCGTCATCCACACCCTCACCGCCGTCACGGACCTGATCGCGCAGGGGTCCGGGCCGTGGATCAACTTCGACGTCGGGTTGTTCCTCGACCGGTTCTGGGCGAACACGATCAACGGGCTCTCGTACGGGAGCATCTACGCCCTGGTCGCCCTCGGCTACACCCTGGTCTATGGAGTGCTGCAGCTCATCAACTTCGCGCACTCCGAGATCTTCGTGATCGGGGTGTTCGGCGTGTACTTCACCTTCCTGGCCCTGGGCTTCGAGCCGGGGGCGGCGCCCAACGTGCCGATCGTCGGGATCGTCGTCGACCTCGTGCTCGCGGGCGCCGTCGGCATGATCCTCGCCGGGATCGCGGCGGTGCTGCTGGAACGGGTGGCCTACCGGCCGCTGCGCCGGCGCAACGCCCCGCGGCTGGCCTTCCTCATCACCGCGATCGGCGCCTCGTTCGTCATCCAGCAGGTCTTCCGCATCTTCCTCGGCTCCAACCCGGAGGGCACCATCCGCCTGCTGCAGCCCGACCCGATCTTCCGGGTGTTCGGCGCACCGGTGACCAACCTGCAGATCATCATCATCGTGGCCTCGATCGCGATGTTCTTCGCCGCCGACAGCTTCGTGAACCGGACCCGCCTCGGTCGCGGCGTGCGGGCGGTGGCCCAGGACCCCGCCACGGCGACGCTCATGGGCGTCAACCGCGAGCGCGTCATCGTGATCACGTTCCTGCTCGGCGGCCTGCTCGCCGGGGCGGCCGCGCTGTTCTACCTCATGACGATCCCGCAGGGCGCGGTCTTCAACGGCGGCTTCCTGCTCGGGATCAAGGCGTTCGCCGCGGCGGTGCTCGGCGGCATCGGCAACCTGCGCGGGGCGCTGCTCGGCGGGCTGATCCTCGGGATCGTCGAGAACTACGGGCAGTCCCTGTTCGGCGGGGACTGGCGCGACGTCGTGGCGTTCGTGCTGCTCGTCGCCGTCCTCATGTTCCGGCCCACGGGCATCCTCGGCGAGTCGCTGGGGAAGGCACGGGTATGAGCGGGACGGACGTGACCACGGCCGAGACCGCGAGCCGACCCGACCCGCCGTCGGGATCCTCCGGCCCGACGATGCGGGAGCGCTGGGCGGAGGCCTCGCGCTGGTGGAACGCGCGCAGCAGGCCGCAGCAGTGGGGCCTGCTGGTGCCGGTCGTCGTGCTGATCTACTTCCTGCCGGTCATCAACCCGCCGATCCTCACCACGGAACCAGCGACGGACTTCTCCATCGCGCTGTTCAACGCCGCGGTGTTCGCGCTGATCGCGATCGGGCTGAACGTCGTCATCGGGCAGGCCGGCCTGCTCGACCTCGGCTACGTCGGCTTCTTCGCGATCGGGGCCTACACCGCCGCGGTGCTCTCCTCCCCGGACTCCGAACTGGGCGTCCGCTTCCCGTGGCTCGTGATCGTCCCGATCGCCATGGTGATCACGATGATCTCCGGGGTCATCCTCGGGACGCCGACGCTGCGCCTGCGCGGGGACTACCTCGCGATCGTCACGCTGGGGTTCGGTGAGCTCGTGCGGCTGCTCGCCGACAACATCGACCCGTTGCGCGGCAACCGGGGCTTCCAGAACATCGTCCGGCCCGGCGGGACCTATCCCGACGGCGAGCCGCTGTTCACCCAGAACGACGCGCAGGGCTTCTACTGGCTGGCCGTCACGATCATCATCATCGTGCTGCTGTTCATGGGGAACCTGGAGCGCTCGCGGGTCGGCCGCGCCTGGATCGCGGTGCGCGAGGACGAGGACGCCGCCGAGCTCACCGGCGTCCCGACGTACCGCTTCAAGATCTGGGCGTTCGCGATCGGCGCCGCGGTCGGCGGGCTGTCGGGGACGCTGTTCGCCTCGCAGGTCGGCTTCGTCAACAACCAGCGTTTCGACGTCACCACCTCGATCCTCTACCTCGCCGCGGTCGTGCTCGGCGGGCAGGGGAACAAGGTCGGTGTGATCGTCGGGGCCTTCCTCGTCTCCTACATCCCCGACCGCTTCCAGTTCGAGCCGGAGTACCGCTTCCTGGTCTTCGGGCTCGCGCTCATCGTCCTGATGATCTTCCGGCCGCAGGGGCTCCTTGGGATGCGCCAGCACCTGCTCACCTACGGTCGGCAGGCGTACCAGAAGCTCTTCGGGGCCGGCACCGGCGTCGCGCCGACGGGGCTCACGGCCTCGTCGCGGGGCCGTGGCGACCCGTCCGAGACGACGCCCGACGACCACGCCGGAACCTCTCCGCGGGAGGGTGGCGAATGAGCGGGCCTTCGGGAGACGGAGCGCAGCGGAGCTCGACCCAGGTGTCGGGAGACGGAGCGCAGCGGAGCTCGACCCAGGCGACAGCCGAGGGGCTCCTGGAGTCCCTCGAGCACATGGACGCGGCCGAGCGCGCCGCGCACGAGGCGGCCGTCGAGGAGTCGGTCGCCCCGGACCGCGAGTTCGAGGTCTCGACGGGGGAGACGCTCCTCGCGGTCGACCACCTCACGGTGCGGTTCGGGGGGCTGACGGCGCTCGACGACGTGTCCTTCGACGTCCGCCGCGGCGAGATCCTGGGCCTGATCGGCCCGAACGGGGCCGGGAAGACGACCTGCTTCAACATCGTCACCGGCGTGTACCGACCAACGGAGGGCGACGTGCGCCTCGAGGGCGTCTCGCTCTCGCGCATGAAGCGCTACCGGATCATCCGCACCGGCGTCGCCCGGACGTTCCAGAACATCCGGCTCTTCGGTGCCATGACCGCGCTGGAGAACGTCGTGGTCGGCGCCGATGCGCGGCACAAGACGTCGGTGCCGGGTGCACTGCTGCGCCTGCCGCGCCACCGTCGCGAGGAGCGCGAGGCCACCGACAGGGCGATGGCGTTGCTCGAGTTCGTCGGGATCGCGCACCGGGCCGCGGACAAGGCGACGGCGCTGCCCTACGGCGACCAGCGCCGGCTCGAGATCGCCCGGGCGCTCGCGACGGAGCCCAAGCTGCTTTGTCTCGACGAGCCGGCGGCCGGCTTCTCGGCCGTGGAGAAGGACGCGCTGTCGGAGCTGATCCTCAAGATCCGCGACGACGGGTTCACGGTGGTGCTCGTCGAGCACGACATGCGGGTGGTGCTCGGCGTGACCGACCGCCTCGTCGTGCTGGACTTCGGCCGCAAGATCGCGGACGCTCCGCCGGAGACGGTGCGGCGCGACCCCGCCGTCGTGGCCGCCTACCTCGGAGGGGCGGTGGAGGAATGAGCCTGCTCGAGCTCGACGGCGTGCACGTCGCCTACGGCCGGATCCAGGCGCTGCGGGGCATCTCGCTCTCGGTGCAGGAGGGCCAGATCGTCTCCCTCATCGGGGCGAACGGCGCCGGCAAGACGACGACGATGAAGACGATCTCCGGCCTGCTCGCCCTCCAGTCTGGTCGGATGACCTACGACGGCGAGGACCTGACGAGGATCCGGGCCGACCTGCGGGTCCGCCGCGGGATCTGCCAGGTGCCCGAGGGGCGGGGGATCTTCCCCGGCATGTCGGTGCTGGAGAACCTGGACATGGGCGGGTTCGTGCGCTCCGACCGGCGCTCGCCGGAGTTCGCCGCGGACCTGGAGCGGGCGTTCACGCTGTTCCCGCGCCTGGCCGAGCGGCGCCACCAGGTCGGGGGGACGTTGAGCGGCGGCGAGCAGCAGATGCTCGCGATCGGGCGGGCCCTCATGGCCCGGCCCCGGCTCCTGCTGCTCGACGAGCCCTCGATGGGGCTCGCGCCGCAGTTCATCACGCAGATCTTCCGGGTGATCGAGGAGATCAACGCGGAGGGCGTGACGGTCCTGCTGGTCGAGCAGAACGCCACCCAGGCGCTCGGGCTGGCCCACCAGGCCTACGTGCTCGAGACCGGGGAGGTCACCCGCTCCGGCCCGGGCTCGGAACTGCTCGCCGACCCGTCGATCCAGGACGCGTACCTGGGCGTCTCGTAGCGGCGGGGCCGGCGTCGGGTGGGCTCTCGGGGCTGCGGCCCCGTGGCCGCAACGGCACGTTCCTGGCGTCGAACGCCAGGACGGCGCCGCTCACTCGTCGCGGTGCGGCCGCCCCCCGACGGAAGCAACGGCACGTTCCTGCGATGTGACGCCAGGACGGCGCCGCTCACTCGTCGCGCCGCGGCCGCCCCCGACGGAAGCAACGGCACGTTCCTGCCATGTGACGCCAGGACGGCGCCGCTCACTCGTCGCGGTGCGGCTCCGTCAGCCGGAAGGCGCCAGATCGGGCTGCCACCGGACGAGCCGCTGTCCTGGGGGTCCACTCGACGCCTACGTCGGCGGCGTGCTCGCCCGGTAGAGGCAGGTGAGCTTCGCGGTGCAGACGCGGCGCCCGTCGTCGTCGGAGATGACGATCTCGAAGGTCCCGACGGTGCGGCCGACCGACAGCGGCGTGCACACCGCGGTGACCTGGCCCGACGTCGCCGAGCGGTGGTGGGTGCAGGAGAGCTCGAGGCCGACGGGGCGCAGGTCGCCCTGGCGGTTGAGGTACGCGCCGGTGGAGCCGAGCGTCTCGGCGAGCACCCCGTTCGCCCCGCCGTGCAGGAGCCCGAACGGCTGGCGGTTCCCGGCCACCGGCATCGTCGCGACGAGACGCTCCGGGACCCACTCGGTGATCTCGATGCCCATCCGGACGGCCAGCTGCTCGTCGGGGTAGGCCACCTGGAGCTCGGGGTCGGCGGTCTGCTCGGGTGCCTGTTCTGCCACGGCGATCATGCTAGGCGACCGCACCGGAAGCGCCGGGGTGACTGTCGGACCCCCCTGGCAGACTCGGGTCCGTGGTGGCGACGCAGGAGAAGACGAAGACAGCGGGGGCGCCAGGCGAGGAAGCGGGGGGTGCGCGCCTGCTGCTGCTCGACGGGCACTCGCTGGCCTATCGGGCCTTCTTCGCACTGCCCACCGAGAACTTCACGACGACGTCGGGCCAGACCACCAACGCCGTCTACGGCTTCACGTCGATGCTGATCAACCTGCTGCGCGACGAGGCCCCCACGCACCTCTGCGTCGCCTTCGACGTGTCCCGGCAGAGCTTCCGCTCGGAGACCTACGCGGCGTACAAGGCCAACCGGAGCGCGACCCCGGACGCCTTCCACGGCCAGATCGCGCTGATCAAGGACATCCTCGCGACGCTGAACATACCGGTGGTCACGCGCGAGGGGTTCGAAGCGGACGACGTCATCGCCACGCTCACCACGCAGGCGACCGCGGAGGGCATGCAGGTCTCGATCTGCACCGGGGACCGGGACGCCTTCCAGCTCGTCACCGACCAGGTCACCGTGCTCTACCCGCGCAAGGGCGTCTCGGACCTGGTGCGCTACACCCCCGAGGCGGTCGAGGAGCGCTACACCCTCACCCCCGAGCAGTACCCGGACTTCGCGGCGCTGCGGGGCGACCCGAGCGACAACCTGCCGAGCATCCCCGGGGTCGGGGAGAAGACCGCGCAGAAGTGGATCCGCGAGTTCGGGTCGCTCGACGCTCTGGTCGAGCGGGTCGACGAGGTCCGTGGCAAGGCCGGGGACGCGCTGCGCGAGCACCTGTCCTCGGTCGTCCTCAACCGTCAGCTCACCGAGCTGGTCCGCGACGTCGAACTGGAGGTGACGCCGGCCGAGCTCGAGGTCCGCTCCTGGGACCGCGACGCGGTGCACCAGCTGTTCGACGAGCTCGAGTTCCGGGTGCTGCGCGAGCGCCTCTTCTCCACGCTCACCGCCGCCGAGCCCGAGGCCGAGGAGGGCTTCGAGCTGCACGGGGTGGTGCTCGAGCCGGGTTCGGTCGCCGCGTGGCTCGACGAGCACGCCCGTGACGGCGGCCGCGTCGGGATCTCCTTCCGCGGCACCTGGGGCCAGGGCACGGGGGACCTGCACGGCGTGGCGCTCGCGGCCGCCGACGGCGAGGCGGCGTCGGTCGACGTGCGCACGTGCAGCCCGGAGGACGAGACGGCGCTCGCGGCCTGGCTGGCCGACCCCGAGGTGCCGAAGGCCGGCCACGAGGTGAAGGGGCCGAGCCACGCGGTGCGGGCGCGCGGCTGGCAGCTCGAGGGCGTCACCAGCGACACCGCGCTCGCGGCCTACCTGGCCCGCCCGGGGGAGCGCAGCTTCGACCTGGCCGATCTCGTGCTGCGCTACCTGCGCCGCGAGCTGCGCGCCGAGGAGGCCGACGCGGCCGGCGGGGAGCAGCTCACCCTCGACGGCGGCGAGGAGGAGGCCGACGAGACGGCGGCGCAGACCGAGATGCTGCGCGCCCGGGCGGTGGCCGACCTCGCCGACGCGCTGGACGCCGACCTCGCCGAGCGGGGTGGCACCGCGCTGCTCACCGACCTCGAGCTGCCGCTGCTGCGGGTGCTGGCCGACCTCGAGGCGGCGGGCGTCGCGGTGGACATCAGCGCGCTGCACGAGCTCGAGTCGGAGTTCGGCGCGCGGGTGTCCTCGGCGGCGCAGTCCGCGTACGACGTCATCGGCAAGGAGATCAACCTCGGGTCGCCGAAGCAGCTGCAGGTGGTGCTCTTCGACGAGCTGCAGATGCCGAAGACCAAGCGGACGAAGACCGGCTACACCACCGACGCGGACGCCCTGCAGACGCTGAACGAGTCCAATCCGCACCCGTTCCTCGGGCACCTGCTCGAGCACCGCGACGCCACCCGGCTGCGGGTCACGGTCAAGGGGCTGCTCGACAGCGTCAGCGACGACGGGCGCATCCACACCACGTTCAACCAGACGATCGCCCGCACCGGTCGGCTGTCGTCGACCGAGCCGAACCTGCAGAACCTCCCGGTCCGCACCGAGGCGGGCCGGCGCATCCGGGACACGTTCGTCGTCGGGGCGGACTCGGTCGACGGGCCGTACGCCGAGCTGATGACCGCGGACTACTCCCAGATCGAGATGCGGATCATGGCGCACCTGTCGGTGGACGCCGAGCTGATCGCGTCGTTCAAGTCCGGCGAGGACTTCCACTCCGTGACGGCCGCCAAGGTGTTCGGCGTCGCGGAGGACCAGGTCAGCCAGGGGCAGCGGGCCAAGATCAAGGCGATGAACTACGGCCTGGCCTACGGGCTGTCGGCCTACGGGCTCTCCGCGCAGCTGCGCACCTCCACCGAGGAGGCCAAGGAGCTCATGGAGGAGTACTTCGCGCGGTTCGGCGGGGTGCGGGACTACCTGCACCAGGTTGTCGACCAGGCCCGCAAGGACGGCTACACCAGCTCGATCCTCGGACGCCGCCGCTACCTGCCCGACCTCACCAGCGACAACCGGCAGCGCCGCGAGATGGCGGAGCGGATGGCGCTCAACGCCCCGATCCAGGGCAGCGCTGCCGACATCGTGAAGGTCGCGATGCTCGGGGTGCACGCCGCGCTGCGCGAGGAGGGCCTGCGCAGCCGGATGCTGCTGCAGGTGCACGACGAACTGGTCCTCGAGCTGGCGCCGGGGGAGCGGGAGCAGGCGACCGAGCTGGTGCGCCGCGAGATGGGGGCGGCCTTCGAGCTCGATGTCCCGTTGGAGGTCTCCGTCGGCTACGGCTCCTCCTGGGACCGGGCCGCGCACTGAACTCTGGTACGTCCCGGTACCGGGAGGTAGGCTGGTACGTATGAGTACCGATGTAGGTGTGCCCGCCGAGGCCACCGGGACGGGCCACGGCGGCGGCGAGCCGGAGCACCTCGACGTCGTCATCGTCGGCGCCGGGCTGTCCGGCATCGGCACGGCCTGCCACCTCGAGCGTGAGCAGCCGGGTCACTCCTACGCGCTCCTCGAGGCCCGCGACGACCTCGGCGGCACGTGGAGCCTGTTCCGCTACCCGGGCATCCGCTCGGACTCGGACATGCACACCCTCGGGTTCAGGTTCCGTCCGTGGCCGGACACCGTGGCGCTGGCCGACGGCCCGTCGATCCTGGAGTACGTCCGCGACACCGCGCAGGAGTACGGCGTCGACGAGCACATCCGCTACGGCACCCGGGTCACCCACGCCGCCTGGTCGAGCGAGGACCAGCGCTGGACGCTGACGCTGACCACCGCGGCGGGCGAGCAGCACCTGACCTGCTCGTTCCTGCTGTGGTGCTCGGGCTACTACCGCTACGACCAGGGCTACACGCCGGAGCTGCCGGGGATCGGGAACTACGGCGGCACCGTCGTCCACCCGCAGCACTGGGACCCGGAGCTGGAATACGCGGGCAAGCGGGTGGTCGTCATCGGCTCCGGCGCCACCGCGGTCACCCTCGTCCCCGCTCTCACCTCAGATTCCGGGACCGAGGGCTCGGGCCGGGCCGCGCACGTCACCCAGCTCCAGCGCACCCCGAGCTACGTCCTCTCCATCGGCCGCACCGACCCGGTGGCGGAGTTCCTGAGCCGCTGGGTGCCGGCCCGCATCGCCGACCCGATCGTGCGGGCGAAGAACATCGCGCAGCTGATCACGCTCTACCAGGTCTCGCAGCGGTTCCCGAAGTTCGTGAAGGGCCTGCTGCGCAAGGGCGCGGTGGCCCAGCTGCCCGAGGGCTACGAGGTCGACACCCACTTCAACCCGCCGTACGACCCGTGGGATCAGCGCATGTGCATGGTCCCCGACGGCGACCTGTTCAAGGCCATCCGCCGTGGCGACGCCGACATCGTCACCGACAAGATCGAGACCTTCACCGAGACCGGGATCAAGCTCGCGTCCGGCCAGGAGCTCGAGGCGGACATCGTCATCACCGCGACCGGGCTCAACCTGCAGATGTTCGGCGGGGCTGACCTCGAGGTCGACGGCGAGCCCGTGCACCTGCCCGACACCATGGCCTACCGCGGGATGATGCTCTCCGGTGTGCCGAACCTGGTCTTCATGATCGGGTACACCAACGCCTCCTGGACGCTCAAGGTCGACCTGGTCGCCGAGTACTTCTGCCGCCTGCTCGGGTGGATGGAGGCCCACGGGAAGGGTGTCGCCGTCCCGCAGCGCGACCCCGCCGTGGGGGAGCGCCCACTGCTCGACTTCGACGCCGGGTACGTCCAGCGCTCGATCCACGAGCTGCCCAAGGGGGGCGACCGCGCGCCGTGGACCCTGGCGATGAACTACGCGATCGACGCCGTCGCGCTGCGCCGCGCCAAGGTGGACGAGGGCATGCGCTTCGAGCCCGTCCGCGCCCGGGTCCGCGCGTGAGCACCGCCCGGTGAGCAGCGGCGGCGGGGCCGGTGGTCGGGCCGCGGTCGGCGTCGTCGCCCCCGGTGCGATGGGGGTCGCGCTCGGACGCTGCCTCGCCGTGGGCGGCCACCGGGTCCTCATGACGGCGGCCGGGCGCAGCGCGTCCACGGCCGCCCGCCTCGCCGACGCCGGGATCGCGGACGCCGGGTCCACCGACGCGGTCGTCGGCGAGGCGTCGGTGGTGATCAGCGTCGTCCCACCCGGGCAGGCGCGGGCCACCGCCGACGAGATCGCCGCGAGCGCCCGCCGGACCGGGGCCCGTCCGCTGCTGCTCGAGGCCAACGCGGTCTCGCCGGCGACGGTCGTCGAGGTCGCCGCGACCGTCCGCGGCGCCGACCTCGCCGTCGTCGACGCCGCGATCTCCGGGCCGCCGCCCCGCCCCGACGCCGAGCACCCCACGAGGATCTTCCTGGCCGGGCCGCGGTCGGGCGAGGTCGCCGCGCTGGACGTCCCGGGGGTGCGCTGGGTCGGTCTCGCGGGCGACCTCGGTGCCGCCAGCGCCGCGAAGATGTGTACCGCGTCCGTGCGCAAGGGCCACCAGGCGCTGCTGGCGCATGCCCTGCTGACCGCCGAGCACCACGGCGTCCTCGACACGGTGCTCGCGGATCTCCGGCTCGACTTCGCCCACGACGACGTCCGCCACGCCGCCGCCGCGGCGACCAAGGCCTGGCGCTTCGTCGAGGAGATGGAGGAGATCGCGGCGACCCAGTCCGGCGCCGGACTGACCCCCGACCTCTTCACCGCGATGGCGGAGGTCTACCGCCACCTGGCGACCTCGGAGTGGGGGTCGCGGCGCCCCGAGGACGTGCCCGCCGGGCTCGCCTCGCCGTCGGGACTGCGCCCGCACCCGGGCGGCGGCTGACGCCCACGCCCTGGCGCTCGGTCAGTTCCAGATCGTGACGTAGACGGGCGGGCGGAAGCGCGAGGGCGGCACCCCGCCCGTCGGGGACCGCAGGATCGCCAGGGCCTCGGGGGTGCCGAGGAACCGGTGGAAGGTGGCCGCGACGAGCCGTCGGTGATCGGGTCGCAGGGTCGTGGCGTACCAGCGGATCGGTACCGGGGTCGTCGGGACGGCCACGAGCTCCAGCTCGCCGCGCCGCAGCTGCGGGGACAGCAGGTGCCTGGTCCCGGGAGCGACCCCGGCCCCGGCGGCGGCCGCCTCCCACGCGGTCGTCTGGGTGCCGAACACCTGGACCTGCGAGTCGGGCACGGCGAGCCGGCGCAGCAGCGCGGCGACCTCGCTGTCGGGCTCGGCGCCGCGCGGGCCGAGCAACCAGGTCCAGGTCCGGGGCAGGCCGCGGGGGCGCCGGGTCGGGGAGGCCGCGACGACGAGCTGGGCCCGCAGCACCGGCTCGCTGGACAGCCCGAGGGTCGGATCACCGTCGAGTCGCGGGCCGAGGGCGACGTCGGCGAGGCGCTGGGCCACCAGCACGGGCATCTCCGACCCCGCCGCCACTCCCCAGCTGGTCTCGACGGCGCCCGCGGACCGCCGATCGAACGCATCGGTGACGGGGCCGGCGGCGAACTCGGCGACGGTGCTGGTGGAGACCACGCGCAACCGGTCGGCAGCACCCTGCGCGGAGCGGACGCTGGCCTCCGCCTCGGCGCCCAGCGCCACCATCTGCGTCGCGACCCCGAGGAGCCGCTGGCCCCCCTCGGTGAGCTCCATCCGGCCGTGCTCACGGGCGAGCAGCGGGTCACCGAGGTGCTGGCGCAGAGCCGCCAGCGCCTGGGACACGGCGGGCTCGCTGACCCCGAGCGCGCCCGCCGCGGCCTTCACCGAGCCGAGCCGCGCGACCGCCACGAACGCGCTCAACTGGGTCAAGGTCACCTCGCCAGCATGGGCGTGCGAACTGGCTCACACCAGGGACCTCTTAACCGATCGCTTAGGTCGAACTTCCCCCGGCACCTGCGATCACCGACGCTGTGGCCTCCACCACAGCTCGGAGGACCGGATGCAGGTTCCCGCCCAGTTCGAGTACCACAAGGCCACCAGCGTCGACGACGCGATCGCCCTGCTGACCAGGCATGGACCCGAGTCGTTCCTCGTCGCGGGCGGGCACAGCCTGCTGCCGATGATGAAGCTGCGGCTGGCCGAGCCGGAGACGCTGATCGACATCAACGGGCTCGACGAGCTGGCCGTCGTCGCCGTGGAGTCCGACCACGTCCGGATCGGCGCGATGGTCCGCCACAGCGCCCTGCTGTCCTCCCCGGTGATCGCCGAGCACTTCCCGATCTTCACCGACGCCGAGCGGCTGATCGCGGACCCGATCGTGCGCAACCGCGGCACCGTCGGCGGCTCGCTCTGCCAGGCCGACCCCTCGGAGGACCTCTCCGCGGCCTTCTCGGCGATGCGGGCGACGGCGGTCATCCGGGGCGCGGACGGCGAGCGGGAGGTGCCGGTGCGGGAGTTCCACCGGGGTCCCTACGAGACCGCGGCCGCCCATGAGGAGATCCTCGTCGCGGTCCGCGTCCCGATCCGGGCGGGATCCGGCAGCGCCTACGCGAAGCTCGAACGCCGCGCCGGGGACTGGGCGGTCGCCTCGGCGGGCGCGATGCTCCGCCTCGAGGGGGAGACCGTCGCCGAGGTCGGCATCGGGCTCTCGGCGGTCGGCGCGCCGCACTTCGTCGCGCCGGAGGCGGAGGAGCACCTGCGTGGCGGACCCGCGAGCGACGCGGCGTTCGTCGAGGCCGGGCGGATCGCCTCGGCGCACTGCTCGCCCAGCGCGGACCAGCGCGGACCGGTGGACTACAAGCGCCACCTCGCGGGCGAGCTCACCACCCGGGTGCTGCGCCGCGCAGCGCGCCGTAGCCGAGGGGAAGAGGCCTGACGTGCAGATCACCGTGAGCGTGAACGGCGAGTCCTACGTCCGCGACGTCGAACCGCGCCTGCTGCTGACCCACTTCCTGCGCGACGAACTGCGCCTGACCGGCACGCACTGGGGGTGCGACACCTCCAACTGCGGCGCGTGCGTGGTCCGGCTCGACGGGGTGCCGGTGAAGTCCTGCACGGTGCTGGCGGTCATGGCCGACGGGGCCGAGGTCAGCACCGTCGAGGGCCTGGCCCACGGCCGGTCCGAGGCGGAGCTCGACCCCGTGCAGGAGGGGTTCATGGTCTGCCACGGCCTGCAGTGCGGGTTCTGCACGCCCGGGATGATGCTGACCAGCCGCGCGCTGCTCGACCGCGACCCCGCCCCCTCGGCCGAGACGATCCGCGAGGCGATCTCCGGCCAGATCTGCCGGTGCACCGGCTACGAGAACATCGTCCGCTCGGTGCAGTGGGCGGCGGCGAAGGAAGCCGCCGTCCGGGGCTCCGCCGACACCGACACCTCGGAGGCGATGGCATGACCGCCATCGGTGAGAAGGGCGTCCAGGACCTCTCGGTCCAGATCCACGCCGCCGAGGAGACGCCGCGCGGCTACGGGGCGATGAAGCGCAAGGAGGACACCCGCTTCATCCGGGGCCATGGTCAGTACGTCGACGACGTGGTGCTCCCGGGGATGCTCCACGGCGCCGTCCTGCGCAGCCCGCTGGCCCACGCCCGCATCGTGCGCCTCGACACCAGCGCCGCGGAGGCGCACCCGAAGGTCCACGCCGTCATCACCGGCCAGACCCTCGCGGGACTCGGCCTGGCGTGGATGCCGACCCTGTCGCAGGACACCCAGGCGGTGCTGGCCACGGACAAGGTGCGCTTCCAGGGGCAGGAGGTCGCGTTCGTCGTGGCCGACGACCGCTACGCCGCCCGCGACGCCCTCGCCCTCATCGACGTCGAGTACGACGCCCTGGAACCCGTCGTCGACGCGAAGCGCGCCCTCGAGCCGGGGACCCCGGTGATCCGCGACGACAAGGACGGGAAGACCGACAACCACATCTTCGACTGGGAGTCCGGCGACCGGACCGCCACCGACGAGGTGTTCGCCGAGGCCGAGGCGGCCGAGGACCAGCTGGTCGTGGTGCAGGACATGATCTACCCGCGGGTCCACCCGGCACCGCTGGAGACCTGCGGCGCCATCGCCGACATGGACCCCGTCACCGGCAAGCTCACCCTCTGGACCACGACGCAGGCGCCGCACGCCCACCGCACGCTGTACGCGCTCGTCGCGGGCCTGCCGGAACACAAGATCCGCATCATCTCGCCGGACATCGGCGGCGGCTTCGGCAACAAGGTCGGCATCTACCCCGGCTACGTCTGCGCGGTGGTCGCCTCCATCGTCACCGGGAAGCCGGTCAAGTGGATGGAGGACCGCTCGGAGAACCTCATGAGCACCTCCTTCGCCCGCGATTACCACATGCGGGGCGAGGTCGCCGTGACCCGCGAGGGTCGCATCCGCGGCGTACGGGTCCACGTGCTCGCCGACCACGGCGCCTTCGATGCCACCGCCCAGCCCACCGCGTTCCCGGCCGGCTTCTTCGGCGTGTTCACCGGCTCCTACGACCTCGAGGCCGCCCACTGCGCGGTCACCGGCGTGTACACCAACAAGGCTCCCGGGGGCGTGGCCTACGCCTGCTCGTTCCGCATCACCGAGGCCGTGTACCTCATCGAGCGCATGGTCGACGTCGTCGCCCACGACCTCGCGATGGATCCCGCCGAGCTGCGGATGCGCAACCTCCTGCGGCCCGAGCAGTTCCCGTACCAGTCGAAGACCGGCTGGGAGTACGACTCGGGCGACTACCCGCACACCTTCCGGGTCGCTCTGGACAAGGCGGGCTACGACGAGCTGCGGGCCGAGCAGGCCGACCGGCGACGCCGGTTCGACGCCGGGGAGCCGGTCGCGCTCATGGGGATCGGGCTCAGCTTCTTCACCGAGGCGGTCGGGGCCGGTCCGCGCCGGACCATGGACATCCTCGGGCTGGGCATGGCCGACGGCGCCGAGCTGCGGATCCACCCCACCGGCAAGGCGGTCCTGCGGGTCTCCTGCCAGAGCCAGGGGCAGGGCCACGAGACGACGTTCGCGCAGATCGTCGCCCAGGAGCTGGGGATCTCACCGGACGACATCGACGTGGTCCACGGCGACACCGACCAGACCCCGTTCGGGCTCGGTACCTACGGGTCCCGGTCCACCCCGGTCTCCGGCGCCGCGACGGCGGTGGTCGCCCGGAAGGTCCGCGAGCGGGCGAAGATCGTCGCCGCGGCGATGATGGAGGTCTCGACCGACGACCTCGAGTGGGACGACGGCCGCTGGCAGGTAGCCGGCGACCCGGACGCGTCCCGCTCGATGGCCGACATCGCGATGGCCGCGCACTCCAACCTGGAGCTGCCCGAGGGCGTCGAGGGCCAGCTCGACGCCACCTGCGTCTACAACCCGCCCAACCTGACCTATCCCTGCGGGGCCTACATCTGCGTCGTCGACGTCGATCCGGGCACCGGTGCGGTCGACGTCCGACGGTTCGTCGCGGTCGACGACTGCGGGGTGCGGATCAACCCGATGATCGTCGAGGGGCAGGTGCACGGCGGGCTCGCCGACGGCGTCGGGATGGCCCTGATGCAGTGCATCGCCTTCGACCTCGACGGGAACTGCCTCGGGGGCTCGATGATGGACTACCTGCTGCCCACGTCCCTGGAGTGCCCGTCCTGGGAGCTCGGGGAGACCGTCACCCCCTCCCCGCACCACCCCATCGGCGCCAAGGGGGTGGGGGAGTCGGCCACCGTCGGCTCGCCGCCCGCCGTCGTGAACGCGGTGATCGACGCGCTCGCCCCGTACGACGTCCGCCACGCCGACATGCCGCTCACCCCGGCCGCCGTCTGGTGCGCCGCGCAGGGCCACCCGCTGCGCCCCGACCTCGGGATCACATGAGCACGACCGGGAACCCGAACGACCTGCTCACGCGGGTCGACCACCTGCGCAGCGACCGGACCCCGTTCGTGCTCGCCACGGTCGTCCGGGCCGAGCGACCCACCAGCGCCCGGCCCGGCGACCGTGCCGTCGTCCTGCCCGACGGCACGGTCGAGGGCTTCGTCGGCGGGGCCTGTGCCGAGTCCACCGTCCGACTGGAGGGACTGCGCCTGCTGCGCGACGGGACGTCGACGCTGCTGCGGATCACGCCGACCGTCGAGGACGGTCCCGTGGACCCACCGCCGCCCGTCGACGGCGTCGTCACGGTCGACAACCCCTGCCTCTCCGGGGGCACCCTGGAGATCTTCCTCGAGGCGATGGTCCCGCCCACGGTCGTCGTCGTACTCGGCGACGGGCCGGTCGCGCACTCCCTCGTCACCGTCGGGGCCGCCCTCGACTACGACGTCCGCACCGCGGACGGCCTCGACCCCGTCGACGACGGGCTGGTCCCGCCGGACGCGGCCGCCGTGGTCGTGGCCTCGCACGGACGGCAGGAGGAGCCGGTCCTGACGCGGGCCCTGCGCGCCGGGGTGCCCTACGTCGCGCTCGTCGCGAGCCGGCGCCGGGGAACCGCGGTGCTCGGCGCCCTGGACCCGGAGGCCAGGGTCCGGGTGCACACCCCGGCCGGACTCGACATCGGGGCGCGCACGCCGCCCGAGGTGGCGCTCTCGATCTACGCCGAGATCGTGGCGACGCGAGCCCACCGCGTGTGGCCGGTCTCCACGGCGCTCGGCGCGGAGCCCGAGGAGCCCGCCGCGCACGCCGTCGACCCGGTTTGCGGCATGACCGTGGCCTGCGTCCCGGCCAGCCCCTCGGCGGTCGTGGACGGGAGCACGCACTGGTTCTGCGGGCTCGGGTGTCGGCAGGCGTTCCTCCACCAGGACGGGCCCCGGTGACGGGCCCTGCGGAATTCCCCGACGTCGCCGGGTTGCAGAACGCCATGTCGACCCGGGGCTACCTGGCCGACGAGTCCCTCGCGACCGCCCTGTTCCTGGCGACCGCGATGCGTCAGCCCATCCTGCTCGAGGGAGAGCCCGGCGTCGGGAAGACGCAGGCCGCCGTGACGCTCGCCGCCGCGCTCGACACCCCGTTGCTCCGCCTGCAGTGCTACGAGGGGCTCACCGCGTCCGAGGCGATCTACGAGTGGAACTACCCCCGCCAGCTGCTGGCGATCCGGCTCGCGGAGAGCCGCGGCGAGACCTTGCGCGACGCGGACCTGTTCACCGACGACTACCTGCTCGAGCGACCGCTGCTCGCCGCCGTGCACCACCCGGGCCCCCGTCCGGCGGTGCTGCTGGTCGACGAGATCGACCGCGCCGACGACGAGTTCGAGGCGTACCTGTTCGAGGTCCTCGCCGAGGCCGCCGTGACCATCCCCGAACTGGGAACGCGGCGGGCGCTCGTCCCTCCGATCACGGTGCTCACCTCGAACCGCACCCGGGACCTGCACGACGCCCTGAAACGACGCTGCCTCTACGCCTGGATCCGCTACCCCGACGCTGCCCGGGTGGAGGCGATCATCCGGCGCCGGGTTCCGCAGGCCGGGGACGTCCTCGCCGACCAGGTGGCCCACGCGGTGTCCCGCCTGCGCGGTCTCGAGTTGATCAAGCCGCCCGGCGTCGCCGAGGCGATCCACTGGACGGGTGCGCTGGTCGCGCTCGGCGTCGACGTCCTCGGAACCGCCGCGGCCGAGCGGACCCTCGGGGCGGTCCTGAAGTACGACGAGGACCAGCAGCTCGCCCGCGCGGGCCTCGGCACAGTCGTCGGCGGGGGCTGAGCGTGCCCGCCGTCAGCAGCGCCGGACCCGACGTCGCGACCCTCGCGGCCGGCTTCGCGGCGGCGCTGCACCGCGCCGGGCTGCCGGTCACCCCGGAGCGGGCCGGGCGCTTCGCCCGGGCGATCCTGCTGATCCGACCCGGCAGCCAGGCGGCGCTGCGCCGGGTGGGACTGGCGACCCTGGTCTCGGATCCCGCCCAGATCGGCACCTTCGACGCCGTGTTCGCCGCGACGTTCTCCGGGGTGTCCGACCCCGTCGAGCAGCGGGGCGACCCGTCCGCGCCGCCCCTCACCGCCGACGCCCAGCCGACCACCACGCCAGCCGCGCCGGGCGGCGTGTCCGTGCGGACCGACGAGGGCGCCGACGGTGGCGGGTCCCCCCGCGAGGTCCCCGTCGCCGCGATCGCGAGTGCCGCGGAGCCCCGGGAGCCGCGCCACGACCGCGACTTCGCCTCACTCTCCCCGGCGGAGCTGCTCGCCCTCGCGGACGCGATGCGGCGCCTGCGGGTGGCGACCCCGCAGCGTCGCACCCGCCGGTTCCGGCTCTCGCCCCACGGCGACCGCGCGGACCTGCGGGCCACGCTGCGCGCCGCGCGGGCCACCGGGGGGCACCCCGTCCGCATCGTCCGACGCGCCCGGCGGACCCGGCCGCGCCGCCTGGTCGTGCTCTGCGACGTCTCCGGGTCCATGGAGCCCTACGCCCGCGCCCTGCTCCAGCTGCTCTGGTGCGCGGCGGGCGGTGCCCGCGCCGAAGTCTTCGGGTTCGCGACCGGCCTGACGAGGCTGACGTCCGCGATGGCCCGCCACCAGCCGCAGGTCGCCATCGACCAGGCTGTGCACCGCTGCGCCGACTGGGCGGGCGGCACTCGCATCGGGGACGCGATCGCCGAGTTCACCGAGGAGCACGGCCGGCGCGGGATGGCCCGGGGCGCGGTGGTCCTCGTGATCTCCGACGGGTGGGACACCGGTGACCCGGACCGCCTCGCGACCGCCATGGCGCGGCTCTCCCGGATCGCCCACCGCGTGGTGTGGGCCAACCCCCGCACGGCGAGCCCGCGCTACCGCCCCCTCGCCGGGGGGATGGCCGCGGCCTGGCCGTACTGCGACGCGGTCGTGAGCGCCCACAGCCTCGATGCGCTCGACCCGCTGCTCGAGGCCCTCGCCCAGCCGGCGTAGCACCAGAAGCCCGACCGGCCCGGCTACCGGAGCCCGCCGGCGGGCCGGACCTCCCACAGCGTCCACAGCGGGGCGTAGCCGGCGCGCGGCCAGAACACCGAGGACAGCGGGTTGGGCGGGTTGTAGTAGAGGTAGGTGCCCCGCACCGGGGTGCCGCCCCCGGCCTCGAGCGCGGTGATCGCGGTGGCCGCGAGCTGCGCACCCACCCCGCTGCCGCGCTCGGCCGCCGTCACCGACGCGCAGTTGACGTATCCCCACCGCCCGGCCGGGAGCAGGTTCGCCAGCCAGGCGCCCGGCGCGGCGTCCGCGTGGCCGCACTCGATCATCCCGACGACCGCCCCGTCCCGCTCGGCCAGCCACGTCGGCTCCCCGCGGCCGAGCCGGTCGCGGATCGTGGTGCGCTTGACCGCCTCGGCGTCGGACCGCACGAGCGATCCGCCGACCTGGCTGGAGTACGCGAGCTCCTCGAGTGCGAGCCGCACGCAGGCGTCGAGGTCGGACGGCTCGGCACGCCGCAGCACCAGCGCCGGGTCGGGGGCCGGGACCCGGACCGGCCCGGGCGCGCGCACCGCCAGCACGGCGAGCGGCACCAGCCCGTGGTCGAGCAGGACCCGGGTGGCGACGACGTCGCGGCTGGGCCACGTCACGACCGCCGCCGAGTCCTCGTCGCGCAGCACCGCCGGCAGCACGTGCCCGCGCCACGCGTCGACCAGCGCGTGCAGCGGCGCGTGCCCGGCGCCGCCGATCACCGGGTGCAGTTCGCTCACCTGGGCGGCTGACCAGAGCAGCGGCCCGCTGCCCGCGGGCCACACGTGGTGGGTGACGACGCCGGCCACCCGGTGCGGCGGGGTCCCGACGACGAGGACGTCGCCCGGCGGGGGAGCGGCGGGCTGCGGCAACCGCGGGTCGAGGGCCGCGAAGCGACGACGCTGGACCTCGAGCAGGTCGGCGAGGACCTGCGCGGGGGAGTCCGGGAGCGCGGCCCGCGGCCCGCCGGTCACCGCGGGCGCCGGCAGCGGAAGATCGCGGTCCCGGGGAAGAGCGCGCCCCGCAGCGGCGACCACTGGCCCCAGACCTCCTCGAGGTCCGGCGGCCACTCCGGTTCGACGAGGCCCTCGAGCACCAGCCCGGCCCCGACGACGTCCGCGATCCGGTCGCCCAGCGTGCGGTGGTGCTCGACGTAGATCACGCGGCCGTCGTCGTCGGCCTCGGCGTAGGGGGTCCGGTCGAAGTAGGACTGCGTGACGCACAGGCCGTCCTCGCCGGGGTCGTCCGGGAAGATCCAGCGCAGCGGGTGGTTCACCGCGAACACCCACCGCCCACCCGGCCGCAGCACCCGAGCGACCTCGGCCATGAGCCCCGCGGTGTCCGCGACGAAGGGCACCGCGCCGAAGGCCGAGCAGGCGAGGTCGAAGGTCGCGTCGGGGAAGGGCAGGTGCGAGGCGTCGGCCTGCACGAGCGGGACGGCGATGCCGGAGCGGACGTCCGCGGCGCGGGCCTCGCGAAGCATGCCGGCCGAGAGGTCGACGCCCACCGCGTCGGCGCCGCGGTCGATCAGCCAGCGCGAGCACGACGCCGCGCCGCAGCCGACCTCGAGCACCCGCGCGCCGACCAGCGCGGCGGGCGGCCCGAGCAGCGCCGCGTCGGCCTCGCGCAGCCGCTCCGGACACCACACGAAGTCGACGTCACCGAGGAACGCGCCGTGCTCGGCCTGGTAGCGGCCCGCCTCGTCGTCCCACCACCCGCGGGACGCGACCGCCGACTCCGCCGGCCCGACCGGTCGCGAGACGACCCCCGCCCGGCCGTCCGACCCCGGCGGCGGTGTCGCGGAGCCGGCGCTCATGGGGGCATCCTGACACGCCCCACGAGGGCCCCGACCGGGCGCCGACACGGCCGGGGACACGCCGGGGAGCGGCGAGGTCTGCCCCGTTTGCCGGAGGCTTCCGGCGATGGATACGATGGAGGTCCACGTCAGTGGTCTCGCCCTGTCCGGATCCGCACTGTCGGGTTCCACCGGTTGGGTAGCGATCCCCTCGGTCCCCCCGGGTGCCGATCAGCGTCAGGACGATGTCCGCCCTCGTGGGAGCGCCCACCCGACCGAGACCTGCCCATTCCCGGAGCCGTCCACCGTATGTCCATCGACACCCACACCGCCCCGAACACGACCAGCCCTCAGGTGGCTGTGAACGACATCGGGTCGGAAGAGGACTTCCTCGCCGCCATCGACAAGACGATCAAGTACTTCAACGATGGCGACATCGTCGAAGGCACCATCGTCAAGGTCGACCGGGACGAGGTCCTCCTCGACATCGGCTACAAGACCGAGGGCGTCATCCCCTCGCGCGAGCTGTCCATCAAGCACGATGTCGACCCCCACGAAGTCGTCGCCGTCGGCGACGAGGTCGAAGCCCTCGTCCTCCAGAAGGAGGACAAGGAGGGCCGGCTGATCCTGTCCAAGAAGCGCGCCCAGTACGAGCGCGCGTGGGGCACGATCGAGCAGCTCAAGGACAACGACGAGCCGGTCAAGGGCACCGTCATCGAGGTCGTCAAGGGTGGTCTCATCCTCGACATCGGCCTCCGCGGCTTCCTCCCCGCCTCCCTGGTCGAGATGCGCCGCGTCCGCGA